>JBBRBX010000046.1:0-40555 GCA_038205395.1 Caldilineales bacterium
CGGTAATGGGGGGCTAGCTATAAAAAAATTTTTTTGGCGTGGTTGTCCGCCGCAATCTAATGTGCGTACCGCCCGGGGGTTTTAGCTCTTTACGGTTGGGCGGGCATACCACCGGTTGTTCTGCCGCCACGATTCACCCAATAAAGAAACCTATTAAGCCTCCTTTCTATCATCGCCATACCCCGTTATGCGCGCTTGCACGCAGCAGCGCTTTCCGCTAAGATGGCGGCTGTTCTACAACCGTTGATTCAGCCCAACCTGCTTTTTAATTATGCATCAAAAAAGGAGTCATGTATGATCACCCACCTGTGGTTGCGCCGCACGATCACACTGGCGTGCGCAGCTTTCCTGGCACTGAGCAGTGTGCTGCCGGCAGCCGCCGCGCCGCTTCCCGTCGGCGCAAGCAGCCGCCCCCCACGCCTGGCGCAAAAGGCCAGCCAATATCTCCCCATCACCGACAACTCCGGCATGCTGGGTGCGGAAGTGCCCAAAAGTTGGACGGACGTGGAAGAGAGCGAATGGGCAATCGATGATGAGGCGGTCGGCGTCAAATTGACCGCAACCCCCAGTCTGGATGACTTTTACAGCGATTGGGGGGTGCCGGGTCTTGTCCTCAGCTATTCCGAGTCGCTGCCGGAAGAAATGACCGTTGAGGAACTGCTTGACACCATCGACTACAGCGAGGTGTGCGATACCGGTGACCGCGACGATCTGCCGGACGGCGACTTGATCGGCATGTATCAGATTTGGAACAACTGCGACGGGACAACAACAGCGGCCATCGCCGCCCTCACCCCGGCGGATTCGCCCGACTATTATGTGCTGATGGAAATTTATGCCGTCGATGATCAAGACCTGGACGCCATGGAGCATATCATCGACACCTTGCAGGTAGGCAACGGCGCCGGCAACTCACAGCCGCCAGTCACGGACAGCCCACTGCTCGACCGCATCGACACCACAGACCTTACCTATACCTATGTGGAACTGCGCGACCCCGCCATTGTGACGCTTGCCCCCGCTGAGTACAGCGACATCGAAGCGGCCGTCTGGAAAAACAAAGACGGCGACCCCTTAGGCTATACCCTCACCGCCGCCCCCAACATCCAGAAATTTCGCGACACGTGGACCACGCCCGGCATAGTCATCAAGAGCCTTCTGGGGCTGACCGATTTGCTGGATGCGGATGAGATTTTGGCCAGTGACACCTTGATGGAGAAGTGCACGTATGACGACCGCTACACCGATGAACACAGTGCCGGTGATGTGACATATGCTGTCGATTACGATTGGTACAACAACTGCGGCAAAACAAAAAGCGCCTATGTGGCGGGCATTGCCCAAAGCGACCCGCCCGACCAGCTTATCTTATTCGATTTTTTGATCACCACCAAGGCAGACGAAGAAGCATTTGACACCTTCCTGCAAAGCTTCTCGCTTGACCCTGAACTGGCGGCAGCAGCGGACACAGCGGCAGCCGGCGACGCCAAAAACACAGCAACAGACAGCGAATCAACGGGCAGCGAATCAACAGGCGAAGAACCGCTGTTCAGCGACATCACAGACGACAGCGGCGTCATCAGCCTGCGCGCCCCCGCCGCCTGGACAGATACGGTGAGCGAAGATTGGGTGCTGAATGAAGCGCCGGTCGGGACAGCTTTCTCCGCCGCGCCTGACCTGCAAGGTTTTAACGACAGATGGGATGTGCCCGGCATTTTCATTGGCGTATCCGATAAGGTAGCCAAGGCTTTCGCTCCGGCAGAAGTGCTGGATGTCTTTGACTTCAAGGATCAATGCAGCTACGACGACCGCTATGATTATGAGTCCGCCAACCTGACAGGTCTCTATGATGTGTGGGCGGACTGCGGCGACGTGACCGGCGGCACCTTTGTTGTGCTGGCAGCCACGCCCAACGGCAAAAAATCGCCGCTGCTGCTGCTCTATATCAACATGCCCAGCGAGCAGGACACGCAGGTCTTCGGCGAGATTGTCAACAGCCTGGCCATCGCCGGCGCCGTGACCTCTGTGAACGAAAGCGCCCAAGAGGAACTCCTGGACAAGCCGCTGGCCGTGGTCAAGGTGGATTCGCTCAACATCCGCAGCGGCCCCGGCACCAACTACAATCGCGTCGGCGTCGCCGGCCAGGGCGACGCCCTCGCCATTGCGGGGCAGGTGGACAACTGCGACTGGTTGAAGATCACCGCCCCTGATGGCGTCGAAGGCTGGGCTTCGGGCAAAGATCAATATGTGACCCTCGACACGCGCTGCACCGATATCCCCAAAGCGAAGCGGCCGGCCCCACCCTCTGCCGCCGCCGCCACGCAAGAAGGCGGCGCACGCAGCAGCCAGCCGGAGAGTCAATCCGGCAGCAGCCAGGCAGCGACATCATCAGGCAGTTCCCAGCAGGGCTGCTATCTCTTCCAGAACCAGTTGGGGGCGGAGTTGACGGTTACATTTACTCGCTCCGACAGCGGCAAGGGAAGCACCTTCAAGGTGGCGGGCAATGGCGAGGCGGAAAAGTGCTTCGACCCCGGCCGCTACACCTACACGATTGACGCGCCGCCGCCGTGGAACTCCATCAACGGCGAGCTGACCGTGCAGGCAGGCGACCAATTCCTCTTCCCCGTTTCGGCTGAATAGGGATACGGTATGACAGTAGAGCCGAGACCGAGCTTGTCTTTCTAAGCCCGGTTTCGGCTCACGCCAACCGCTTGTTCTATGGTACACTGTGCGGGTATGCAAAAGGTACCCGTAGTAGACCGCCTTCGCCGGGGAGAAAACAGCAGCCGGCGCCGGTTCCTGACGTTGGCGCTGGCTGCACTCAGTCTGCTCGCCACGCTGCTTGCCCTCCCGCCGCAAAGCGCAGCAGCCCAACCCGCCGTGCCCGTTGCCCGCCAGACCAAAACGGACCCCAACCCAGCCCAGCCGGCAGAGACCATTGCCTTCACCACCTTGCGCGCTGAGCAGGGGTTGCTCTCGGTCGCACTCCCCTCAGCCTGGGACGATATTGCGCAAGGCGAATGGCAGCTCAGCGGCGCGCCGGCCGGACGCAAATGGTCGGCATCACCCAACCAGGCCGATTTTGCCGCCAACTGGGGCACGCCGGGGATTTCCATCTACTATTCGACCTCGCTCCCCGCCGCTATGGATGCGGAAGACCTGCTCGCCGTCTTTGATTTTGCCTCGGTCTGCCAGGATGGAGGCCGTGGCACGCTGCCGCCGGCGCAGCGCACGGTCATCTATCAGATCTGGCAGCAGTGCGCCGGCTCCGGTACGGCGGCGGCGGTGCTGGTCATCTACCCCACCAACGAGCGTGACTTCTACGCCGTGGTGGAGATTTATCTGACCGCCGTAGACGATCTGCGCGCACTGGGCCCCATTCTCAGCAGCCTCCAGATCGGGGGCGGCGCGCCACAGACAGCCGGCGAACCCAGCCAACCCGCAGCCGAGCCGGCTGAGTCGGCGGCTGAGGCAACGGCAGCGCCAACCGCTGCCGCGCCCGCCCCCACGGCCACCCCAACAGTCTCGCCGGTGACGGCCACCGTCCTGGTGGATCGGCTCAACCTGCGCAGCGGACCCAGCACAACTGTGGAGCGGCTGACGGTGGTCACACGCGGCATGCAGGTAAGCGTGCAAGGACAAATCGACAACTGCGCCTGGCTGCGTGTCACGGCTCCCGATGGCCAGCAAGGATGGGTGTCGGGCGACCCGCAATTTGTCAGCTTGGACACCGCCTGCGCCGCGGTTCCGGCAGCGGAAAATCCCTAATCATGCAGCGCATCATCCATTTACAGTCAACACAGTCAACAGAGAACAATCCTGTCATCACCTACACCTTCGATTCGCTGGCGGGGCCGGCAGTGCAGGCGCACGTCAGCACGCGGCACGGCGGCGTCAGCCCTGCCCCCTGGCACAGCCTCAACTTCAGCGTGCTGCGCGGTGATGACGTGGAGCGGGTGCGCGCCAACCGGCAGCGGCTGGCCGCGGCTGTGGGCGTGCACGCCGGCGAATTTGTTTCCTGCCGCCAGATGCACGGCACGGGCGTGGCCAAGGTCGATTGGAGCGACGCCGGCGCCGTAAAGGATCATTGTGACGCGCTGGTCACTGATACGCCGGGGCTGCCGCTTTTTCTGGTCTTTGCCGACTGTGTGCCGGTGCTGCTCTATGACCCGCAGCACCAGGCGCTGGGCGTCTGCCATGCCGGCTGGCGCGGGACGGTCAACGGCGCCGCCACCGCCACCTTATGGGCGATGCAGGCGGCCTACAACAGCAATCCGGCGGCGCTGATCGCCTGTATTGGCCCCAGCATTGGCCCCCAAAGTTATGCCGTAGGGCCGGATGTGGTTGCCCTGGCGCAGGCGAAACTGCCGAATGCCGAACGCCTGCTGCACTATCCGGATGGCCCCAGCGGGCAGGCGCATTTTGATCTGTGGGAAGCCAATCGCAGCCAGCTCGTGGCGGCGGGCGTTCCGTTCGAGAATGTTGAGGTTGCAGGGATCGACACAGCCGTCACCACGGCTGATTTTTTCAGCCACCGCGCCGAAAAAGGACGCTGTGGCCTGTTTAGTATGCTGGCCTGGCTTGTTCCAAACCCCTAGGAGGCGAGTATGAATTTCGCAAATTGTCGCATTTGCACTGTGCTGACACTTGTCTTTTTCTTGCTGATCACGCTGGCTGCCCGTGGCCAAGGCCAAGGGCGCGATATGGCCGGCCCGGCAGGCACGCTGCCCGGTGTGCCGAATCGGCTGACCAACGCCGATTTCGAATGTGATACGGGCGGCTATTACACCGCCCAAAACAGCCGCGGCAAAGACATTCTGCTGCCGAATGGTTGGCTGCTCTACAGCAACGGCGACATTCCCGTGCTGTCCAGCGCGCGTATCTCGATTGTGAAGTCCTGCGATCCTGAGAGCAATAAACATGTGGAAAAAATTTCCGGCATCGACAGCCTGTTTGTCAGTTCACTGGATATTGAAACGCCGCCGGAGCCGGGCAAGCCGTTTGACGTCAGCATCTACCAGCAAATCCCGGTGATTTCAGGCACAGCCTACAGCCTCAGCGGCTGGCTGCTGACGCTCTGCGGGGGCAGCAACACCGTCCCCAAAAACGACTGCCCCGATGGCTACTACATGTCGAAACTGCTGGGCATTGACCCCAGCGGCGGCACAGACCCCAACGCCGCCGGCGTGGTGTGGGCCGAAAATCGCAACAACTTTGTAGACGCCAACAACAAGCGTATCGGCTGGTCGAATGTGCGCACCAGCGCCGTCGCCCATGCCGATGCCATCACAGTCTTTGCCCGCATCAACAGCCCCTTTCGCTGGCACGGCAACCATGGCTTTATTGACGCCCTCTCCTTGGTGGAGGCGCCGGTGGCGAGCCTGGCTGTGACGACGGCAACCGTAACCGGCGGAACCGGCCTCGATGTGACGCTGGCCTGGGACGGCTCCTTGGGGGCCGACATCCCCACCATTGCCGGCGCCAACTTTCAGCTCCAGTACGACGTGCAGTACTACCACCCGCGCAACGGCGCCTGGCGTGAACTGCAGGATGGCTATATGGGACCTGGCAGTATGCAGTTTGCCGCTCGCTGTACAGGCGACGACTATCTGTTCCGCGTCCGCGCGCGGGCCGAGCAGCCGCAAGGGACAGGCAATTGGCCCAATCAGCGCTATCCGGGCATATGGAGCGAGCCGGTGCGGCTGCCGGCGCCCGGCGAAACCATTGTCGCCCCCCTGCCGGAAGGGACAGAGCGCCTCTATCTGCCTGTGCTCTCCGGGCTGGGCGGCTGCTGAGAGCACCTCTGCTCCTTGCCAACCACGCGCGGCGTTGGTACAATTCAGCGGCATGAGTGGAGAATGGGTGCCAACTGACATTATCGCAGAGCAAATTGCGGCCAACTTGGCGGATGTACGCCGGCGTATGGCGGCTGCCGCCGCCCGCGCCGAAAGAGACCCGGCTGACGTACTGTTGGTTGCGGTTTCAAAAATGCATCCGCCGGCGGCAATTGCGGCGGCCGCGGCCGCAGGCCAGCGTGATTTCGGCGAGAACCGGCTGGAAGAACTGTGGCCCAAAGTTAGAGGGGCGCAGGCGGCGGGGCTGGCGCTTACCTGGCATCTGATCGGCACGATCCAAAGCCGCAAAACGGACGATGCGGTAGGGCCGTGGGCGCTGATCCACTCGGTGGATCGCACCAAAATTGCCCAGCGGCTCAGCCGTGCGGCAGTGGCGGCGGGGCGCGTGCTGCCTGTGCTGCTGGAGGTGAATATTGCTCAGGAAGAGAGCAAGCACGGCTTCAGCGCCCAGGAACTTTTGTCCACAGCGGCAGAGTTGGCCGCACTGCCCGGCATCCGCATCTCCGGCCTGATGACAATGGCTCCCTTTGCGGATGATGCCGAGAAGGTGCGTCCGGTCTTCCGCACGCTGCGCCAAGTGCGTGACGAGTTGACCATACGCTGCCCACAGGCCGACTGGCGCCGGCTGTCGATGGGAACGACCAACGACTTTGAAGTTGCAATTGAAGAAGGCGCCACCATCATCCGGGTCGGCTCCGCCATATTTGGGGTCAGAAGCTAGGGCGAATCATGTTCAACGCAAATCGAATTGCTTTTATCGGCGGCGGGGTCATGGGCGAAGCCATGATCAAAGGGCTGCTCAACCTTGGGCTGACCAGCGCCGAGCGTATTGTCGTCAGCGACCCGTGGCTGGAGCGGCTGGAGTTTTTGGGCAAAAGCTACGGCATCGAGACAACATCAGACAATGATGAGGCGGTGCGCGGAGCCGATATTGTGGTTCTCAGCATCAAACCGCAATCTCTGTCCAAAGTGGGCAAAGACCTGCACAGCCGCATCTCACCCGATGCGCTTGTGCTGAGCATCATTGCCGGCACCCGCATCAGCACACTGCAAAACCAGCTTTTTCACGACCGGATTGTGCGCGCCATGCCCAATACACCCGGCCAGCTTGGCAAGGGCATGACCGTCTGGACGGCCACCCCGCATGTTACGCCGGCGCAGCTTTCGCATACTGCCACCATTCTGGGCGCCATGGGTGAACAACTGCAGGTCGAGGAAGAGGGCTATTTGGATATGGCCACGGGCTTGAGCGGCTCTGGGCCAGGCTTTGTGCTGCTTCTGATCGAAGCGATGATCGATGCCGGCGTGCACATGGGCTTCTCGCGCCGCGACGCAGAAAAAATGGTGCTGCAAACAATTGAAGGCAGCGTGGCGTTGATGCGCGCCACCGGCAAACATTCGGCAGAGTTAAAAAACCAAGTGACAAGTCCAGGCGGCACCACAGCCGCCGGTTTGTACGAACTGGAAAAGGCAAGTGTGCGCGCCACCATCAGCGACGCCATCTTTGCCGCCTACCGGCGCAGCCAGGAACTGGGCGCCATGAGTGAAAAGAAAGATAGTCTATGAATCCGGTCATTGAAATCCTGAGTCTGCTTCTGCAAGTCTACTCCTATGTGCTGCTGGCGCGCGCGCTGGTCAGTTGGATTCCCAACCTCGATCCGTCCAACCCGATCGTGCAGCTTCTGTACCAGGTCACCGAGCCGGTGCTCGAACCGATCCGGCGTCTGATCCCTCCCGTGGGAGGAATGATCGATATTTCGCTGCTGGTGGCTTTTTTCGGCATCATGATTTTGCAGCAGCTTTTGGTTTCATTAGCCTAATAGGCAGGGCAGCAGCGGCAGCCGCCAATACGAAAGCGAGGCAACGCAATGTCCCAACCGGCGCCACAGGAAATTGAAGCGAAGTTTCTGATTGCCGATCCGGCTGTCGTAGAACCGCTGCGCACGGCAGACGAGCTGGCGCCAGGCTATGCGCTTGAAGATGCCGGCGAAGTACAGATCGTTGACGAGTATTTTGACACCGCCGATTTCCGGCTGCTGCGCGCGGGCTATGGGCTGCGGATCCGCACCGGCGAAGGAAAACGGCTGGTCACGCTCAAATCGCGACGGATTGCCGACACGGCCGGCATCTACCGGCGCATGGAGTTGGAAGAGCCGCTGGCGCCGGAAGCCAAAGTGGCGCCGATCAGCGGCTGGCCCGAAGCGGTGATGCAAACGCTGCTGCCCCTGTTGAACGGCGAGACACAGTTGGAGCCACTCTGTCGGCTGGAGCAGACACGCTACAAGCGCCGCATCCTGGCCGCGCGGCGGAGCACGCCCAACCGACGCAGCAGTAAGCAGACCTACATCGCCGAGCTGTCGTTCGACGATGTACAAGTGCGCCAGACCGAAGAAGAGCCGCTCTTGGCGCAGTATGCGGAGCTGGAAATCGAACTGGTGCGCGGGCTTGAGGAGACGGAACTGCATGCCATCGTGGCTGCACTGCAGAGCCAGGTGAAAATGGAGCCAAGTCCAGTCAGCAAGTTGGAACATGCCCTGGGTGTGATTGGCCGCCATCCGGCCGCTGCGCCCGCCAATTGGCAGGGCCTGCAGTCTGCGATGCACATGGGCGAGGCGTGCCGCCTGATCTGGCGTGAGCAGTTAACGCAGATGCTGCTCAACGAAGCAGGTGTGCGTTTTTCCGACAATCCGGGGTACGTGCACGACATGCGGGTCGCCATTCGCCGCGCGCGTGCCGCCGCCAAACTCTATGGCGACTATTTCCGCCCCAAAGCCATCCGCCGTTACTTGCGCCGCCTGCGGCATACGGCGCGGCTTCTCGGCGCTGTGCGCGATCTCGACGTCGCTATTGACAAGCTGGAACGCTTCAGCAGCGCCAAAAGCAGCGCAAAGGGTGACAATCTGGCCGCTGCACTGGCGGCGTGGCGTGAGCGGCGTGCTGCCGTCCACGCCGAACTGACACGCTGGCTTGACAGCCATGCTTACGCCCGTTTTATCGCCGGCTTCGCAGTATTCTGCCGGAACAGCGGTGATGGGATTCGCAGCTATACGCCGAAGCCAGATGAGGCGCCCACACCGCATCAAGTACGGCATGTCGCACCTTCTATGATCTTGACCCATTTTGAAAAAGTGCGCAGCTTTGAGACCTTGTTTGAGGGGGAAGCAGGACCGCCAGTGGCAGTGCTGCACCTGCTGCGCATTGAATGCAAGTATCTGCGCTACAACCTGGAGTTTGTAGAGAGCCTGCTGGGGCCGGAGGCGACAGGCTTGTTGGGCGATCTGCGCAAGCTGCAGGAAGATCTAGGCGACCTCAACGATGCCGCCGTCAGCAAGCAACTGCTGACCGAGGCGCAAGCCACCGACGCATCTGACGCCTCTGACGTCGCACGCTATCAACGCAGCCAAGAAAAGGTGATCAACAAGTTGAGCAGCCAGTTGGAAGGCGACCTGCAGAAGTTTGTCTCCTATCGCAACCGCCGCCGTCTGCTCCTCGCCGTCGCCCGCATTTAGTCTGGATCAACCCATGAATGAGCCGCCCAGCCCATCACAAAAGCAACCACAGCCGCCGTTTTATGTCTCGCGTCGCCGTTTTGAGGAGTTAGTTTCAGAGGCAATGGCGGAGATTCCCGATGAACTGTGGAAATTTATCGAAAACATTGCGGTGACTGTCGAGGAATGGCCCACACAACGGCAGATTGCCTCGACCGGCGCACCGCTCGGCAGCACGCTGTTGGGCTTGTATGAGGGGGTGCCGCTGACGGTGCGCACAAGCCATTACGGCTTGATACCGCCCGACAAGATTACAATCTTTCGCGGCCCGATTTTACGTTTTTGCCCGCCCGATGAAGACGCCATCCGCAGCCAGGTGCGCCGCACGGTCTTGCACGAAGTCGCACACCATTTTGGCATCAGTGATCAGCGCCTGATCGAGATTGGCGCCTATTAGCCCCTATGACGACGAACAGACCGGAAGTGCAACGTGAGATCAACCAGCACAGCGACGAGCTGCAGCAGCGCCAGCGCAACTTGCTGCAGCCGGTGCCGGCCCGCTATTACGACTTTGTGGGGGAAGACGGGCAGCGCGAAGCCAACATGGTGGTGCTGCTGGATTCACAGGGGCGAGCGATGCAGGCCGAACTGCATTATGACCGCACGCTGCCCACGATGATCCAGAACAAAGTGCAGCGACAGGCGCAGTGGCTGCTCACGGCACGCTACACCGGCAGCGGCCCATCCACACCCTTGTATGTTTCTGAGTATGGCAAGCCGCTTGATCGGCTGGATATCACGCACACGGGTGAAGAAGCGGGCGCTGAGGGGTCCGTCAATCTTTTGCATGTGGCGATCGGCATCGGCTTGATGTTCGTCGTGGTCGGCCTGTTGTTCTGGCTGCTCAACAGCCTCTTTCGCGGCAGGCAGGAAGCGGACGCACCCGCACCCACGCCAAGTGCGCTTGTGCAGCCCGCCGGCGCGCCTGTGCTGGCGGCCAATGCGCCGCCCACAGCCGACCTGTCGGCGCCCGGTCTCCAGACCAACGGCCTGCCCGCCAGCAGCAAGGCGAATTCTGCGATCGGCATTGGTGTGACTGTGCAAATTCTGCCCAACCTGAAATCCTCCGTGCGCAGCGCCGCCGGCTCGGAGCAGGGGGAAGTCGTCGGCTATATGCAGGATGGGGACACCGCTCGCGTCATCGGCGGCCCCACCTGGCTGCAGGGAGACAGCGACACCATCGTCTGGTGGTATGTCGAACTGCCGGACGGTGTGCGCGGCTGGACACCGGCCAACACAAGCCAGTTCACGCTGCTGGACATAGCAAACTGACCGGCAAACTGACCGGCTGATTCTCGGCAGAATACCCTGCGCTTTACTCCTGCGCAGCGATGCGTGTGCGGGCGCGTTCAGCCCGTGCCTGCCGCCACTGTGAAATGGCAACGGCTGCAATCAAAAGCAGACCCAGCGCCACGCGCTGGATAAAGGTGTTGAAGCCCAACAGATTCATGCCGTTGTTGAGCACGCCCACCAGGATGACGGCCAAGAAGGTGCCGACAATCGTCCCCTTGCCGCCGGCCGTCGCCGCACCGCCCAGAAATACAGCCGTAACGGCCTGCAGTTCCAGCCCATTGCCGTTGACGGGGTTGCCTGACGTTGTGCGTGACGTAAGCAGCACACCGGCCAGACCCGCCACACCGCCCGAAAACATGTACATCAGCACCCGCATGCGCGACAGGTTGATGCCCGCCAGGCGCGCAGCCGTGGCGTTGCCGCCAATTGCATAGATTGCGCGCCCAAAATCCGTGTAAGCCATCAAAACATGTGCAATGAAAGCGACCAGGACGAGGATCACCGTCAGCACCGGAATTCCCGTCCAACTGCCGCCACCCAACGATGGGACAGGCGCTTCGGTCAGAAAGCGTCCCTGCGCCAGCCAGGTAAACTCAGGCTGCGTCAGCACACCGATTGGCTTGCCTTCCGGCGCCAGCAGAAAAGCAAAGCCGCCAAAGGCTGCCAGCGTGCCCAACGTGGCAATGATCGGATTCACGCGCAGGACAGTGACGATAAAGCCGTTGATGGCGCCGGCAATCACACCGGCCAGAATCCCAGCCAGCACCGCGATCAGCACATTACCGGTAGGCAAAATCCGCAGCGACCCCACAGTGCCGACGCCCACCAGCACCGAGGCTGCCACCACCGAGCCAATCGAGGCAATCGAGCCGACCGAAATATCCAGCGCGCCGGCGATAATCACCACGGTCTCGCCGATAGAGAGCAGCCCGACCACAACAACGGCCTGGGCCATGCTGTTCATGATATTCTGCCATGAGAAGAACTTATCGCCGCCGGCCATGCCAAACCAGCCGCTCACCACTGTAATCAGCAGCACCAGCACGAGGAGCGCAAACAGCAGAGACAGGTTGTCGGCCCCTACAAAGCCGATGAGCCGGTGCATAAACCCATCCTGACGCGCAGGAACAGTAGATCGTGTCGTTACTTTAGCGCTCATCAGCGCTCCTCTCCCCAGTTGGTGCAGCGGTCCCTTTGGGCGCCGCCGATAGATTGTCGGTCATCGCCAACGCAAGCACTGCCTCTTCGTTGGCTTCTGCTGCGGCCAGTTCGCCGGTGATCCGGCCGTTTTGCATCACATAGATGCGGTCAGCCAGCCCCAACAGTTCGGGCAGTTCCGAACTGATAAACATGATGCCCAGCCCTTCATTGGCCAGGTCATCGATGAGACGGTAAATTTCGGCTTTGGCGCCGATGTCAATGCCGCGGGTCGGCTCGTCCAGGATCAGCACCTTAGGTCGCGCAGCCAGCCAACGCGCCAGCACTACCTTTTGTTGATTGCCGCCGGAAAGCTTCCCCACCTCTTGGTCGATGGAAGGCGTGCGCACGCGCAGCTTTTCTACGAAGCCGGTCACCAAACTCCGTTCCAGACGGCTGCGCATAAAGTGAAACCGGCTGAGCCGGCTGAGTATCGCCAACGAGGCATTTTCCAATACGCTGCGAATCAGCACCAACCCTTCGCGCTTGCGGTCTTCGGGCGCAAAACCGATTCCTTTGGCGATTGCTTCGTCCGGGCGGCGGATGTTGACGCTGACGCCGTCCAGCACCACCGTCCCCCGGCGCTTGGCCGATTCGCCAAAGATCACCTTGGCCAGTTCAGTGCGGCCTGCGCCGATAAGCCCGGCAAAACCGACGACCTCGCCGGCGTTGATGTGAAAGCTGACGTTGGTATGCCAGTTGCTGTAAAGATTTTCAACGCGCAGCACCTCACGCCCAGCCTCCACAGGATGGCGCTGAAAAACGTCGGACAGCTCATGGCCGACCATCAGGCGCACAATTTCGTTATCACTCAGGTCAGCCGCGGCCCGCACCGCGATCAGGCGCCCATCACGCAGGATCGCCACACGGTCGCAAAGCTGCAAGATTTCGCGGATGCGATGCGAAACATAGATAATCGCCACCCCTTCGTCGCGCAGGCGGCGCACAAGGGTGAACAGGCGTTCCACCTCGTCGTCGGTCAGCGAAGAGGTTGGCTCGTCCAGGGCCAGTACGCGCACACCCGATTTCAGCGCACGCATAATTTCTACAATCTGACGCTGCGCCGAGGAAAGCTGGTCGCCTAACAGATGAATCGGCAGCAGGTCTTGAAAGCCATACTCGGCCAGGCTGCGATTCACCTGCTGGTTCATCCGCCCGCGGTCCAGAAACCCCAGCCGCTTGGGCAGCTCGCCCAACCAGATGTTTTCAGCGACATCCACGCCGGGAATAATTTCCGGTTCCTGGTAAATGACGCGGATGCCTGCTTTATGCGCCTCGCGTGGGCTGGAAAAGGCCAACTCTTGGCCATCGAGCGACAATGTCCCAATGTCGGGCCGGTAGTCGCCATTAATGATTTTCAGCAGTGTCGATTTACCGGCGCCGTTTTCGCCCATAAAAGCAAGAATTTCGCCGGGACGAATATCCAAGGAAACATCGCTAAGCGCTTGCACGTTGGGAAACGCCTTGCTGATGTTGCGGATTTCAAGACTGCCGGAACGAGCCGGCGGCATGGCGGGATGTAATACGGGGATGCTGACGGTCATGGTCAAACACACTCTCTCTGGCAGCAGGAGCAGAAGGGAATATGGTTGGCTGGGTGCAGGGTGGTAATATCCGCACCCAGCCAACACACAGGTGATTACTGACTACTGGGAACAATTCGCAAACGAGATCGGGTCCATGACATCCTGGAAATTAGCCGGGTCCACGATCGAAGTCGGCGCATACGAATTCAACTCCGGCGCCTTGCCGTTGACGACTGCATCATGCAGAACGGTGGCTGCCGTTGCTCCCACATCGAGACCGGAGATAAACAGAGCAGCCTTAAAGCCGCTGGGCTGTCCGGCTGCCCATGGCTTGCAAGCTTCATAAGCGCCCAGGCCGACACCGATAATATTGTCGGGATTGGCCCCGGCGGTGGCCAGCGCATTCAACGTACCCAGCACGCCTTCGTCATTGCAGCCAAACACCACCCAGTTGGTGACATCCGGGTTGGCGGTGATGATGGGGCCGGCAGCATCCTGCGCGGCCAGCGCTTCGCCGGTGTAGGGAACCGAGAAGATGTTGGCTTCGGGCATACCGGCGGCAATGATGGCTGCTTTCTGATTGTCGGTGCGGTCGTTGCAGACCGAAAGGGTCTGGACTTCAACGGAGAGAACGCCGACTTTTTTGCTGCTGTCATCCAGCCAACCGCTGTCAGCCAGCAGTTTGCCGGCTGCTTCGCCCACCTTTTTGCCCATATCTTTGCCGTCAAAGCCGACAAAAGGAATTGGATTGCCTGCTTCGTCCTGAATGCTGTCATCGGTGGCGATCAATACGACACCGGCATCGCTCGCAGCCTTGGCAATTGCCGGCCCAATCGTCTGGTCGGGCACGGTGATGGCAATTCCCTTGGCGCCGGCGGAAATGGCGTCGTTCACCAGGCTGACACCAAGGTTTGGGTCAAGCTTGGCGTCAAATTTCTTGGCCTGGCCGCCCAAGCTGACGGACGTATCGACAAAGGAATTTTGCAGATCGATAAAATACTGCTGGTCAGCACTCTTGTTGATAACGACAAACAGGGGCGCAGAGGCATCGGCTGCCGGCGCCGCCGCTTCAGTGGCTTCGGCAGGCGCTTGCGCTGCCGGCGCCTGCGCGACAGGCGCGCAGCCGGAAACGACCGCAATCAAAAGCAGCGCGGTCAACACAAGATACAGATGGCGTTTCATCAGTACTCTCTCCTTAAATTGAAGTTTTGGGGACAAGCCTCTGTCACGGCGACAGTTCGTTGCACATTTCACTATAGCACAGTGGAACGGGCAGTACAATTCAAATCCTGCCCGTTTTTTACCCCACCGTCCGCTCAGCGTCCGTTCAGCCATCCAGCAGCAACTGCGTGCCTTGCGCGCGCAAAAAGCGCACAAATTCCGCGCCCGGAGCGCCGTCGCTGGCAAGCAGGTGCGGCGGCGTCTCGCCCAGCACGGAAGCAAAAGCCACCCGGCCAAACTTGCTTTTGTCGGCGACAACTACGACCGTGCGCGCGTGCTCCGCAATCAAATTCAAGGTGGCCGCTTCGACCTGGCTATTGACCGTGAAGCCGTGCCGCACGTCAATGCCGCTGACGCCAAGCACTGCGTAGTCAAAGAAATGCAGCTTGAGCACGCGCTCGGTCACTGCACCCGCCAGGGTGTGGTAGCGCGGCTGCACCTCGCCGCCTGTGCACACAACAGCAAGCCCCGGCGCACCGGCAAGTTCCATGGCAATGTCCAGCGCATTCGTCACGACTTCACCTTGGAAGTGCTGCGCTTTGAGTGCGCGCGCAACCTCCAGCGTTGTGGAGCCGCCGCTGGCGGCGAGATGCGCGCCCGGCGGGATGCGCTGAGCCACCATGTGGCCGATGCGCCGCTTAGCTTCTAGGTTGGTGGCTGCAGCCTGGCGCAGCACCGCACTGTCCCATGCCTGCACGTTGGCCGCCTGGGCCACTTCCGCCCGCCCGTGCAGCCGCAGCAGCGCGCCGCGCCCCTCCAGCAAGCTCAAATCGCGGCGGATTGTCCAAACCGAAACCTTGAGGCGCGCAGCCAATTCGTCCACCGCCGCTTCCCCATGTTGGCTCATAATCTCCAACAACTGCTCTTGTCGCCGCAGCGCACGGGATTGCTTCACACCCTCTCCTTTATGCTTGCAGCCAAACAGCGGCCGCCGATACGGGCAGAGGGGGCCTTGCAATGCCCGCTCCGCTCTGCTATATAACCATCATACTTGCGCGAGCAGTTCAACAACAAACCACTTTCAGGAAGTCTCACAGGGGAAGTCTCACAGGCTAAGGAACTCATGACCACACAACAGACACAGCAACCGGCGGCTTCGATGCGCTATCTCGCCACTGCCGGTGCAATCGTACAACGCATTGCCGAGACGCAGGGCGACAACATCGAGGCAGCCGCCCAGATTTGCGCCAACACCATCAGCCGCGACGGCATGGTCTTTTGCTGGGGCGGCGGCCACAGCCGCATGTCGGTCGAGGAAATGTTTCCGCGCATCGGCTCTTACCCAGGCTTCTACCCAATGGTCGAGTTGGCGCTGACCTTTTACACCAACTTCGTCGGCGCCGACGGCCTTGCCCAATCATTCTTTTTGGAGCGGCAAGAAGGGTATGCCGCCGCCATTTTGGCCAACTACGAATTTGGGCCGCACGACAGCATGATCTGTTTCTCCAGCACCGGCATCAACGGCCTTGTCATTGAGATGGCGCTGCAAGCAAAACAGCGCAGCCTGCCAGTCATGGCTGTAACGTCGCTGGCGCACGCCGCATCCACTATCTCGCGCCATTCGAGCGGCCGCAAGTTGGCCGAGGTGGCCGACGTCACCATCGACAACTGCACGCCGCCGGGCGACGCTGTAGTGGATATCGAAGGGCTGAAGTACAAAGTCAGCCCCACCTCAACCATCGGCGCCACCTCCGTCGTCAATGCCCTCAAGGCGCGCACCGCCGAACTGTTGGTGGAATACGGCACACCGCCGGTGGTGCTGACCAGCCCCCATTTTGCCGACCGGCCCGAAGAAGCGGAGGAACAGCTGCAGCGGGTCTACAAAGAATTCAAACGGCGCAAACGCATGATTTTTGGACGCGACTGAACATGCCCCCTCTGCTTTTGGGCATCGATATCGGCACGAGTTATGTCAAAGCCGTTTTGGCGACGCCGGAAGGGAAGGTCGTCACACAGGCGCAGGCGGCCTATCCGACGCAGCATCCGCAGCCGGGATGGGCGGAGCAGGCGCCGGAAGATTGGTGGAACAGCGTCGTGGCGGTCACCAGGCAAGTGCTGGAGAGCGCCACGCGCCAGGTTGCGTACAACGTCGCCGGCTCGGTGGCGGGCATCGGTGTCAGCGGCCAGGGCTGCTCCGTGACGCTGATCGATGCCGCGGGTGCAGTTCTGCACCCAGCCATTATCTGGATGGATAACCGCGCCGAGCCGCAGTGCGAGCAGCTGCGCCAAAGCTGCGCGGCGCAAATTCTGCAGATCAACGGCAAGGCGCCGGCTCCCTATAACGCCGACCCTGTCCTGATGTGGCTGCAGAAGCACAACCCCAAGCTGATCGAGGCGGCGCAGACCAGCCTGACCGCCACCGGCTACATCAACTTCCGGCTTACCGGCGAAGTGGTGACCAACTTTTCCGACGCCAGTATCCTGTTTGCCTTTGATTTAGCACGCAGCCAGTGGTCTTCCAGCCTGATCGATGCATTTGGGCTGCCTGCACATCTTTACCCGCCGCTCGCCGGCTGCCAAACGGTAATCGGCCGGCTTACCCCCCGCGCAGCGGCGGAACTCGGTCTTCCGCCCGCCGTTCCGGTCGTAGCCGGCGGCGAGGACACTTCGTCGGCAGGACTGGCGCTGGGTGCGGTGCTGCCGGGCATGGCGTTTCTCTCGCTGGGCACGGCCGGCACGCTCTACGCCACGCAGCAGCGGCCCCTCGTGCACCCGCAGTTGCTCGCTTTCCAGCATGTACTCGACCATCAATTCCTGATCGGCGGCTCCATGGGTGCGATCGGGGCGGCGCTGGCGTGGCTTGGCAGCGCGCTCGGTGACAGCGACGATCTTACCGGCCTCATCAAACTGGCGGCTGCCGCCAACGTGGGGGCAGGCAGCGTGATCTTCCTCCCCTATCTCAACGGCGAACTGCAGCCCATCAACGACGGCTATGCACGCGGCGTCTTTTTTGGCCTGGGGATGAGCACAGGGAAGCCGGAGTTGGTGCGGGCGGTGCTCGAAGGCGCGGCCTTTGCCATTGCCCACAACCTGGAAACGGCCGAATTGCTGAGCGCGCCGATCCAAGAAATCCGCGCGACCGGCGGCCCTACGCGCAGCAGCCTGTGGTGCCAAATTATTGCGGATGTCTGCAACCGCCCGCTGAATGTGCTGACGGATGAAGGTGGTGCACCGCTCGGCAATGCGCTGCTAGCCGGCGCCGGCCTCGGCCTCATCGACGACATCGCCGCCGTGGCGACCGCCACAGCCCATGTGCAGCGCCGCTACCAGCCGGATGCCGGCCGCCATGCCGTCTACCAGCGGCTGTTTGCCGTGTACAAACAGTTGTACCCCACGCTCAAAAATCTTTACAGCGAGTTAGCGAGGTGCTGAGATGCGTCTAGACGGCAAAGTTGCCGTAATCACCGGGGCGGCAGAAGGAATCGGGCGCACCTGCGCGCTGCGGTTTGCACACGAAGGCGCGTCCGTGGTCGTGGCGGATCGCAATGTCACTGCCGGCGAAGCGACTGCACAAGCGATCACGGACGCGGGGGGGCAAGCCATTTTTATGGCGGTCGATGTGGCGGCGGAAGCGGCAGTCGAGAAGCTGTTTGCGCACACGCTGTCGCATTTCGGTCATCTCGAAATACTGCTGAGCAACGCCGGCATCGGCGGGCGCAGCCTGGGCGATGGCCCTGTCCACCAGTGTACAGCGGAAGCTTGGGACGCGATCATGGCCGTCAATTTGCGCGGCACATTTTTCGCCTGCAAGCACGCCCTGCCGGCGATGTTTGAACGCGGCGGCAGCATCGTCACGATTGCCTCGGTGTTAGGGCTGGTAGGCACACAGGGGTTATTTGACACCCACGCCTATGCCACCAGCAAAGCAGCCATTATCGGCCTGACACGCAACATCGCCGCCCACTATGCCCGTCAGGGCATCCGCGCCAACACAATTGCGCCGGGGCTGATCGACACACGCATGGCGGCGCGCACGAAAAGCGACCCCGCCATTGCCCAGCAAGTTCAATTCTGGCAGCCGCTGGGGCTGGTCGGAGAGACGACGGATGTAGCCGCTGCCGCCCTCTTTTTCGCCGGCGACGAGTCGCGATTTGTCACCGGTGCGGTTCTAGCGGTGGACGGCGGTTGGACAGTCCAGTAACAGTCCAGTAACAGCCCAGCAACGGCAGCCGGTGGTGCGCAAGCCTTTTCAGGAGACAACAGCAGCTATGGAGATTTATACCAAACAACTGACACAACTGTGGGACAGCGACGTACTGGTGATCGGAGCAGGATCGGCGGGCGCGACGGCAGCGATTGCCGCCGCGCGCAGCGGCGCCCGCACCACGCTGGTCGAGCGTTTCGGCTTTCTGGGCGGCACCAGCACCCAGGTGCTTGACACCTTCTACGGCTTTTACACCCCAGGCGCCCATGCCTATAAAGTGGTCGGCGGCATTCCGGACGATGTGGTGGCAGCGCTCAAACGCGTTAATGCCGCGTTCGAGCGCCCCAACAGTTTCGGCGCCGGCACGGGTGTCACCTACGATCCGACCATGCTCAAGATTGTATGGGAGACTCTGGCGCTGGAAGCGGGCGTAACGTTGCTCTTCCACAGCTTCTGCACTGATGTCGTCATGGATGGAGAGCGGATCACCGGGGTGATCGTAGACGGAAAGCGGGGGTTGATGCAGTTGACGGCACGCGTGGTCATCGACTGCACCGGCGACGCGGATGTCTGCCACCAGGCGGGCGCGCCCTATGAACGGGCGGGCGACCTCGATCCGGCGCAGACGCTGACGACGACATTTCGCATGGCCAATGTGGATGTGGATCGCTCGCAGGCTTTCGGCAAGCGGGCACTGGTGCAGGCGATGGAGAAGGCAGTGCAGAGCGGCGACTACATCCTGCCGCGGCGCGAAGGAAGCGGCCACATTACTACGCAGGCCGGCGTGATCCATACCATCATGACGCGCATCGCTGATGTGGACGGCACGGACCCAGTGGCGCTGTCGGCGGCGGAAGTGGAAGGGCGGCGGCAGGCATTGGAATATGCCCGCTTCCTGCGCGACTGCGTGCCCGGCTATGAGCAATCGATGCTCTCCTGGATAAGCGATCCGATTGGCGTGCGCGAAACCCGCCGCGTTTACGGCCAATACCGGCTTACCCGTGCCGACTGCCTCGAAGCGCGCAAATTTGCCGACGCTGTTGGTGCGTGCGGCGCGCCTATCGAAGATCATCATGCGGGAGCCGACACGGCTTGGGCCTATCTTCCCGATGGGATGACCTACGACATTCCCTACCGCACCCTTGTGCCGCAAAACAGAACGGGGCTGCTGGTAGCCGGCCGCTGCTTTAGCGCCACCCATGACGCGCATGCATCCTGCCGCTCAATGGCGCAAACGATGACGATGGGCCAGGCCGCAGGCACGGCGGCGGCGCTCGCCGTGCAGGCCGGCGTACAGCCCCACGAAGTTGCGTTAAATCAATTGCAGACCAGGCTGTTGGACATGGGCGCAAAATTTGGTGAAATTGCCGCCGAGCCTGTGCGCTAAGCAGCAGCCTTTTTGCGGCCAGGCGCCGCAGCAGAGAGAGGAGCAACACGTATGATAGAATGGGCCAAACTGACCGGCGATGAAATTGCCGCTGTCGACCGCCAACTGCCGGTGATTATCCCGCTGGGCTTGGTGGAGGCGCACGGCAGCCATCTGACCCTGGGCTTGGATATGGATACAGCGAACTACTTTGCCCGCGCTGTGGCGGAGGAGACCGGCGCCCTTCTCGCCCCCTTGATCGCTTACGGCTTCGCCGACGCCATGCGCGAATATCCCGGCACAGTGGGGGTTACCGCTGAGACGCTGGCGCTGGTGGTGCGCGATATCGCCGAAATGTTCTGTTTTCACGGCTTCCATAAGCAAATATATCTCAGCGGCCACGGGGCCAATAAACTAGGCTGTGAACTTGGATTCCATCAGGTGTGGCGGCGCCATGCGGATTTTCAACCGGTCTACTGGAATTATTGGACGGAAGCGGGGCTGACTTCAATCCACCACGCCGACAAGGGGGAAACGGAGATCGCCATGGCGGTCGGTTCTCCTGTTTATATGGAACGGGTGCGCGACTGGACGTTCAGCAGACCGTGGCATGCCGTCCATTCGCGCTTTGCCTATCAGCCGCAGTCGGGCGGCGTCAACGGCGCCCCCAGCACGGCGGATCCGGCGGAAGGGGAACGGATGCGCGCTGAAATCATAGCCGCCCTGGTGCGTAAGACGCAGGCGGCAATCAACGGATAGACAGACAAAAAGCCACAAAAAAGCTGCAAAAACCGATAGGATGATTCGCATGGCAAAGCTGCGCGCCCACTATGTACTCAGCACGCATTGGGATCGAGAGTGGTACCAATCGTTCCAAAACTTCCGTTATCAACTTGTGCAGTTGCTCGATCGTCTCCTGGACGGATTTGAAAGCGGCCGCCTGCAGGGACCATTCCAGACTGACGGTCAGGCGATTATCCTAGAGGATTATCTGGAAATCCGGCCTGAACGGCGCGAGCAGCTGCAGCGGCTGGCCCAGGCGGGCAAACTGGTGATCGGCCCTTGGTATGTCCTGCCGGATGAGTTTCTGGTGGCGGGCGAATCCTTGATTCGCAATTTGCGCCTGGGCCGGCAAATTGCCGCGGACTTTGGCGCGCAGCCCTCCAGCGCCGGCTTTGTCTGCGACCTGTTCGGCCACAACAGCCAGATGCCGCAAATCTTTGCGGGCTTCGGCATCCACGGCGGCCTGATCTGGCGCGGCATCAACAATGTCCAGTCGCGCCATGTACGCTGGCGCGGCGCTGACGGCACGGAAATGCTCGCCTACCGCTTTCCCGCTGGCGGCTACTGCGACTATACCTTTCAAGTACGGCACGCTCTCGAACACAGCTTCGCCGTAACGACCTCCACAGTCAGCCATGATCTTGACGCCTACCTGCGTTACGAGGCCGAACATACGGAGATCGACCCCATTCTGCTCTTCGATGGCGGCGACCATGAAGAGTGGGATCAGACGACCTATGCGGGCTTGCTCGATTACAGCGGGCGCACCAATGACGACTTTGAGGTTGTACACACCAGCCTTGACGCCTATCTGGCCGAAGCACTGCCGCAGGCGGCGCGCATCAGCAGCGTGGTGGAGGGTGAGCTGCACGCACCGGGGCGCGACTATGACGACCAGCAGTGGGTGATCCCCGGTGTGCTGTCGAGCCGGGCCTGGATCAAGCAGGCGAATGCCGAATGCGAGACGCTGCTTTGCCAGTGGGCCGAACCATTCAGCGCTTGGGCGCATCTTGCGCTGAGGAGTGAACTGCCGCACAGATTTTTGGACCTGGCCTGGAAATGGCTGCTGCAGAACCACCCACACGACTCGATCTGCGGCTGCAGCATAGATTTGGTGCATGAAGACATGCAGTATCGCTTCAGCCAATCGCGCCAGATCAGCGACCGGCTCACGCGCGAAGCGACGCAGCAGATGGCAGCCGCCATCGGGAACAATGAGATTAGCGAGGATGAAGTGCGGGTGGTGGTTTTTAATCCGCTGACCCAGCCGTTGGCTGAAGCGGTTGAATTAACGCTGCAAATTCCGACGCAGTGGCCGCAGTTCAACGAATTTTTCGGCTTTGAACCAAAACCGGCGTTTCGCATCTATGATGCGGATAACCACGAGATCGCGTACCAGCGGCTCCAGCAGACTACCAATCAACGCTCCGTCCGCCTCTATGCCACCAAGTTTCCCGAAGCCTATCCAGCGCACGCTGTGACCATCAGCCTGCCGCTGGCGCTGCCGGCAGTGGGCTACACCACCCTGACCGTGCGGGCGGAACGCAGCGGCCATGCCACCCGCTATCCGCAGACGCCGGCGCTGGCAGTGGCCGAGAATACACTGGAGAATGAGTATCTACGGGTTACGGTCGAGCCGAACGGATCGCTGACGCTGCAGGATAAGCGCAATGGGGCTGTCTATCAACGGCTGCTCACCTACGAAAGCGCCGCCGACATTGGTGACGGCTGGTATCATGGGCAGGCTGTCAACGACCAGGTATTTGTTTCCAGCGCCAGTGCGGCAGCCGTGGCGCTGGTGCACAATGGGCCGCAGCTCGCCACGCTGCGCATCCGCACCGTTATGGCAGTACCTGCGGCCTTCCACTTCGACGACCGGATGCGCCGTTCGGAAGAATTGGTGCAGTTGGAGATTGACAGCTTTATCAGCCTGCGCGCCGGCGCTGATCGTATTGAAGTGAAAACCACCGTGCACAACGTGGCCCAAGATCACCGGCTGCGCGTGCTGTTTCCCACAGGCGCCGCCGCCGACACCTATTTGTCCGACACACCGTTTGACGTGGTGGAGCGGCCAATTCCGCTGCTGGACGAGAATCATCTTTACCGCGAGTTGGAGGTAGAGACAAAGCCACAGCAGAGTTGGACGGCAGTTGTTGACGGCCGGCGCGGCCTGGCTGTGATCAGCGCGGGACTGATGGAAAGCGGTGTGCGCGATCTGCCGGAGCGGCCGCTGGCGCTGACCCTTTTTCGCGCCACGCAGCGCACGGTTTTCACCAATGGAGAGCCGGGCGGACAGCTGCTGGGCGCGCTGACCTTTCGCTACTGGCTCGCTCCGCTGTCCACTGCGCCTGACCGCGTGCGGCTCAGCCGCTGGGGACAGCAGCTTGCCGCAGGCGTGCGGGTAGTGCAGTTGAACAAAGCCGATATGGCCTTACACCGTCAAGGGAACAGGCTGCCGGTCGCCGGCAGCCTGCTTCAGCTAGATGGGCAGGCCATATGCACCAGCGCCCGTTGGGTAGAGGGAGGGCTGGAGGTGCGAATTTTCAACCCCACCACCGCAGCAGTCGTCGCCCAACTGCGTCCAGCGCCGAGTTTAGGATTATCCGATGTACAGTTCGTCAACTTTGAGAGCAAGGCGGAAGAAACAGCTCAAGATCTGGTGGAAGGCGTGGCCGATATCAGCTTAAAAGCAAAACAAATCAGAACAGTCCGCTTGGCGCGAGCGAATTGACACGATATCGTATGTTTTTCGCATGGATCCCAATGGTTTGTCAGCGAATTGTTAGTTAACACACATAGAAAACGAGATAAAATGAGCCGTACTCTAATCGACACCAGTTGACAATCACCCGGTCCAACGTTCGCAGCAGGAGAAACAGAATTCATTATGTCGCCTGAGACTATCCCTCAACCAGGTTTGCCATCCTCTGTTGCTGCGTCAGCTTTGCCTGGCGTCACGTTGGGCAGTGACCTTCTCACCACATTGGGCCGAAATTTAGTTGCAGATCTCGACATTGGCCGCACCCTGACCAAAACAATCGAGGGTGCACAGAGACTCTTGGATGCCGACATTGCCTCCATCTGTCTGCTGGCCCACCCCACCGGCGATGTACAGCAGGTGACAGTAGACAGCGACGGCAGTACGCGCCTGGAACCATTACGCCCACAAAGCAATGAGTCGCCGGTTGTGCTGGAGCCTGGCCAGATTCTGCACCGGCGCAGCGCCTGTTCCGCCTGCCGGCTGTTGTCACATATCGAGCACTGTGTATCGACAGCATTGGTTTCTGGGGGAGAAAACTTGGGAATCCTTTGTGCGATGCGCCGGAGCGAGCGTCCTGAATTTGACCCACTTCAGCAGCAGGCATTACACACCTATGCAGAGTGGGCGGCTTTGGCGATTGTGAATTCACGCAGGTTTCACGTCGCGCAAGAAGAAGCAAGGCAAAAACAGGCCAAGATCGCCGCCCACTTACATGACAACGCCGTCCAAGCATTGAGCATCCTTGGTCTAAAGGTAGAATTGATTGAAGCGGAACTTGCCGAATCTGAGACGGCAGAGGTAAGCAAACATCTCAAGAGTGTAAAGAGCATCAGCCAGCAGATGATTCACCAGTTGCGCGCCGCTTTTGGGGAACTGCAACAGCCGCCAATCGGCAGCGGCGACCTGATTTCGTCGCTAACCTCCTGCGTGGAGGATTTTCGCCAGTCGACTCAAATTTCTGCTGAAATGGTCGTTGTGGGTGTGTGTAACCTGGCTGACGAACAGAGCACGCAGGCAGCCCAAATTGTTCGTGAAGCCCTGCACAACGTACGTCGCCATGCGCAAGCCAAGCAAGTGCAAGTCCATGTTGTCGCTGATGCCGCCGCCGTTCGCATCAGCGTGCAAGATAATGGAACCGGCTTTGACCTGCACAGAGTGGGAGCGGATCAGCGCCATCTTGGCGCCACCTTGATGCGGGAGCGAGCGCAGCGCAGCGGGGGCTTTCTA
The DNA here is from genome assembly GCA_038205395.1 of Caldilineales bacterium. GTDB lineage: Bacteria > Chloroflexota > Anaerolineae > Caldilineales > Caldilineaceae > Fredericiella. The sequence continues at coordinate 24,922 of JBBRBX010000046.1, forward strand.
ACAATCCAAAGCCATCCTGGACGCGGCACCAACGTAACCATCAGCTATCCAATACATTAACGCAGAGAGAACAGACCAGTCGAGCTTCCGCCAATGTCACGCGCTCGCATCCTCGTCGTCGACGATCATGAGTTGTTCCGCGAAGGGCTGATCAGCCTGCTCGCCCTGGAGCCTGATTTGGAAGTTGTCGGCCAGGCGAGTGATGGGCTTGAGGCGCTGCAGCGGATGAGTGAGACGCGCCCTGACCTGATTTTGATGGATATTCATATGCCGCTGTGTGACGGCATCGAAGCCACGCGGCGCATTCGCGGCCAGTATGCGTCAGCGCGTATTCTTATTCTGAGCATCAGCCAAGATGATAACGACTTGCTGGAGGCGCTGCGCGCAGGCGCATCCGGCTATGTGCAAAAAGACAGCGGCAAGGCTGTTTTTTTGCGTTCAATCCGCCAGGTCCTGGCCAATGAGACGCCGCTGTCGCCGCGGCAGACAACCAAACTTGTCAACGCGTTCCGCCGTGCAACGGAGCAGTTGGCACGCACCCCGCCCCTAGAAGACGACGCCGGTCTGAGCCTGCGCGAACGAGATGTACTGGAACTGCTGGTCGACGGCGCAAGCAACGAAGAGATCGCTTTCCACCTATCAATCAGCCTTTTCACAGTCAAAAGCCACGTCCGCAACATTCTCCACAAGTTACAGGTAGACAACCGGCGCGAAGCCGCCAAATTGGCGCTCCAGCGCGGTTTGGTTGTTCGCAAACGTTAAGCCTATCCCTCACACTTTTCTCATCCCAAACGCCAAATTATCATCCCTTTTTCATCCTCTTAGGATAGGCGAGAACAGTAGCTTTGCGTCTGCGCTTGTCCTATCCTGAAGTTGTCGGATTCCACTGCACAGCGCAAGCGACAAAGAGGGAAAGATGCACCGTGTCCTAATTGTAGGCAGTTCGTTATTTGCCGATACGTTACAGCAGATGCTGGCAGCCAGTGAACAAGTGCAGGTAGTAGGCGTGGCTGTTTCGCTTGACCAACTGGCAGGCTGCATCGACAGCAGTCACCCGGATGCAGTCCTGGTCGCGGACACACAGGACAAATATCTGTGCACCAAGGTTTGCCTGCGGATTCGCAGCACTGTCCCCATCATCTATACCACGCTGAATGACGAATACCTCACCATCTTCACAAGCCAGCGCGTTAAAGCGGCCCAGCCGCAGTTGCTGGCCGCAATCGCCGCACTTCCGCGGCAGACGCCGTCACACTCCGGCAGTGAGGCAGCTTGTTAGCTAGAGAGGTCAGTTAGTGGCGCCAGTTAGCGGCAAAGGAGGAAAACACGATCTAGAAACAGCAGACAAAAACAACGGAAAAATCATGATCTAACCGCCATTTCTTATCATGCGAGTCACAATTTCAAGGAGGAATCCATGCGCAAGCTCCTTTCGGTGCTGATATTATTGTCACTGCTGTTGACCAGCATAGCACCTGTGCTGGCCCAAGATGGGGGAGAAACCCCAGACGAGCCAGGCATCCAAACACAGTTCTATATTCCTTTTATTTCCAACCACACGGTTGAGGACACGCTTACTGCACCGGATAACGCTCAACCGACCCCTGCACCCGAAGTAAATCCGCCGGAGGGACAGAAGCATGGGCGGCTCAACCAGGCTGACCGGCAGGCAGCCGCCAATCGCGCCGCCGCACTCGGTCTGCGCCCAGCCGTAGCTGCGGCGGATATGGCCGCTGCCGGCATGGCAATGAGCATGACGCCGCACTATTATGGCCCTTTTCCCAATTATGCCAACAGCCCAGCACCCGTCGCCACGGGAGCACTGTTGACTGTCGGGAATCCGCTGGTTGAACGTGCTTACGCCACCGATTACTCGGCGCCTCCGGGTCAAATCGGGCAGGTCTTCGTCATTATACCGACCCCTTTGCCTGACGGTCTTGTGCAAAGTTTTCAGATCTTCAACCAGACGAATCCTGGCGGCAGCCCCACACCTTCAGCGGGGGGGCTGTTTCATGGCTACATCTTGCGTCCTGGCGCCCCCAATCAGTATACCGTTGTGTATGACAGCGGTTTGCTGACAGTCCCGCCGGCCACCAACCCAGGTGGGCAGGTCGAAATATTCGCCGTACCCAACGTAGCCGCTCAAGCAGGTGACGTCCTCGCCTTTTATGGTCAAGGCATTCCAGTCGATACGGGCACAGGCAGCGACATGCTCATCTATCCTGCACCCATCGCCCCTATGCAGAATGACACCATTACACTGGGTGACGCCAACTTCCCCGTCTATCCCCAGGCGCGCACGTATTCCTTCGGCGCCACGCTTCTGGACATGTCGGGCGGCAATACGACGCTCAGCGGCGGCATTCGCAAATTTGTAGACGGGCTGCCCGGGCTGGGCGCCGTCAACAGCAATAACCTTGGCCAATACATTTCAGTCGCCGTCGCCGACACCACGACCTATCCGGGCGCCGACTACTATGAAATTGCTCTCGTTGAGTATGAAGAGAAGATGCACACAGACCTGCCGCCCACGAAACTGCGCGGCTATGTGCAGCTCGCCACCAGTGTTGTGCCAGGCGGCCAGACGCCTCTCTTCAACCCCAATGGCAGCCCGATCCTACTCCCCAGTGGAGCGCAGGCCATCGGTGTGGACAAAGCACACTATATGGGCCCTTTGATTGCTGCCAGCAAAGACAAACCGGTGCGCATCCTGTTCCGCAATCTGCTCCCCACTGGACAGGGCGGCGATCTTTTCCTACCTGTCGATGTGACGGTAATGGGCGCCGGTATGGGCCATGATATGGCGGGCATGGACGAAATGGATCCACAAAACCCCATGTGCGGAATGACCCCAAAACCGATGGGCTGCTACAGCGAGAACCGCGCAACCCTGCATCTGCACGGCGGTATTACTCCCTGGATCAGCGACGGCACACCGCACCAGTGGATCACCCCTGCCAACGAAATGACCGCCTACCCTAAAGGCGTCAGCGTCAAAAACGTGCCTGACATGGCTGACCCCGGCCCCGGCGCCATGACGCTGTTCTACACTAATCAGCAGAGCGCGCGCCTCATGTTCTACCACGACCATGCCTGGGGGATCACGCGCCTCAACGTTTACGCCGGTGAGGCGGCGGGCTACTTGATTACGGATCCGGCGGAACAGGCGCTGATCGACCAGCAGCTCATTCCGGCTGAACAAATCCCGCTCATCATTCAAGACAAGACCTTTGTACCGCCGATGGAGCAGCTTGCCGTGCAAGACCCGACCTGGGACATGAACCGGTGGGGCGATGTGGGCGATCTGTGGGTGCCGCATGTCTATGTGCCGGCGCAAAATCCAGGCGACAGTTCAGGAGTTAACCAGTTTGGACGCTGGGCCTACGGACCGTGGTTCTGGCCGCCGACAACCGACCTTCTGCATGGACCACGCTCCAACCCTCATTATGATGAAAACTGTGACCCGGATATCACCTGGTGCGAACCACCGCTGATCCCTGGTGTTCCGACGGTGTCGATGGGGATGGAAGCCTTTAACGATACGCCTGTTGTCAACGGTGCAGCCTACCCGACGCTCACAGTGGATCCCAAATCGTACCGCTTCCGCATCCTGAACGCGGCCAATGATCGCTCTTTTAACCTGTCACTCTATAAAGCGGATGCATCCGGTACGGAGGTCGCACTCAATGCGGCTGAGGTTGAAGCCGCATTGGCCGATCCCACGATTTCCCCCACCCCCGTCGACGGTGCACAAGGGCCGGACTGGATTCAAATCGGCACGGAAGGCGGCTTCTTACCCGCTCCGGCCATCGTGCCCGCCCAATTTACCACCTGGGTGACGGACCCGACTGTCTTCAACGCCGGCAATGTAGACCAACATGCGTTGCTGCTCGGCCCTGCCGAACGCGCCGACGTGATTGTAGACTTCTCGCAGTTTGCTGGGCAAACACTGATTCTGTACAACGATGCCCCAGCCGCATTCCCGGCACGTGACCCGCGCTATGACTACTACACCGGCAACCCTGACCTGCGCGACACAGGCGGTGCAGCGCCGACGCTTCCCGGCTACGGCCCCAATACCCGCACCGTGATGCAGATCAAGGTCAGCGCTGCGACTCCGGCGCCGGCATTCAACCTGAACGCACTCAACGCTGCCTTTGCCCACAAGCCGGATAACTCCGGTGTGTTCGAGTCAGCCCAGCATCCGATCATCGTCGGCCAGAGCGCCTATAACTCGGCTTATGGCAGCGCCTTCCGCACCAACGGTCCACGCGCTGGGCTGGTGCAAATCTTCGACACCCAATTCAGCTTCGACACCCTGGCAGGCGTCCCGCTCACGATCCCGCTGCAGCCCAAGCAGGTCCAGGATGAAATGGGCGAAGCATTTGAGGTGGAATATGGACGCATGAGCGGTTTCTTGGGTGTAGAGAAGCCGGGGGCGAACGCGGGCGTGCAAAACATGATCCTCTACCCGTATGTCAACCCCGCCAGCGAAATCCTGGACCCAATCGAACTGCCGCCGGGTGTCAGCCTGACGCCCATTACTTCGGCTGACGACGGAACACAGATATGGAAGATCACGCACAATGGCGTCGACACACATCCTCTCCACTTCCATCTAACCGACGTACAGCTTATCAACCGTGTCGGCTGGGATGGCATTGTCCGCCGGCCCGACGCCAATGAACTCGGTTGGAAAGACACGGTGCGGGTCAGCCCGCTGGAAGACACGATTGTGGCGATGCGGCCGATCCTGCCCAAGGCGCCGTTCGGCGTGCCGGACAGCATCCGCCCCCTCAATCCCATGATGCCGATCGGCGACACGTCGATGTTCAACAGCACCGACACACAGGGCAACCCGATCAACCCACCGATCACCAATCAAGTCGTCAACTTCGGCTGGGAATATGTGTGGCACTGCCACATCCTCAGCCATGAAGAAATGGACATGATGCGCCCCATCTCAGTGCTGGCCGCACGCGCCTTGCCGACTGCGCCCACACTGCTGGCAAGCGGCGCTCCCGGCAGCCCCATCAATCTAAGTTGGACCGACACCAGCCCGGTGACGAACAGCTGGTTGAGTTGGGGCGATCCGGCGGCGGAAATCGGCTACCGCATCGAACGCGCAGACGGCGGCGGTGAGTTTGCCGAGATCGGCACAGCGTTGGCCAACGCCACCAGCTTCACCGACGGCACCACTGTGGCTGGGGCCAACTATCAATACCGAGTGGTCGCTTATAACGCCGCCGGCGATTCAGTATCGGCAGCGGTGCAGGTAGGCGTTGTGGAGCCGCCACCGGCGGCGCCCAGCAACCTGCAAGCACAACTGCAGTTTGGGCCACAGGTCAACCTGACTTGGAGCGAAAACGCCACCAACGAAACTGCCGTCGTCGTCGAACGCAGTACAAACGGCGGAGCCTTTGCCGTGGCTGCCACGCTGGCGGCGGACGCCACCAGCTACAGCGAGGCAGTCCAGGCGGGGGCAACGTATGTATATCAAGTCTACGCTGCCGGCCAAGGCGGCCGCTCGGGCTACACAAACGCCGTCAGCGTGACGACACCGGCGGCGCCGGATGTGCCGACAAGTTTGGTCGCAACCTTGCAGACATCCTTGAATGCAGGGCCGCGTGTCCGGCTGACCTTCCGCGACAATGCTCTCATCGAAACCGGCTTTGTCGTGGAGCGCAGCGACAACGGCGGCGCCTTTGTCTCGGTTGCCGTGCTGGGGCCAAGAAACAATCGGGGAGGCGTCACCTACTTCGACAACGTCGTAGGCGGCCAGAGCTATGCCTACCGCGTGTTCGCCGTCAACGGCGTCAGCCCATCGGCAGCCGTCGGCCCAGCGACAGTCACTGTGCCGCCTGCGCCGGCGGCGCCAAGCGCCTTCGCCGGCAGCGCCCTGGTCACGCGCAATACGGCGCGGATTAACCTAACCTGGGTGGATGCGTCCGATAATGAACTGCGCTTTGTCATCCAGCGCGCCAATGATGCAGCGTTCACAGTGAACGTCATCACCACTAATCGCGGGGCAAACACGACTGCCTGGTCGCAGACCGGTCTGCCGCGTGGGGCAAGCTTCTACTATCGCATTATGGCACAAAACGTGTACGGCCAGTCGGAGTGGGTAAATCTCAATCCTTTCCCCATTGTAACGCCGTAACCACTGCAATACTGGCTGTGTACAGCTAAGAAGAGCGCCTGCATGGTGTTGCCATGCAGGCGCTCTTTTCTTTCTAAAGCAACATTACCGATCCCAAACGCATGAAATCATCAGGCAGTAGCCGGCTGCAGCCCTGCGGCTGCCTGCACTTGCGCCAGCAGACCATCCACGATTGTTTCGGGTGCAATCGGCAGATCGTTTGCGCGGAACTGCAGCAGGCTGAGCAGCGGCATGTCGAGCATAAAGACGCCCATGTCCATGCCGAATGCTTCCCCCTCCGGCTCTCCCTCTTGCGCGCCGTCCGTATCTCCATTGCCGCCCATGGCGGCCTTCATGCCCTCCACCACCTGTTCGTAGAGCGGCACAAAAACTTGCTTGCCGCCCGGATCGGCCATCCACTCGCGCACAGTCGACTCGCGGCTGAGCAAGCTGGGCAGCCGCAGCGTCGATTCCAGCGTAACGGTGGCATGCAAGCGAATATCCGCACTGGACGCCCCCACTAGAATATCGAACTGCCCATCCTCCGTAATCCATTGGCTGTGCCCTGGATGGTAGTAGGCGAAAGCGCGCAAATCAAGCGGGATCGAAACGGTTTTTGTCTCACCCGGCTGCAGCGCCACCTTGGCAAATCCCTTGAGTTCCTTGGGCGGGCGCGCCAGGACTGACGCCTGGTCGTGCACATACAGTTGGACAACCTCTTTGCCTGCCACCTCCCCGCTGTTCGTTATGTCAACCGAGACTGTCAGGCCATCGACATCGCGGAAAGTGTCAGCCGAGAGCGCCAGGTTGGTATAGGTAAAGCTGGTGTAGCTCAGACCAAAGCCAAAGGGGAAGAGCACCGGCTGTTGACGAGCATCATAGTAGCGATAGCCGATGTAAAGACCTTCGCCATAACGCACTTCCCCATTCTCGCCAGGCCACTGCAAGTAAGCCGGCGTCTCTTGCAAACGATTGGGGAAGGTTTCCGCCAGCTTTCCACTGGGGTTGATGTGGCCAAAAAGTAAAGCGGCCACGGCGGCGGCGCCGGCCTGCCCCATCATCCACGCTTCCAGCACGGCGCCGACACCTTCGATCCAGTCACCCATAACGACGGGGGCGCCGTTGTTGAGCACGACCACGCAGTTGGCTTGCACGGCAGAGACCGCTTTGATCAGCGCCACCTGCTGCGCGGTGAGTTCGAGATCGGTGCGGTCGTAGCCTTCCGATTCTTTATAGGAAGGCAAGGCAATATATAAAACCGCAGCATCGGCAGCCTGTGCCAGCTGCACCGCTTCGTCGATCAGCACAGGCTGGAAACTTTCGTCGGCTGGGTAGCCGGCGGCATAGGTTACTTCGGCATCGGGGGTCAATGCCTGGATTTCGGTCACGGGCTGGGCCACGCGGGTGGGGTTGATATGCGAGCTGCCGCCGCCTTGAAAATGGGGAACTGCGGCGGCGCGACCGATGACGGCCAGGTTGAGATTGGCCTGCAGCGGCAGGATGCCGTTGTTCTTCAGCAGCACCATGCCCTCGCCTGCGACTTTCTGCGCCAGGGCATGATGCGCCTCCACGTCAAACGCAGCGCCTTTCGGCGCGGCGGCGGCTTTGAAGACTATGCGCAAAATGCGGCGCACGGCTTCATTTAATGTCGTCTCCTGCAGCGTGCGGCTGTCGACCGCTTCCACCACAGCGCGCGTGCGCCGTGGCTGAGGGCCGGGCATCTCCAGATCAAGCCCACCTTTCAGCGCCGCCACACTATCATGCACCGCCCCCCAATCGGAGACGACAAAACCTTCAAAACCCCATTCCTCTTTCAAGATATGCATCAAAAGCGCTATATGCTCCGATGCGTACACGCCGTTGAGCTTGTTGTACGCGCACATCACCGTCCAAGGCTGCGCCTTTTTGACGGCTTTTTCAAAGGCAGGCAGATAGATTTCGCGCAGCGTTCGCTCATCCACCACCGCATTGATGCGGAAGCGTTCATGCTCTTGGTTGTTGGCCGCAAAGTGCTTGAGCGATGTGCCGACGCCCTGAGATTGAATACCTTCGATCAGGGCCACCGCCAGTTCTCCGGCCAGAAAAGGGTCTTCAGAAAAATACTCAAAGTTGCGGCCACCCAGCGGAGAGCGTTTCATATTGACGCCGGGGCCAAGCAGCACCCCCACATCCAACGCCAACGCTTCCTCACCCAACGCAACACCCATTTCTTGCACCAATGCCACGTCCCAGGTGCAGGCAAGGCTGGAAGCCGTAGGGAAACAAGTGGCCGGCAGGCTGGGTGCGCCCATCGCGTGAATATCCGGCACACGGCGCACACCGTGGGGGCCATCCGACATCAGCAAAGTGGGCACAGCAAGGCGTTCGATAGACGTTGTCGTCCACGCGCTGGCGCCGGTGACAAGCGCAGCCTTTTCGTCGAGAGTCATGCTGGCAATTATCGTGTTCAAATCAGACATGAGAAAACTCCTTGGGATTGGCGGGCACAACAACATATAAAGCGAGTATACCCTGAAATCCATATGATGCGCGAAGCAGACGGCATTCAGAGCGGCGCGCCGGCAGCGATGGTGCTGACGGCGCCGCAGTCATCGAGCAGGCAGAGAATAGAGCGGGGTGTAACGCCCACATACTGCATCACAGCGGCGGCATAACGTTCCACCTGGCTGATGTAGCCGCGCTCGGCCAACAGCGATGCGCGCTGGACGGAATTGCGGATGTGGTCGGTCTTGAAATCCACCAGGGTCCAGTTGGCGCCGGCGCGCAAGAGAAGGTCAATCCTGCCGCGGCCGGCCCTACCACTGCCGGCGTCAGCGCCGGCCGCCGTAAAGGGGAGTTCATGATAACGCACATCGGCATGCGCCATCTCCTGGTAAAGCGGATGCCGGCGCAGCCGCTCCAGCAAACGGCGTGTGCGGCTGAGGGCGTCCTGCAGCCGTGGGCCATCGCTCAGCCCACGGGCACGCGCCTGCGCCTCGCACCAGGCGGCGAACAATACATCGTCAGGCCAGCGCCAGCCGGCAATAGCCGCATGCACCAAATTACCGATTACCCAGGCGGGAGCCCAGTGTGCCTCGGCGTGGGGCACAACACGCCACACACGGTCAGGCAGTTCCTCCACAGCGGCAGCGGGTGTGAAAGCAGCCGGCGGCTGCAACAAAAAAGGCTCCTGCACCGCCTCCCCAAGTTCCTCCTCTTGCGCCGGAAGAGACGGTCTGCCGTTGGCGGCGTAGTTGGCGGCGTAGTTGGCGGCGTAGAGAACAGCAGCGACGGAGGCATCCGGCGGCCAATGTTCGCCGCCGGCAGAAGGCAACATCACGCTGCAGTCGCCATCCGCTTGGAAGCCTGCCGGTGCGCTTGTCACCCCGGCTGCATTGCTAATCGCCTTGAGCCAGCCGCCGGCAACCAGTTCGCCGGAAGAGCTGAGTGTTACCTGGCCGCTGACCAACAGCCGATCAGCAGCGCGGGTGGCGGCCACATAAAGCAAACGCTTCGCCTCAGCCTCCTCTTTGCGCCCCTCACGCGCATGGGCGCTGCGCCAGGCAAAAGGTGCGCAGCCATCACGCGCCACATAAGGCGTTACGCCCAAAACGTCATCCACAATGGCGCCGCTGCCATGACCCGGCGAACTGCCGGCATCTCCGATCACAACCACCGGAAATTCCAGCCCTTTGGCCTGGTGCACTGTCATAATCTGCACGGCGCCGCTGCTGTCGGCGCGCGCTTCGCCTTCGCGGCTGCCGGCGTCGCGCAGTCCCTTGATATACTCCAGAAAACGGCCGGCTCCGACAATACCGCTGCGTTGGGCGTCCTGCAGCAGTTTGCCGACATTGCGCGCCGCACGCGCATCGCCGGCATGCAGCAGCATGGCGCGGTAATGCGTCGCGTCCAGCAGTTGCTTGAGCAGATCGGCGACCGAAATACGCCCGGCCAGCCCAGCCAACTGCGCAATCAGCGCTGCCGCCTGCCTGCCGGCTTCATCTTCACAAGCACAGAGACTCTGCCACAGGCGCCTCGTCCGCGTTTCATCTGCCAGGCGCAAACGATGCAGATACCCGTCGGACAGCCCGATGGCCGGCGAGCGCAGCAAACCATAAAGCGCCAGATCATCGTTCGGGTCAGACAGCGCCGCCAACGCATTCAGCAGATCGCGTATTTCGGGCCGGTCCAAAAAGCCACGGCCCGCCACCGTTTCGTAGGGGATGCCGGCGGCTTCAAACGCATCTTCATAGGCGGCAAAGCCCCGATAGCTGCGGCACAGCACGGCAATATCATCATAGCGCAATTTGCCGGCTGCTTCGGCCATCAACGCCTGAAGCCGCTCCGCCAGCGCAGCAGCCGCTCGCTCCAGCCCGCCGCTGCTCTTGGTTCCCACGGCCAGATGCAGCTCTACATACGGTGCAGGCAGCGCCAGCCGGCACGCCGGACGCATGGCAGTCAGCGGCGCAAACGGCTCAAGCCACGGTTCGGCGGCGATCTCCTCTACGCCCATCACAGCCGCCAGCAGGCAGTTCAGGGTGGATAGCAACTGCTGATGGGTGCGGTAGGAGTGCGCCAAATCACAGGCAAGCCCACGCGCGCCAATCGTGCGGCGTGCGTCGCGAAAAATCTCGACATCCGCCCCCCGAAAGCGATAGATGGACTGCTTGGCATCACCGACCAGAAAAAGCACACCGCGCCCCCCGTTGAGCAGATCCATCAAGTCACGCTGCCGTTCATTCGTGTCTTGAAACTCATCGACCAGTAGAGCCAGCGCTTCTTCGCGCCAGCGAGCGCAGACCTCTTCATGCCCCGCCAGCAGATCGAGCACCTGTTGCTCGAGATCGTCGAAATCCAGCGCATGGCGCTCTTGCTTGCGCGCCTGGTAGGTGGTGAGGGCGTAGTGAAAGAGAGCCGCCAACTGTGGCAGCAGGCGCGCCAGTTCCCGATCCAGCGCAATATCGGTCTGGTCGATCAGCGGTTTGATCTGCTCATCATAGATGCTGCGCACTGCCCGCATAATAGGCTTTGGGTCTTGCGGCCAGTTGGCCGCCTTGCCTTTGATGCCGGCAGCCGCCGCGCGCAGGCGCGGCAAGCAGGCAAATAAAGCCGGCAGATCGTTGGCCCTGCGCTGCGTCGCCAGGTCATGCCAGACCGCCAACAAATCCTGCACATTGGGGGCCAGCGCATCATTACGGGCAAGAGCGACAGCCAGCGCGCCGCTGTCGTCCCACTCCTGCAGCACAGCAACAGCAGCGGTCAGTTCGCAATTCCCCAATGCGGCGGCCAACTGTGCGCCGGCCATTGCTTCCCATTCCCGCCAAGGCTGTGCGCGCAAAAGGCGCTGCACCTTGAGCCGGTCGCCCAGAAGATCGCTGATCAGGGTCGCCAAATGTGCAGGCGTAAACAAGGTGAAGAGTTCAACCACATCCGAATTGTCGGCGGCCCAGCCAAGCGCTTCGTCGATAGCCTCGGCGCGCAGCTGCAGGGCAATTGCCTCATCGAACACGGCAAAGGCTGGATCCACGTTGGCTTCAGCCGGATGTGCGCGCAGGATTTCCGTACAAAGACTGTGGATCGTGCCAATCCGCGCGGCCTCCAATTCGACCAGAATGCGGTCCCAGGCGGCATGTTCAGCAGCCGGCAGATTGGGCTGCGCTAAATAGGCGCTGATCTCCTGCCGCAGGCGGTTTCGCATTTCGCGGGCGGCTCTGACGGTAAACGTGACGGCAAACACATTGCGCGTCGGCATGCCCTGCGCCAGCAACTGGAGGATGCGCGCCACCAGCGTGCGTGTTTTGCCGGTGCCGGCGCCGGCCGTCAGCACCACGTCGCGATCAAGCGTCACGACAGGGGGCTGCTGCTCGGCGCTGGGTGGGGTCAGAAGCAGGATTGGATGCAGATCATTCACGTTTGCTATCCCATATATTTGGGCCGGTAGCGCCAACAGAAAGCAGCCGCCGTGCAGTAATCGGGACAGCCCAACGCAGGCGGCTGCGGCGCAAATTCCCCGCGCCGCGCCCGGCTGACGGCATCGACGGCATGGATGCGCGCCAGCGCAATGGCTGCCGCTGGGCCGGCGGCTGCCGTGGCGGGGTCTTGAAATTCCGCCATGCTCCAACCGCTGCACGCTTTGTGCACAAACCAGTAAAAACCGTCGCTGACGGTTCCCATCGCCAAAGCATCCTGCGCCGCCAAGGCATACAGCGCCAGTTGCAGACGGCGGCCTTCAACCAGCGCCTTTTCATTGCTGTAATCGGAGACGCCGGTTTTGTAGTCAATAATGCGCAAGGAACCGTCGGGGCGTCTATCAATACGGTCAATAACGCCGCTCACCGTAAAGGTCAGGTCAGCGACGGTAATCGTCAGCGGCCGCTCTCGGCCAAAATATTGCTCAAAGGCGCAGGGTGCACCGTCGTACGCGGCGAGCGCCTGCAGTGAGGCTGCAATATTGGCTTCAATCTCGCTGCGCACCTGGCCCCACCAGGCAGTGACGCGGAAGCCTTCCTCCTGCGGTGCGGCATCCAGCACGCTTTTGGCCACAGCCGGCAGGTTGGCCAATAACTGCGCCAAATCGGTGGTGTCGGAGACGCTGCGATAGAGCTGCTCGAAAATCCGGTGGTACAGATTACCCGTCTGGGCAAAATTTGCGCCTTCCTCCGGCTCATCGCGCTGCTCCAAATGCAGCACATGCGACAAATAGAACCAATACGGGCAGGCGCGGTAACGCTCCAGGCGGCTGGGCGACCACTGCTGAAGAGATGGTTGCAAAGCAGCCAGCGACGATCTATCGTCACCCAGAAAATTGTCCAGTATGCTGCGTTCTTCACGGGCACGGCGGTCTGCGCAAGCGGCCACGCATGCGGCTCCCTGCCGCACCGCCGAGACAGTGGCCGGCGCGTGCAGCAGCAGCCAGGCGGCTGCTGCCGGATGATGGTGAGCGCCGGCGACCAGTTCGGGCAGCGATGCGGCCTCGCGCAGGTCAAGCCGCTGCTCCCCCCGCACCACGAGCGGCTGCACACCGGCCAGCCGCTCCACCGCCTGCCAATAGGATGAAGGCTCCCAAGGCGCGCCGTTTTCAGCCAGGCGCGGCCGGCAGAGCAGCAGTTGCTCGCGCGCACGGCCGATGGATAGATAAAACCACTCCCGGTCAAAGGTGCGGGTGGAATCCTCCAGCGGCGCTCCCCGGCTGCGCAGCAGTTGACGGTCGCTGTCGCGCAGGAAGGGGTCTTCACTTCTACGATGTGGCAGTTCGCCCTCTCCCAGCCCCAGCATGGCGGCTGCGCGGTAGGAGACGCCGCGCGCTTCGTTCAGATCCGCCAACAGAATGGAGCCGGAGCGGTTGTGAACCGGCTCATACCGCGCCACAGCGACGGCGCCGTCGAGTTCGGCAAGAAAGCGGCCGTAGTCTATTCCAGCAGCCGCAACAATTTCTCCGCGTGCGCTGCTGATGGCTTGTTCGGCCTGCACCAATCCGCGCAGCACATCCTTGAAGCAGCGCAAGGCAGCAACATCCCGCTCCTGCAGAGCAGGAGCGCCGGCCCGAATGCGCGCCACCATAGCGAGCGTGAAGCCTGCATCCGCTGTCGCTTCGCCTGCCGCCGCATTGGGGCTGAGGAAGGGGTCGACGCCGATCAGATCTTCCAGCCAGCAGACAAAGTCACGCAGCAGGCGTGCTGCCGGGGGAGGTGTCAGACAAGCCACAAAGCGCGCAAAGCGCTCAGCAAGTGCGTACTCGACCGCAGCGGGTGCACCCTCCGCAGCCGGCGCGCGTTCGGCTGCGGCTGTGGCCAGGGCAAAGGCTTCGCGCCACTGAGCCAGCCCACGCAGAACGAGGAAGCGGCGCGCCAGGACATCCAGGGCATCGGCATCGCCCGCCGCAATGCCGGGGCTGTCATCGTCGGCTGACCAATCAAAGTAGGGGGAACGCCAGGCTTCGACGACGCGGCGGCGCGGTAAAAGCGGCTGGCCGTCATGCGGATCAGGCAGCATGAGATGCAGCAGTTCCAACAAATTGGCGACGGCTGGGTTGGCCGCCAGCGGCAAGTGGCCGCTGCTGTGCACGCGCATGCCAAACTCAGCGGCAATCTGCGCCACCAAATCGCGATAGGCAGGCACATTGCGCGCCAGCAGCAGCAGCTCGTGGGGCCGCATCTTGTCCAAAACCACACGCTGTTTGAGCCAGCGCAGGGCGGCACGCGCTTCGCCGGCGCGATCAGCCGCCGCCATCATCGTCACCGGCGCCCCTATGGCGGCATCATCGACATGCGGCACAAACAGGCGCTCCGCCAGCGGGCGCAGCGCGTGGTTCGGCTGGGCTATACTAGCGGGGGCAGGCAGCGACATCAGCGGCACTGCCAGTTCGCAAGACAGCAAAGCGGCAGTCTCGCCAAATAGGAGGTAGGGTGACTGTTCCGCAGCAGTCGGCGTCCCTGTCAGCAGAACCCCCAACTCATCGACTTGCGTGGCGAGTGCGGAAATCACTGCACGCTGCACGACGGTAAAGCTGTCAAAGCCGTCAAAATAGAGCGGCCCCCACGACAGCGGCGTGCGGGCAGGCTTGCGCAGTGCGGCCAGGGCCAGCCAGGCCACCCCTGGCCGATCCGTCCAGCCGTTGGCGTCGAGTAAACTCTGATAGCCGGCATAGATTGCGCTCAACTCCGCCAGCCGCACAGGCGCACCCAGCGCCGCTATGGCTGCCGCCAACTGGGAGGGGCGGACGCCGGCGCCTTTTAATTCGCCCAGCAGCCCTTCGATGGCGGCAATAAAACCGGGGCGAGCCACCAGGTTATGGTAAAAATGAAGCACGCCACGCGCAGCCAGATCGTCAAGCACTGCGCGCAGCAGACGATAGCGTACAGGCTCGTCCAACTCGGTGTAGACCACCTGCACTTGCTGCAGAACAGCGGCGTACAGACCATCAAAGGTGACAATCTGCACACCCATTGCACCGCCGGCGGCGGCGAGGCGCGCCCGCAGCGACTGGGCCTGCAGCGGTGTGGCGACCACTACCAGCGGTATACGCCGTAAATTTGCCGCTGCACGGCGAACACTGGCGAGCACCCAGGCGGTTTTTCCCCCTGCAGCCGGAGCAAGATAGATATGGACAGGCATAACAAGCCGAGCCTTCGCAAAAGCTGAGCCTTAGCGGAAATGAAAATTGCTGCCTCAGCATATCATGCTTACGTCGCGTAGGGTAATTCTCTCAGCCGCCTAACGGAATGGCAATAAGCACCATCGCCGCACCCAGCAGCAAAAGCAAAAAGCCGGAGACGATGGGACGGCTGCCGGCATACTGGCCCCAACGATGGCCCATCAGGAACAACAGCGCAAAGGCCACATAGTTGGAGATGCGAACCAGCAGAGCGCCGGGGCTCAGCAATTCTCAAATTGAGTGAACAGGACAGAGGAGATGGCAATGGGGAGTTATGGGCTGGGTGAAAGAACTGCGGAATGATCGGTGAGGTCGTGTCTGGACAGCCGGCAAAGGGGTGACATGTAGCGGTTTATAGGTGG
>JBBRBX010000047.1:0-40181 GCA_038205395.1 Caldilineales bacterium
TTCCGCCACTCAAGGCCGAAAGACTGGCGTGTCCTGTCCCAAACGTAGGCTATTGTAACCAATTCTGACTGAGGACAGAGCCCTATTGGCCTAAAAAGTCCTCAGAACGATGTCCAAATTTCAAATTGAGAATTGCTGCTACTTAAGGACAAAGTGACACTTGTCCCAACGCAATGATTACGCTTGCCCCTAACCTGTGACGCATTTCACAAGTAGACTCTCGTATAGATAAGTTTCCATTTGCCGTAAATTCGATTAAATTGCTAACGGTCTTTTGTCCGTAGGCAGCCTACAGGAGGAACAGTATATGCCCATCGACCGCAGCGAGTTGGACCAGGTGCTCTCCACCCTCCATCGCTATGCAGAAAAAAAACTCACCCCTGAGTATTTGATCAAACTGGATCACGAAGACCAGTTCCCCGCCGATGTGCTGGCCGAACTCTACAACAAAATCGGTCTGCACCTGGTCTTTATCCCCGAAGATTGTGACGGCATGGGCGGCAGCGCTTATGATGTCTACCGTGTGTCGGAAGCGATGGCCTCGATTGATCTGGGCATTGCCACGGGTGTGCTCGCCACCTTCCTCGGCGCTGACCCCATCACGGTCGGCGGCACCCCCGAACAGACCAAACACTGGATGAGCCGCATTGCCAATGAGGGTCTCTTGGTCGCCTATGGGGCCACGGAACCGCAGGCCGGCTCCGACCTGGCGCAGCTCAAGACAAAGGCCGTGCCGGTCATGGAAGACGGCAAGCTCAAAGGCTACAAGATCACCGGGCGCAAGCAGTGGATTTCCAACGGCGGTGTGGCTGAAATCTACACCATCCTCGCCTTGGCCCCCGGCGGCCCTTCCTGGTTTGTGGTGGAAAAGGATGCCGAAGGCTTTTCCAAGAACAAGCCCGAAGACAAGCATGGCATCCGCACCTCCAACACGGCAGCGCTCTTTCTCGAAGATGTCTATGTAGACGCCGACCGTCTCCTGGGGCTGGTGGAAGGCCAGGGTCTGGTGCAGGCGCAGGCTGTCTTCGGCTACACCCGTTTGATGGTGGCGGCTTTCGGGCTGGGCGCCGGCTGGGCAGCGCTCAAGCGCGCCATCCCCTACAGCCAGACGCGCATCCAGGGCGGCGCGCCGCTGAGCGAGAAGCAGGGCTACACCCACAAGCTGATCGTGCCCAACGCCGTGCGGCTGGAAGCTTCCCGCGCCTACATCGAGTGGACCGCCGAGCGTATCGACTCCGGTGAGCTGGACCTGCAGACCGAAGGCGCCGTGGCCAAGTACCTGGCGACCGAGAGCGGCAACAAAGCCTGCGAAGATTCCATCCAGGCGCTGGGCGGCTACGGCTACACCAAAGAGTATATGGTGGAAAAATTCAAGCGCGATGTGCGCATCACCACCATCTACGAAGGCACCTCCGAAATTATGGAGTGGACCATCGCCCGCGACCGCTGGCAGCTTCATCTCAAGAGCAAAGGCGCCTATTACACCGACTGGGCCGCACGTCTGGACGCCCAGGCGCGCGCCGACAACTGCGGCGGCGCATCGACGGCGGCCATGACGCTGCGGGCGCTGAGCGTGCTGCTGGAGCGCGCACGCATTGACCGCCTGACGCGCAACCAGCACATCCTCTTCCGCCTGGGCGAACTGATTGCCTTTGCCGAGACCGCCGCCATCTTTGCCGAGCGTTCGGTCAACAACCTGACGCCTGCCATGCCGTTTGACAAGCCAACGTGGCAGGCCATGTCGCGCATCCATGTCCGCGACGCCGCGCTCAAGGTGGCGACCGACGGGCTGCGCTGGGCCATCGGCGCAGGACAGACCGACCCGAATTTGGCCGGCAGCCTGAATCTCCCCGGCATCTATGCCGCGCAGGCCGGCATGTTCGAAGATATGGATTTTGTCGCCAAGCAGTTGGCCGTCGCTTATCCGGCGGCATAAAGCCAAAATTGAAAGAGTCCTGCATGATGGCCATCTCACCGGTGAGGTGGCTGTCACGCAGACTGTACAAGGAGTGAGACCCAATGACGCAAAGCTCCGACCGGGCCATCGCCATCGTAGGTGTGGGCGCCGTCCTCCCTGACGCACCCAACGCCCCGGCGTTTTGGAACAACATTATCAATCGACGCTACAGCATTTATGAGACTCCAGCCGACCGCTGGAGTATCGCCGATTATTACGATCCTGACCCTTCCGCACCCGACAAGACCTATTCCAAAATCGGCAGTTGGGTGCAGGGGTTTCAATTCGACTGGAAAAAGTACCGTATTCCCCCCAAAGTGGCGGCGGCCATGGATCAAGGGCAGCAGTGGGCTGTCACGATTGCCGATGAGGCGCTGAGCGACTACGGCTACCCCAATCGCCCGCTCGACCCCGAACGCATCGGCGTGATCCTGGGCACCGCCATGGGCGGCGAGCTGCACTACACGACCCAGAACCGCATCATCTTCCCCGAGTTTGCGCGCCTGCTGGAGGCTGTGCCGGAGTTCGCCGGTCTGCCCACCGCCACACGCGCCGGCATTATGGATGGCTGGCACGCCCGCATGGATGCCAAGCTGCCGCAGGTGACGGAAGATACGATGCCGGGGGAACTGCCCAACATTGTGGCCGGACGCGTCGCCAACGTGCTCAACTTGCGCGGGCCAAGCTTTATCACCGACGCCGCCTGCGCTTCTTCCTTTGCCGCCATCAACGCCGCGGCGGAGATGCTGGCCGAGCATCATGTGGATGCAGTGATCGCCGGCGGCGTGGACCGCAACATGGGCGCCGCCATCTTCGTCAAGTTCTGCAAGATCGGCGCCCTCAGCGCCACCGGCAGCCGCCCCTTTGGCGCAGGCGCCGACGGCTTTGTAATGGGCGAAGGCTCCGCTTCGTTCCTGCTCAAGCGCCTCTCCGACGCCGAGCGCGATGGCGATAAAATCTATGCCGTCATCCGCGGCGTAGGCGGCGCCTCCGACGGCAAGGGCAAAGGCATCACCGCGCCCAACCCCATCGGCCAGATTCTGGCTGCGCGCCGCGCCTGGGAAAATGCTGGGCTGGACCCGGCCACGGCCACGCTGCTCGAAGCGCACGGCACCAGCACCAAAGTCGGCGACGTCACCGAGCTGAACAGCCTGAACGAAGTCTTTGGCGGTGCATCCCGCCACAGCATCGGCCTCGGCTCGGCCAAGAGCAACATCGGCCATCTCAAAGCCGGGGCCGGCGCCGCCGGTCTGCTCAAAGCTGCGATGGCTGTGTACACCAAAACGCTGCCGCCGACGCTCAACAGCGAGCAGCCCAATCCTAACATCGATTTGAGCAACTCCCCCTTCTACCTGCTCAACCAGGGGCGCGACTGGGAAGCGCCCAAGAACACCCCGCGCCGCGCCGGCGTCAGCGCCTACGGCTTTGGCGGCACCAACTTCCACCTGGTGCTGGAAGAGTATGTGCCGGGGATGTTGAAGAGCGAACCCAAAGTCTTTGCAGCGGCGGCGCCGGTGAGCGGGCAGCCTGGCGTCCAGCCGAATGCACCCACCAATGGCGGCCATATCCCAGGCGATCCTTCAGGCAGTAAGGCAGCAGGTGACTCCTTGAGCAATTCCTCTTCCGCAGCACTCCGCCGCCCGCTGGGCAAGAAGCCGCTGCGCGGCATCTTTGCGCTGGGCGCAGCAACACCCAACGCCCTCAAAGATAAGCTGGACGACGCCTTCCGCAAGGCCGAAAACGGTTGGACGCCCGATATCAAGCTGCCCAACCCGGCAGACCTGCGCGCGCCCGAACGCATTGTGATCGACTTCGGCACCCACGATGAACTCTTTGACCGGCTGGGCAAGGCGCGCAAGGCGGCCGGCTTTGACAATGTGGCGGCCTGGAAAGCGCTGCAGGGGCAGGGCATCTTCCGTGCTTCCGGCGCAAAGCCCGGCGCAATCGGCTATCTCTTCCCTGGCCAGGGCAGCCAATACACCAATATGGGCCGCCTGCTGGCCGCCGTCGAACCGGTGGTCGCCGCTACTTTCCGCGAAGCCGACCAGGTCATGATCCCCATTTTGGGCAAGCCGCTGACCTCCTACATCTTTGTCGACGCCACCGACCCGGAGGCGATGCAGAAGGCCGAACTCGACCTGATGCAGACTGCCATCACCCAGCCCGCCATGCTCACCATAGACACGGCCATCTACCGGCTGTTGAGGGAATATGGCTTTGAGCCGGATGTGGTTATGGGCCACTCGCTGGGCGAGTATGGCGCGCTGATTGCCGCCAAGATCATGCCCTTCGCTGATGCGCTGGAAGCGTCGGCGGCACGCGGGGCCGAAATGACCAAGGTCAGTTGGGGCGACAATGGCTGGATGGCCGCTGTGATGGCACCGCTGGATGTGGTGGAGCAGACGCTCAAGGAAGTGGACGGCTACGCCGTGGCCGCCAACATCAACTCCTACACGCAGTGTGTTGTGGGTGGGGCGAGCAAAACGGTCGAACAGGCCATCGCCCTGTTTGAGAAAAAAGGCTTCCGCGCCCAACGCATCCCCGTCAGCCATGCCTTCCACACCAAGATCGTTGCGCCGGCCAGCGCCCCCCTGCGCACGGTGCTCAACCGGCTGCACATCGTCGAGCCGCAGCTCAAGATGGTGGCCAACGTGACCGGCGAACTCTACCCGACCACGGTCGAAGGCATCAAGGATATTCTGGAACTGCAAATCGCTTCGCCCGTGCAGTGGGTGAAGGGGCTGGAAACGATGTACGCCGAGGGCGTGCGCATGTTTGTCGAGGTCGGCCCCAAGCGCGCCCTCAAGGGCTTTGTGGACGACGTGCTGGCAAACAAAAACGACGTCTGGTCGCTGCTCTCCAACCATCCCAAGACGGGCGAAATCGAAAGCTTCAACCAGGCGCTGTGCGGGCTGTACGCCGCCGGCTACGGCATCGAGGCGCTGGAAGATTTGCCCGCCAACGGTGCACCTGTGGCGGCCTCTGCCGTCCAGGCCGCCCCCTCCCAATCTGCTCCCGTTGCCCCGCTTCAAAAGGAAAGCACACCTATGGCGCAACCGACACTTGACGCCGGCTCGCTGGGGCAGGCCCTGGTACAGGCCCTGCAGCAGTTGTCCGGCACAACGCAACCGGCGGCGCGTCCCGCAGCCTATGACCGCAACGACGCCCCGCAAGGCTCGATTATCATCTCCGGCACTGGCCTCGGCCTGCCGGGCGTCAATAAGCTGGTGATGGACCCCGACAACGCCCTGCGCATCCTGCGCGGTGAGCAGTTTGTCGATCTTATCCCCGAACGCTATCGCAAGGATATGGCCAACAAGCGCATCACGCGCCTGGTCAAGAGTAAAGACGGCAGCGGTAGCTTTGAAGTGATCGAGAGCACTGACGACGTCATCAAGCTGGCCGGTCGCGGCGGCGGCTTTGACCTGGCCGAAGAGTATGGCGTGCCGGCCAAGCTGATCGAGGCGCTCGACATCACGACGCAGCTCTCGATTGCCGCCGGCATCGACGCGCTGCGCGAGGCGGGCATTCCGTTGGTGCAGACCTACCGCACGACGACCAAGGGCACCTATCTGCCTGACCGCTGGCTGCTGCCCGAAGCGCTGCGCGACGAGACGGGCGTCATCTTTGCCAGCGCCTTCCCCGGCGGCGACCGCTTCGCCGACGAGATGCAGCGCTATTACGCCTGGGAAAACCTGCGCCGGCAGATCGCCATGCTCGAAGATCTGCGCGACTATGCCCAGGACGACGGCAGCCTGCGCGAGATCAACCGCAAGCTTGGCTCGCTCAAGGAAGAACTGGCCCGCACGCCCTATGAGTTTGACCGGCGCTTTATCTTCCGCATCTTGGCTATGGGCCACAGCCAGTTTGCCGAATACATCGGCGCACGCGGGCCGAACACCCATGTCAACGCCGCCTGCGCCAGCACCGCCCAGGGCGTCTCTCTGGCCGAAGACTGGATCCGCAGCGGTCGCTGCCGCCGGGTGATTGTGCTGGGCGCCGACGATGTAACGGGCGACAACCTGATGGGGTGGGTGGGGGCCGGCTTCCTGGCGACCGGCGCCGCTGCCACCGACGACAAGGTGGAAGAAGCGGCGCTGCCCTTTGACCGCCGCCGCCACGGCACGCTGCTCGGCATGGGCGCCTGCGCCCTGGTGGTCGAAAGCGAAGACGCCGTGCGCGAGCGCGGGATGCGCGGCATTGTCGAACTGCTGAGCAGCGAGACCGCCAACAGCGCCTTCCACGGCACCCGCCTGGATGTCAGCCATATCTGCGATGTGATGAACCGCCTGGTGACGGCCGCCGAGCGCCGCTTTGGCCTCAACCGTTACAGCATGGCCGGGCAGCTGGCCTTTATCTCGCACGAAACCTACACGCCCGCCCGCGGCGGCAGCGCCTCGGCGGAGGTCTTTGCCCTGCGCAACACCTTTGGCGAAGCCGCCGACGAGATCGTCGTCTGCAACACCAAGGGCTTCACCGGCCACCCGATGGGGGCCGGCATTGAAGATGTGATTGCAGTCAAGATTTTGGAATACGGCATCGTGCCGCCTGTGCCCAACTACAAGGAAGTGGACCCCGAACTGGGTACGCTCAACCTCAGCCGCGGCGGGCGCTATCCTGTGCAGTATGCGCTGCATTTAGCAGCCGGCTTTGGCTCGCAGATCAGCATGACGCTGCTGCGCCGCATCCCCGGCGGCCATGACCGCCAGGACAACAAGCCGCTCTACCGGCGCTGGCTGGCCGACGTCAGCGGCTATGATGAAGCCGAAACCGAGGTCGTCAAGCACGCGCTGCGTGTCATCGCCTACGGTGCGCCTGGCCGCCGCCCGCTTGCCAACAGTTGGCAGTACGGCACCGGCCCCATCGTGCGCGCCGTCGCCCCCGGCAATGGCGTCACCACCGAATACAAGCCGCTGCCCATGCCCGCCGTGGCGCGGGCGCAGAGCCAGGCGCTGGGCGCTCCCACACCGGTCGCTCCCACACCGGCCCCGGTGGCGCCCAAGCCTGTGGCCCCGGCCCCTGCTCCGCAAGCGCCTGCACCTGCGCCTGTCGCTGCTGCGCCGGCGGCGCCCAAGCCCGCACCCGTGCCCGCTTCGGCGCCCCAGCCGGTTGCTGCGCCGGTTGCTGCTCCCGTCGCCCAACCCGTAAGCGCCCCGGCCCCGGCAGTTGACCCGGTTGTCGAGAAGGTGCTGGGTGTGGTGGCGGCCAAGACTGGCTACCCGCAGGATATGCTCGACCTTGACTTGGATCTCGAAGCCGACCTCGGAATCGACACCGTCAAGCAGGCCGAAACCTTCGCCGCCATTCGCGAGACTTTCGCCATCCCGGTGCAGGAAGGGATCAACCTGCGCGACTACCCGACGCTGCAAAGCGTGGTCGGCTTTGTGCGCAGCAACCGCCCTGACCTGGCCGCCGCACCGGCAGCCGCTCCCGTCGCCCAGCCTGTGAGCGCCCCGGCCCCGGCAGTTGACCCGGTGGTGGAGGCGGTGTTGGGTGTGGTGGCGGCCAAGACCGGCTACCCGCAGGACATGCTCGACCTCGACCTCGACCTCGAAGCCGACCTGGGCATCGATACGGTCAAGCAGGCCGAGACCTTCGCCGCCATCCGCGAGACTTTCGCCATCCCGGTGCAGGAGGGGATCAACCTGCGCGACTACCCGACGCTGCAAAGTGTGGTCGGCTTCGTGCGCAGCAACCGCCCTGACCTGGCCGCCGCACCAGCGGCTCCTGTCACCCAAGCTCCTGTGGCCCAAGCGCCCGTGACTCAACCTGTGCTCGTCCCGGTTGTGCCGGCGACAGCCGCCGGCGACCCTGTGGTCGACCAGGTGTTGGGCGTCGTAGCTGACAAGACCGGCTATCCCAAAGATATGCTGGAACTCGACCTCGACATGGAGGCCGACCTGGGCATTGACACTGTCAAGCAGGCCGAGACCTTCGCCGCCATCCGCGAGACCTTTGCCATCCCGCTGCAGGAGGGCATCAACCTGCGTGACTACCCGACGCTGGCCAGCGTGGTCGGCTTCGTGCGCTCGATGCGCCCGGACCTGGTCGCAGCGGTTCCCGCGCCGGCAGCCCCCGTGGCTGCGCCTGCCGCCCCTGCTCCCGCCGCCCCTGCCGCTGCTTCCGCCGATGCCGTCGTGGAAAAGGTGCTGAGCGTCGTGGCTGACAAGACCGGCTATCCCAAAGATATGCTGGAGCTGGACCTCGACATGGAGGCCGACCTGGGCATTGACACCGTCAAGCAGGCCGAAACCTTTGCCGCTATCCGGGAAGGCTTTGCTATCCCGGTGCAGGAAGGGTTGAACCTGCGTGACTACCCGACGCTGGCCAGCGTGGTCGGCTTCGTGCGCTCAATGCGCCCGGACCTGGCCACACCGGTTCCCGCGCCGGCAGCCCCCATGGCTGCGCCTGCCGCGCCGGCCCCTGCCGCACAGTCTGCGCCCGCCGCTCCCGCCGCCCCCGCCACCGACGCCATCGTGGAAAAGGTGCTGAGCGTGGTGGCCGACAAGACCGGCTATCCCAAAGATATGCTGGAACTCGACCTCGACATGGAGGCCGACCTGGGCATCGACACCGTCAAGCAGGCCGAAACCTTTGCCGCTATCCGGGAAGGCTTTGCCATCCCAGTGCAGGAAGGGTTGAACCTGCGTGACTACCCGACGCTGGCCAGCGTGGTCGGCTTCGTGCGCTCGATGCGTCCGGACCTGGCCGCACCGGTTCCCGCAGCGGCGGCCCCCGCGGCTGCGCAAGCGCCGGCAGCCGCCCCGGCTGGTGACGCCGGCGACGCCGTGACCGAGAAGGTGCTCGATGTGGTGGCGGCCAAGACCGGCTACCCCAAAGACATGCTGGAACTCGACCTCGACATGGAGGCCGACCTGGGCATCGATACGGTCAAGCAGGCCGAGACCTTCGCTTCGATTCGCGAGTCGTTTGCGATTCCCTACCAGGAAGGGGTCAACCTGCGCGACTATCCCACCCTGAAGTCGGTGGTGGAATTCGTCAAGCAGATGCGCCCTGAGCTGGCCGGCGGCGGTGGCGCAGCCACAGCGGCGCCGCAGGCCCCAGCCGCTGCCGCAGCGGCAAAAAGTGCAGCGGAAAGTGCGCCGGCGCTCTCGGCCATCAAAACCATCGGCACATTGGAAGACGCCGACAAGATGCCGCGTCGCGTGCCGGTTCCGGCGCTGCGCCCCGCCATCGAATGGTGCAAGCCCACCAGTGTGACGCTGGACAGCGCCAGCCGGGTCGTGGTCATGCTCGACCAGGGCGGCGTCGGCAAGAAGCTGGTCGAAAAGCTGCAAAAGCGCGGCGTCAGTACCTTTGTGCTGGAGCCGGGGATTGCCACCGAGGCAATGGAGACGCAGCTGCAGGGCTGGCAGGAGGAAGGGCGCATTCAAGGCGTCTACTGGCTGCCGGCGCTGGATGTCGAACAGTCGATCGAAGAGATGAGCCTGGAAGAGTGGCGTGAACTCAACCGGCTGCGCGTCAAGAATCTGTACAGCGCCATGCGCACGCTCTATGAGAGTGTGGCCGGCCCCAATGCTTTCCTGGTCTCGGCCACACGGCTGGGCGGTATGCACGGCTACGGCCCTGTGCCTGCCTCGGCCCCGCTGGGCGGCGCGGTGGTGGGCTTTACCAAGGCTTACAACATGGAGCAGGCGATGCGCGACAGCGGCAAGGGGCTGCTGGTCAAAGCAGTGGACTTCGAGCCGTCGCGCAAGACGGTGGAGCCGGTTGACCAACTGATCGCCGAGACGCTGTTTGACCCCGGTGTTGTGGAAGTCGGCTACTACGAAGGCCAGCGCTACAGCGTGACGCTGGAAGAACTGCCCGCCAAGGATGGCCAACCCGGCATGGTGCTGGACAAGCAGACCGTGTTTGTCGTCACCGGCGCCGCCGGCGGCATCACCAGCGCCATCACGACCGACCTGGCCGTGGCTTCGGGCGGCATCTTCTACCTGCTCGACCTGGTGGCGTGCCCGGCGCACGATGACAAGTATATTGCCTTCTTCCGCCAGGGTCGCGAGACGCTCAAGCAGGCGCTGATCGCCGAGGCCAGAAGCTCAGGCGAGAAGGTGACGCCGGCGCAAATCGACAAAAAGATGATGGATGTGGAACGGCTGGAAGCGGCGCTGCGCGCGGTCGAGGCGGTGGAGGCGGCGGGCGGTACAGCCCACTACTTCAGCCTTGACCTGCGCAACGGCGAGGCCGTGAGCGAGGTGGTGGAAGACATCCGCCAACGCTATGGCAAGATCGATGTGCTGCTCCACGCCGGCGGTCTGCTGATCGACCGCACGCTGCCCAACAAGGAGCCGCACCAGTTCGCCCTGGTCTTTGATGTCAAGGCCGACGGCTTCTTCAGCCTGATCAAAGCGGCCAAGGGAATGCCCATCGGGGCGACGGTCTCGTTCAGCTCGGTGGCGGGCCGCTTCGGCAACAACGGCCAGAGCGACTACTCGTCCGCCAACGACCTGCTGTGCAAGATTTCCAGCAGTATGCGCACGTGGCGGCCCGAAACCCGCGGCATCGCCATCGACTGGACAGCCTGGGGGCAGATCGGTATGGCCTCGCGCGGTTCGGTGCAGGCCATCCTGGAATCGCTGGGTGTGGACATGCTGCCCCCCGAAGCGGGCGTGCCCACCATCCGCCGTGAACTGACCTACGGCGGCACACGCGGCGAGCTGGTTGTGGCCGGACGGCTGGGCGCCTGGCTGGAAGAGAAGGACCCGACCGGTGGCCTTGATGTCGATAAGGTGAACACGCAGTTGGCGCAGCGTCAGAATCCGCTGCTGATGGTGGGCGAAGTCAAGTCCTACCGGCTGTACGGCGGCATCGAAGTGGAGACGACGCTGGACCCCAAGGTGCAGCCGTTCCTCTTTGACCATGCGCCGGACGCCGGGCAGCCGTGGCTGCCGGGTGTGATGGCGACCGAAGCGCTGGCGCAGCTGGCGACGGTGGCGGCCCCCGGCTATCGGGTGGCCGCAATCGAGAACGAGCAGATGCTGGGCGCGTTCAAGTTCTTCCGCATGGAGCCGCGCACGCTCTATCTGAGCGCCACGGTCAAACCGGTGGGCAACGGAGAGCTGGTCGCTCATGCGGTGCTGCGCTCCGTCACCAAACCGGCCAGGGAAGGGCTGCCCACGCAGGTGAAGGAACACTTCATCGCCGATGTGCGGCTGACGACGGCGGCGCTGGACAAGCCGCTGGTCGAGTTCGACGCCCCGGCGGCGCAGAGCCTGCCCATCGAGGCGGACGAGGTCTACAAGAGCTTCTTCCACGGCCACGCCTACCAGGTGATCGAGCGGGCGCGGGTCAGCGAAAACGAGAGTGTAGCGCTGATGGCGCACGACCTGGGACCCAACACCGAGCCGGCGGACGCCGCTTCGCTGATGGCCCCACGCTTGCTGGAGCTGTGCTTCCAGTCGGCGGCGCTATGGAACACTAAGGTCAAGAACGCCATGGCCTTCCCGCTGGGCTTTGAGGCAGTCACCGCCTATCGCCAGCCGGAAGAGGCGGAAGGGCGCCGGCTCTACTGTGTCTGCAAGACCCACAACGACGGCGAGAGCTTTGACGCCCAGGTGATGGACGAAGCGGGCAATGTGTTTGTGAAGCTGCAGAGCTATCTGACGGTCTCACGGCCGGCCTGAGCGGAATAGGGAGTGACAGCCACCTTGCACACGCAAGGTGGCTGTCACCTGCTTGTGTGACGACTGTAGTTCACGATGATCCGCTATGATTCACTGGCTGCTGCAATCGCTTGATGACTGTCCAGAGATCGCCAGGGGAGCGGCCCCGGCGGGATGGCTGTGCGAGCAGGAAGTGCAGCGGCTGAGCACCTTGAAGATGGAGAAGCGGCGGCGGGATTGGCTGCTGGGGCGCTGGACGGCCAAGCAGCTGGTGCAGGGCTATCTGGCGGAGACGGCGGGCGCGGCCCCGCTGCTGGAGGCCATCCAGATCGCCAACTGCGAAGACGGCTCCCCCTACTGCTTGGTAACGGCTGGGGAGGGGCAGCCGGCACAGCGTTTGCCGCTGTCGTTGTCGATCAGCCACAGCCACGGGCACGCCTTTTGTGCGCTGTGCCGGGAGACGAACGGGGAGCCGGACGGGGAGCAGGCAGGACGCTGGAGCTTGGGCTGTGATATTGAGTATATCGAGCCGCGCGAGCAGAGCTTTGTCAACGATTTTTTTGCGGCGGAGGAGATTCGCAGCGTGATGGCGACGCCGGTGGCGCAGCGGGACAGCCAGGTGACAGCCATCTGGAGCGCCAAGGAGTCGGTGCTCAAGTCGCTGCGCACGGGGCTGCGCATCGACACCCGGCGCATCGTCTGCCGCTTTGCGCCCGGCGATCCGCCGGCGCAGGCATGGTCGCCGCTGGCAGTCGGCATCGACACGGAACTGGCCACCCAATTTCCAGGCGGCTGGTCTGCCTGGTGGCAGGTGCAGAATGGTTTTGTCTTGACGATGACCTTGCGTGAAGAAGGTGCGCAAGCGGAAATATAAACAAACAACAGTTCGCAGATTGATCGCTGGTTCCCACTCATCGATGGAGGTGCATTTTGGAAGGGTATGTCAAGAAATTGCGCGAGCGCAAGGCGATTGCCGGCGGCGGCGCTAAGGACGCGGAAGGGCAGCACAAAAAAGGCCGCCTGACGGCGCAGGAGCGGATCGACCTGCTGTTCGACCCCGGCACCTTTGTCGAGATCGACACGCTGGTGACGCCCCGCTCCGACAAGTATATGGACGGGCGCGGCTCACGCTATGGCGATGGCGTCGTCACCGGCTTTGGCGAGATCAACGGGCGCAAAGTCTTTGTGGCTTCGCAAAACGCCGCCGTCATGGGCGGCTCGCTGGGCGAAATGCACGCCAACAAGATCGTCAAGGCCATGAATATGGCGATCAAATACGGCTGCCCCTTCCTGGCCCTCAACGACTCCGGCGGCGCCCGCATCCAGGAAGGCGTGGACAGCCTGGGCGGATACTCGCGCATCTTCGACGCCAACTGCGAAGCGTCGGGGGTGATTCCCCAGTTAAGCGTGATCCTCGGCCCCTGCGCCGGCGGTGCGGTCTACTCGCCGGCCCTCACCGATTTTGTCTTTATGACCGAAAATTCTTATATGTTTATTACCGGCCCCGAAGTGGTCAAGGCCGTGATGCAGGAAAATGTCAGCTTTGAAATGCTGGGCGGCGGCATGATCCACTCCAAAGAGAGCGGCGTCAGCCACTTTCTCTCCAAGGATGACGCCGAGTGCCTGCTCAAGGTGCGCGAGTTGCTCTCCTATCTCCCCTCCAACAACCAGAACGACCCGCCCTATGTGCCGCCGGTGGACGACCCCGACCGTCTCACGCCCGAACTGGAAACGCTGGTGCCGGTGGACCCCTCCAAGCCCTACGATGTGCGCCAGGTGATCGGCTCGCTTGTGGACGACGGGCGCTTTTTTGAAGTACACGAATTGTGGGCCGAAAATATGGTGGTCGGTTTTGCCCGCCTCAACGGCTATGTGATCGGGATCGTCGCCAACCAGCCGATGGTGCTGGCCGGCTGCATCGACATCAAAGCCTCGGTCAAGGCGGCCCACTTTATCCGCCTGTGCGATGCCTACAACATCCCGATTGTGACGCTCCAGGATGTGCCCGGCTTTTTGCCCGGCACCAACCAGGAGTACGGCGGCATCATCCGCAACGGCGCACGCATGATCTACGCCTACTCGGAGGCAACGGTGCCCAAGCTGATGATCATCACCCGCAAGAGCTACGGCGGGGCCTACTGCGTGATGAGTTCCAAGGGGCTGCGCGGCGACCTGCTCTACGCCTGGCCCAACGCCGAAATCGCCGTCATGGGGGCCGAAGGCGCCGTCAACATCCTGTTCAAAAAGCAGGTGGTGGAAGCCGAAAACCCAGAGGTGAAACGGCGGGAGTTGGTGGACGACTATGAGGAGAAATTCAACAATCCCTATGTTGCGGCCGCGCGCGGGCTGATCGACGACGTGATCGAACCCAAGGACAGCCGCCGTCTTCTGATCAAGGCGCTGGAGATTACGCTCTCCAAGCGCGAAACGCATGTGCCCAAAAAGCACGGCCTTTCGCCCATGTAGCCGCCGGCCAATGCAGAAGACAGAGAGTAATCGGGGATGTAATTGGGGGATGGAGATGAAAACTACCTATGTTTAAAAAAATCTTGATTGCCAACCGCGGCGAAATTGCCGTGCGTATTATCCGCACCTGCCGCGAGATGGGCATCGCCACGGTGGCGCTCTACACCGTGGCCGACCGCGACTCGCTGCATGTGCGGCTGGCTGATGAAGCCATGCAGCTGCATTCCGCCGAGCGCTACGGGGCTGCCGATGAGGTGCTGGCTGTGGCGCGGCAGTTGGGCGTGGATGCGATCCACCCCGGCTATGGCTTCCTGGCGGAAGAAGCGGATTTTGCCGAACGCTGTGCGCAGGCCGGCATCACCTTTGTCGGCCCCAGCCCAGCGGTCATCCGTTCGCTGCGCAACAAGGTGGAAGCGATGGACGTCGTCAAGCGCGCCGGCTATCGCGTTCCGCTTTACGCCGAACTGCCGGAAGGGGAACTCGACGAAGCTTACCTGGCGCAGCGCGCCGAAGAGGTGGGCTATCCGCTGGTGGTGAAGTCGGCTCGCGGCGGGCGCGGGCGCGGGGCGCGCGTGGTGATTACCCCAGAGCGGCTGGCCGAGGCTGTGGCAACCGCCCGTCGCGAGGCGGAGATGATCTACGGCGACGACCACCTTTATCTGGAGCGTGTGATCGCTCCCTCGCATTATGTGGTCGTCCAGATCCTGGCCGACGCACACGGGAACATGGTGCATCTGGGCGAGCGCGAAGGCTCGCTGCTGCGCCACAACCAGAAGCTGATCGAAGAATCGCCGGCGCCTTCGCTGCAGGATGAGCAGCGCCAGGCGCTGTGGCGTATGGCGCTCGACATTGCGCACCTCTTCCACTATCAAAATACGGGCGCCGTCGAATTCTTGGTGGACAGCGCCGGCAACTTCCACTTCACCGAAGTCAAGGCGCGCATCCAGATCGAACATGCGGTCAGCGAAATGGTGTCGGATGTCGACATCGTGCGCGAGCAGATTCGCATCGCCGCCGGGGAAGCGCTGGGCAGGTCGCAGGCGGACATTCATCTGAGCGGCTGGGCCATGCAGTGCCGGGTCAACGCCGAAGATGCGTGGAACGATTATCTGCCCAGCCCCGGCCTCATCTCGCGCTTCCGCCTGCCGCAAGGGCCGGATGTGCGCGTCGACACCTACGGCTATGTCGGCTGCGAGATTCCGCTGCGTTTCGACCCGCTGCTGGCCAACCTGATCGTCAAGGCGGACACGCGCGACGCTTGCGTTCAGCGTATGCGCCGCGCGCTGCAGGAATTTCGTGTCGTCGGCGTGCAGACCAACCTGCCGCTGCATATGCAGATTCTGCACGATGAGAAATTTGCCGCCGGCGACTATGACACACGCTTTATGACCAACTTCCGGTTTGAGACGAAATGTCGAGACGAAGAAGTGCGCCAGGACCTGGCGGCTATGGTGGCCGTAGCCTATACGCTGCGCCGCCGCATCGGCAAATCGCAGACGCCGGAACGCATCCAGACAGGTTGGCACCGGTCGGCGCGACGGCTGCCGGTTTAGGGGAGAATGGTATGAATAAGCTTAGCGTAACGATTGACGACAAGACATTCGAGGTTGAGGTCAGCGCACAGCAGGGGACAGCCGGCGAGTTCAGCGTCTATGTAGATGGCGAGCCGCTGATGGTGTATGTGCCGGATGCCGACACACCGGAGGCGGTGGATTGGATGATCGTGGACAACCGCCCCTATGAAATGGTCTTCGCCACCGATATGCGCTCTGTCCAGTTGGAGGGTTTGCGCCATAACATCCAGGTGCGCGACCGCGAAACGCGCGGCGTGCGCCCGATCAGCGGCGATGGGCGGATCAAAGCCCCTATCCCCGGCCTGATTGCCCGCATCAATGTCGAGCCGGAGCAAAAGGTGGAGGCGGGCCAGACGGTGTTGGTGTTGGAAGCGATGAAGATGGAGAACGAAATCCGCGCTGCCAAGGCGGGTGTCGTGCGCCAGATTCATGTCAAGCCGGGGCAGACCGTTGTCCTGCATGAGGCATTAGTAGAAATTGAGTAGGCGGCGCGATACTGTGGAGAGCCGGTTCTGCCCACCAACCGGCCTCCCACGCAGCGCCCGCAACAGAAGAGGAGGAAGCGCCTATCACCCACATCACCTTGCCATTCAGCTTTGTTTGAATGCACCCCGTTTCATATGTAATTTTATTTTCAGGAATGAAAGAGGAATTGTTCCATGTTGGATCATCTAGGTCTAAGTGAGTTTGAAACCATCGCCATCTGGAGTGTTCTAGGCATCGCCGTTTTGGGGCTGCTGTATGCGCTCTACCTGCGCCGCGAGGTGCTGGCAGAGGATACGGGGACGCCCAAAATGCGTGAAGTGTGGGACGCCATTCGCACCGGCGCCGACGCCTATCTCAACCAGCAGCTGCGCACCATTCTGCCCTTTGTCGTCATTCTGACCGTGCTGCTCTTTCTCAGCGTCTACATCGTGCCGCCTTCGCTGGAAGCAACCAGACGCTTCCCCGACATGGGTCCCGACCAGCTCAAGCTGTGGATGGGGCTGGGCCGCGCCGTTGCTTTCATCATGGGCGCCGGCTTCAGCCTGACTGTCGGCCAGATCGGCATGCGTATGGCCGTGCAGGCCAATGTGCGCGTGGCCGCTGAGTCGCGCAACAGCTTTGGCGGCGCGCTGCGCATCGCCTACCGCGCCGGCGCCATCACCGGCATGCTGACCGACGGTCTCGGCCTGCTGGGCGGCACCTTGATCTTCATGTATTTCGGTGTTGCGGCCCCCGATGCCTTGCTGGGCTTCGGCTTTGGCGGCACGCTGCTGGCGCTCTTCATGCGCGTGGGCGGCGGCATCTTTACCAAGGCGGTGGATGTGGGCGCCGACCTGGTCGGTAAAGTGGAACAGGATGTGCCGGAAGACGACCCCCGCAACGCCGCCGTGATCGCCGACCTGGTGGGCGACAATGTGGGCGACTGCGCCGGTATGGCTGCCGACATCTTCGAATCTTATGAAGTCACCATCGTCGCCGCCTTAATCCTCGGTCTGGCGCTGATGGCCATGATCGACGGCAACATTCACTGGATTATATACCCGCTCTTGGTGCGCGGCATCGGCGTGCTCTCCTCGATTATCGGCACCTATCGTGTACGCACCGATTCCGAAGGCGCCCGCAGCGCGATGAACGCCATCTTCAGCGGCTTCCTGACCTCTGCCGCCATCTCGGTGGTGCTGTTCGGCATCGTGGCCTTCTTCTACCTGGGCAACCTGGAGATCGGCTGGTGGCGTCCCTTCTTGGCGACCGCGGTAGGCGTGCTGCTTGCCATTGTACTGGATCGCTTGACGGATTACTTTGCCGGCACTGAAGGTGCGCCGGTGAAGGAGATCAACTCGGCCACCGCCGGCGGCCCCGCCACTACGATTCTCTCCGGCTTGAGCGTCGGCTACGAAGCCACCGTGTGGGCAGCCGTTGTGATCGCCTTGACAATCCTCTCGTCGGTGCTGATCTTTGCCGGCGTAGGCGCCAATCCTATCGAGCAGACGGCCTTCGTGCTCTATGGTGTAGCGCTGACCGGCATCGGCATGTTGACGCTGACCGGCAACAATGTGGCCATGGACTCCTTCGGCCCCATTTCGGACAACGCCAACGGCATCGGTGAAATGGCCGGGCTGGAGCCTAAGGCGCGCCAGATCATGGCCGACCTTGACGCTGTCGGCAACACGACCAAAGCCATTACCAAGGGTATCGCCATCGGTTCGGCTGTGATCGCCGCTGTGGCCCTCTTTGGCTCCTTCATCACCGATGTCACGCGCGTGCAGAATCAAATGGGTGTCGATCCGCTGCTGCAGATGGCCGCAACCGGCATCCGCGTGTCAGTGCCGCTGGTCTTTATCGGCTTCCTGATCGGCGGCGCCGTGCCGTGGCTCTTCTCGTCCTTAGCCATCAAGGCCGTCGCCCGCGCTGCCGGCCAGATCGTGCAGATCGTGCGCAAGCAGTTCCGTATCCCCGGCGTGATGGAAGGCACCGTCAAGCCCGACTATGCGGAGTCGGTCAATGTGGCCACCAAAGCGGCGCAGGGCGAACTGGTCAACCTGGCGCTCTTGGCCGTGCTGATGCCTGTCATCATCGGCCTGTCGCTGCAGGTGGAGGCCCTGGGCGGCTTCCTGGCCGGCGTCATTCTCTCCGGTCAACTGCTGGCCGTCTTCATGTCCACCTCCGGTGGCGCCTGGGACAACGCCAAGAAGCTGATCGAGGATGAAGAGCGCGACCTGGTCAGAAACACCGGCAAAGGTTCGGAACGGCACAAGGCCAGCGTGGTCGGCGACACCGTCGGCGACCCGCTCAAGGACACCGCCGGCCCAGCGCTCAACCCGATGATCAAGGTGATCAACCTGGTCAGCGTCATTATCGCGCCGGTAGTCGTGCAGTACAGCGAATTCAACATCTGGGTGATTGCCGTCATTCTGATCTGCCTGGCGCTGGTCGGCTGGGCCGTCATCCGCAGCCGCAGCGGCGGCAGCGGCTTTGCCCTGGGCGGCGAAATGGCCCCCATAACAGCCGGTGCGCCGGCAGCGGCCCGCCCCGCGGCCAAGCCAGTTGCCAAGCCGATGCCGAAACCGGCAGCGAAACCGGCGCAGAAGTCTGCGCAGAAGCAGGGCAGCAACAAGCGCTAGCAGAGCAGCGGCTTGTAGGGACAGCGTCTCTACCGCAACCAAAACCGAGCGCCGCCCAGCTAGAAGCTGGGCGGCGCTTTTTTGGGGGACACCTTTTTTGAAAGCGCCCTTTGGGGAGACGCAGCAGAAGGCTGATCTTGCTGGTTGTCCTGTTTACCTGGCCGCTTATTTAGCAAGAATAAGATCAATCCGGTACACTGTCCCTCATGTTTGAACTCGTCTTCCTCGGCACCTCGGCATCCGCACCCTCCGTGCAGCGCGGCCTCTCTTCGGCGCTTGTGCTCGCCAACGAACAGCGCTTTATGATCGACTGCGGCGAAGGCACGCAGCGTCAACTGCTGCGTTCCGGGCTTGGCTTTCGCAAGCTGGACAAGATTCTGCTCACCCACGGCCATCTGGATCACATCCTGGGGCTGGGGGGGCTGGCCAGCACCCTGGGGCGCTGGGAGGCGATGGAGGAACTCAGCATCTATGGGGGAGCGTTTACCCTGGTGCGGGTGCAGGCGCTGATGGAAGTCGTGTTCGGCCCCGGTCAGCTTCCGCGTTCGGGGATAGAACTCAACGAGATGGAGGCGGGGGTGCTCTTTGACAGCCGCTACTTCACCTTGAGCGCCTTTCCGGTTCAGCATCGCGGGCCGGATTGTTTTGGCTTTGCGTTTGAGGAAAAGAGCCGCCGTCCTTTCCTGGCTGAAAAAGCCGAGGCATTGGGCATCCCGCATGGGCCGGTGCGCCGCGACTTGTCTGCCGGTGTGCCGGCGGTTCTGGACAACGGGCGCACCGTCATGCCGGAAGAGGTGCTGGGCGATCCCCAGCGCGGGGCCAAGCTGGTCTTTGTCGGCGACGTCAGCCACACCGGCCCGCTGCACGCGGCCGCGGCGGAGGCTGATCTGCTGGCGATTGAGGCGACTTATCTGGATGTCGATAAAGAATTGGCGCGCCAGCATGGCCACATTACGGCCGGCGCTGCCGCTCGCCTGGCCCGCAACGCCGGTGTGCGCCAGTTGGTGCTGCACCATGTGAGCCGGCGCTATGTGACACAGGACGTATTGGCGGAGGCACAGGCCATTTTTCCCAATACAGCCGTCGCCGCCGACCTGGACCTGTTTGCCGTGCACAAGGACAAACCGATCGTGGCACGCAGCTTGCGCCACAAATAGCGGCTCGCAAAGGAACATTCGTTCGTTGATTTCTCGACATAATTGTCGCGACTGCGGACTCATTGTATAATTGTTCTGTTGCAGCCAGTTCGGCGCAGCAGAGAGAGGTGATGGTTTTGCCGTCTGACAAACTGAGCGCCACCGGCAATCCCTACGAACCCCATCGCAGCCCAGCCGGCAGCCGCGCCGCTTACGGAGAAGAGTCGCCGGAAGCGCTGCGCCGCCGCGTCGAAGTGCTCCTGGACGAAATGATGTTGGGGGGCGTCGATACGGCCTCCGCCGGCCCAGCGAGAGACCAAATGGGCAGCCAGGCGGGCGGCAGTGGAACCGCGGCCTGGACGCCGGCGGATGAGGTTGCGCTGGATTATGATGGGGCAAGCCCCGGTTCCAAAAGCCCTGGTTCCAATGGGACCAATGGCGGATTTGACGCGCCGCCAGGTGTGGAGTTGAACGGCGCTTACACGCCCACACACAAGGCTGACGAGCCGGCGCCGGGCGACCAGCCGATTTTGCCGGCACGCGGCGCCCGCAACCCGCTCGTTTCCGCCGAAGATCGCTATGCACACCTGTCCGGCGCCCAACCCGGCGACCAGCCCGCGCCTGCTCCATCCGCTGCACCGGGCCAGCCGGAAACTTCGCCCGCCACGGAGGATTGGCCGGCGGGCAGTGGCGCGGCGTATATGCCTGCGTCCAGTTCGCCCCTCAACCCAACGGTGCGCCGCCAGTCGCCCTCCCTTGCCAGCATGATGTCGGTGGGCGTACGCGCCGCCAACCGCTCCAACCTGCTGCCCCGCAGCAACGAGATCAACGTCGATGTCGTCCAGCAGGAAATTGATGACCTGCTGCGCGCCATCCCTGCCTCGCTGCCGGCGGGCAATGAAGCCGTAGAACGCAGCCGCCACCTGTTGAACAAGGCCCAGACGCTGCTGCAGAGCGAGCCGACACGCACAGCCGAGGTGGAGTACTATCTGCAGCAGGTGCGCCGCATCGTGCAGCGCACACGCCAGACGGAGCAGTGGTCTTCTCTGTATCGCAACCGGCTGACGGCCTATCTGTGGGCCTGGCTGCTGCTGGGCGCCATGGTGGTGGCGGCGCTGATTGTCTATCTCCCGGATATCACGGATCTGTTCAGCCAACTGCTCGATGCCCCGGCGCTGTGGTCAATTGCTCAGCAGGGGCCGGTCGTGCTGGCGGGGGCATTTGCCGGTGCGCTGGGCGCGTCTGTGGCTGCCCTTTTCAGTATGCAGCGGCGCAGCCGGCGCGAATTCGGCCACTTTGACCGCAAGTATGGGCTGCGCGGTCTGCTGCTGCCGCTCATGGGTTTTTTCTTCGGCTTTTTGCTGGCGCTGTTGTGGACTGTGGTCTATCTGCTGGCTGCAATTGACCCTGTGCTCTATGGCTGGGCGGTTGCTGCGCCGGCTGCGCTGGCCTTTGTGGTAGGCTTCAGCCAGGAATGGCTGTACGGTGCCCGTATATAACCTATGCGCTTTATCGAAGTCGCCGTCAATGTACCGATCCGGCGCACATTTGAACGCAATACGCCGCCGCCGCCCAGCCAAGACAGAGAGGGCGAAGGCGACGACGAAAGCAATCTGCAAACCTTTCACTACCACCTGCCTCCCGACTTGGAAAGTATCGTCGCGCCCGGCCATCTGATCTGGGTCCCGTTTGGCCCGCGCCAGCTGCAGGGGGTTGTGCTGCGGGCGGCGGACAGTGCGCCTGTGCCGACCAAGGCGATGCTGCGGCTGGCGCGCCCGGAGCCGGTGTTGACGCCGCTGCAAATCAAGCTGGCCGAGTGGATCGCCACCCAGTATGTGGCGCCGCTGGCGGAGGCGATCAAGCTGTTTCTGCCGCCCGGCCTGCTGGCGCGCGCCGACGGCACCGCCGGCGTGCGCGCCAAACGCGAACTGCGCGTCACCCTGCTGGGCGGCAGCGCAGAAGCGCAGCGCCGCCTGCCGAGCCTGGCGCGCAGCACGCAGCAGACAAAAATTCTGGAATGGCTGCTGGCGCAGCCGGGCCAGGCCGCAAGCTGGCGGGCGCTGAAGCAGGCCTGCGGCCTCAGCCAGCGCGCCCCGCTGACGGCGCTGCAGGCGGCGGAGCTGCTGACAGTGGAGGGCGACGCCGTGCAGGTGACGGATGGCCCTACTGCCGCCGCCGGGCTGCGCCGGATGCAGGATATCGATAAGTATCTGCCCGTGCTCGATGCCCTGGCGGCAGCCGGCGGTGCGCTGTGGAAAAGCGAGCTTTACGACCAGGTGGACGCCGATCTGAATCTGCTGCGCAGCTTGCAGCAGGCGGGCATTGTGGACTTGCATGAGGAGGCGCGCTCGCGCGACCCGCTGCTGGGACGCTCCTACGCCGTCACCCGCGCGCCCGCGTTGACCTCCGAACAGCACGCCGTCTGGCAGGTGGTGGCGGCGGCGTTTGCCGGGCCGGCGCCGGCGCGCCTGCCTTTTTTGCTGCATGGCGTGACGGGCAGCGGCAAGACCGAAATCTATCTGCACGCCATCGCCGAGACGCTTGCGCGCGGCCGCCAGGCGATTGTTCTGGTGCCGGAGATCGCGCTGACCCCGCAGACGGTGGCCCGTTTCGCCGGGCGCTTTCCGGGGCGCGTCACCGTCATCCATTCCGAATTGACCACCGGCGAGCGCTATGATGTGTGGCGTGCGATCCGCGCCGGCCAATACGACATCGTCGTCGGCCCGCGCAGCGCGCTCTTTGCGCCGATGGAACGCTTAGGCTTGATCGTAGTCGATGAAGAGCACGAATCAACCTATAAGCAGGATGCTGAGCAGTGGGGCAGCTTTAAGGTTTTCTATGACGCCCGCCGTGTGGCGCGCCAATATGCCGCCATGAGCGGCAGCGTGCTGATTATGGGCAGCGCCACCCCCAGCCTGGACGCCTACTATGCGGCGCAGCAAGGCGAATTCACCCTGCTGGAGATGCCGCGCCGCGTGCTGGGCCACCGCAGCAGCGATGCGGGCGAGACGCTCTACGCCGAACTGCCGCCGGTGGAGATTGTGGACATGCGCCAGGAGCTGCGCGCCGGCAACCGCAGCATCTTCAGCCGCACGCTGGCCAGCGAACTGCTGGCGACGCTGGAGGCAGGTGAGCAGGCGATCCTCTTTCTCAACCGGCGCGGCACGCACACCTTTGTCATGTGTCGCGACTGCGGCTATGTCGAAGAGTGCCCACGCTGCGAGACGCCGCTGACCCTGCACGAAGGGCTGCAAAAGCTGGTCTGCCACCGCTGCAACCGCCAGCAGCCGGTGCCGGTCGTCTGCCCCAAGTGCAAGAGCAAGCGCATAAAGTTTTTCGGCGCCGGCACCGAGCGGATCGAAGAAGCCGTCCAGCAGATTGCCCCGCACGCGCACCCCCTGCGCTGGGACGCCGATACAACGCTGCATAAAGGTTCACATGAGGCCATCCTGCGCCGCTTTGCCGCGCACGAGGCCAACGTCTTGATCGGCACGCAGATGATTGCCAAAGGCTTGGACTTGCCGCTGGTGACGCTGGTGGGGGTCATTGCCGCCGATGTGGGGCTGTTTTTGCCCGATTTTCGCAGCGGCGAGCGCACCTTTCAACTGCTGACGCAGGTGGCGGGGCGGGCCGGGCGCAGCGAGCGGGGCGGGCGGGTGGTGATCCAGAGCTACCGGCCCGAGCATCACGCCATCCAGGCGGCGGCGCAGCACGATTATGCCGCCTTCTACCAGCGCGAAATCGCCTTCCGGCGTGAGCAGTTGTACCCGCCCGTGCGCCGGCTGGCGCGGCTGATCTTTTGGGAAAAAAATGAGGACAAAGCCAAACGCGAAAGCGAGCGGATGGCGGCTGTTCTACGCCGGTTGGCGGGGCAGTTGGAGCCGGAGCCGGGTTTGTTTACGGTGATGGGGCCGGCGCCGGCCTTCTTTGGGCGCTTTCGCGGCTCGTATCGCTGGCAGATTTTGCTGACCGCGCCCGACCCCGCCGCCTTTTTGCGCGGGGTGGACATCCCGTTCGGCTGGCGGGTGGATATCGACCCGGTCTCGATCCTGTAGAGGGTGTCAACCGGCGAACGTCAAATATAGTGCGCCAGGTTCTCCCGGTAGTAGGCCAGCGTCTTCTCCAGCCCGGCGCGCAGACTCGTTGTGGGCCGCCAGCCCAGTTCTTGCTCAATGCGCGCATAGCTGGAATAGACGTCGCCGATGTCGATTTTTTTGCGCTCCTCCGGCCAGGGCGTCAGCCGCAGCGTGC
Source organism: Caldilineales bacterium (assembly GCA_038205395.1). Lineage (GTDB taxonomy): Bacteria > Chloroflexota > Anaerolineae > Caldilineales > Caldilineaceae > Fredericiella. Next base: position 24,115 of record JBBRBX010000047.1, read on the forward strand.
CCTGCCCGGCGATCTCGACGATCAGCCCGGCCAGCGTGCGCAGGCTGATGGGAGCCTGCCCGCCTAAATTGTAGACGCAGCCGTTGACGGCATCGCTCATCCCCGCACGCAGAAAGGCGTCCACCACGTCATCCACATAGGTGAGGTCGCGCAGTTGGCTGCCGTCGCCGTACAGTTGGATCTCTTTGCCCTCCACCGCCTGGCGCACAAACCAGCCGATAAAGCCCTGTCGGTTGTGCTTGATCAACTGCCGCGGCCCAAAGGTATTGGTCAGCCGCAGCGAGGTGGTGCGCAGACCGTAGGCCGTGTGATAGACAATGTGATATTGCTCGCCCGCCAGCTTGTTGATGCCGTTGACATCCGTGGGGGCCTGGAGATGATCCTCGTCCAGCGGCAGATAGCGCGGTTTGCCGTACTGCTGGCGCGTCCCGGCGTAGACGACTTTGACGGTGGGGTTCTCATAGCGGCACGCCTCCAGAATCGACAGCTGGCTGCGGGCGTTGATCTCCAGATCCGTAAACGGGTCGTTCATCGAATCGATATGGCTGACCTGGCCGGCCAGGTTGAACAGCACATCCTGCCCCTGCACCAGCGCCCGCATCGCATTGGCGTCGCGCACGTCGGCAATATTGACGCACAGCCTGCCCTCATAGCCGGCAATGTTGAAGCGGTTGCCGCCATATTCCGGGATCAGCGAGTCGACCAGCGTCACGCGTGCGCCCAAATCCACCAGCCGCCGCGCCAGGTTGGAACCGATAAACCCCAGCCCGCCCGTGATCAACACGGCGCGATCTGCATATTGCGCCAACTGCATTAGAACAAGCTCTGCAGCCGCGTGGCCAGCATAATATCGCCCTGCACCTGGATGCGCCCTTGCATAAAGGCGTTGATCGGGTTGATGCTGCCCGTGGCCAGGGCTAAGAAATCCTCACGCTTCATGCTGATGGTGCAGTCGGCCCCGCTGTACTCCCCCGCCCAGACTTCGCCGCCACCGTTTTTTAAGTCAATCACCCAGGCGCCGCCATCGTCACCTGCCACATGAAATTGATAGACGGCATTGACGCGCTGCACTAGGGTCGGGTCGGCGGCCACACGTTGGGTCATTCGGGCAAACAGCGCAGTGGGCGACAGTTGCGATGGATTCATGTCACGATTCTCTTCCGGTTCTTTTTCTGTACTTTCTTCCGGGTTGTCCTCTTCTGCGTCTGCTGCCCTTATAGCCGGCCTGGCAAGCGAGATGGTGCGCTCCGGGTGGCCGGCATCCTCACCCAGCACCAGTTCGGCCATGACGCGCACAGCCTCCATGCTGAATGTGGTGATGTTGAGGGTCGTCACCGGGCTGGCGCGCCACTGCTCCAGCCGCTCGGCAATGCGTTGTTTGGGGCCGCACAGCGCCACGGCATCCACCAACGCATCGGGGATGGCCTGGATGGCCGCTGCCTTGTCTCCTTGCAGATAGAGGGACTGCACCCGCTCGGCTGCGTCGCTGAAGCCATAGCGGCAGGCAAGGTCGTAATAGAAATTTTTGCCTTTGGCCCCCATGCCCCCTACATACAGGGCCAGGAACGGCTTGATGCTGTTGCGGCAGGCGTCCACATCGTCGCCCAGCGCCACCGGCACCGACGGCGCAATGTCAAAATCAGCCGCCCGTTTGCCGCCTGCCTTGGCCAACCCCGCCTCGATGGCAGCTTGATAGGCGCTCGCATAGTGGGCGGGAGAGAAGAAGATGGGCAGCCAGCCGTCGGCAATTTCGGCGCTCAGCTCGACATTTTTGGGGCCAATCGCCGCTAAGTAGATCGGCAGGTCGGCGCGCCCGTGCAGAATGCTCTTGAGCGGCTTGCCCAGCCCGGTGGCGTCCGCGCCCGCATAAGGGATGGTGTAATATTCCCCGCTGTGCACCAGCGGCTCGCGGCGCGCCAGAATTTTGCGCACAATGGCCACATATTCGCGGCTCTTGGCCAGCGGTTTGCCATAGGCCACACCGTGCCAGCCCTCCACCACCTGCGGGCCTGACAAGCCCAGCCCCAGCAGCATCCGCCCGCCCGACAGTTGATCCAGCGTCATGGCGGTCATGGCCGTGTTGGCGGGCGTGCGCGCCGGCATCTGCATGATGGCCGTGCCCAGATGAATCCGCTGGGTCAGGGCGCCAATCCAGGCCAGCGGCGCGACCGCATCCGAGCCATAGGCCTCGGCGGTCCAGACTGCAAAATAGCCCAGACGGTCAGCCGCCTGGATCATCTCCAGCGGCAGCGTGAGCGTTGCGCCGGAATAACCGGTCACCAATCCTAGACGCATCGGAGCCTCCCCCACCTTGTCAAACCGGCAGCCGCCAATGGGCTGTCTTGCCTGTCTTTCCCCATCTCTCCATATCTATCCATTGTATCGCGCCACAGGGTTTGTGTGGAATCGGTGACAACGCAGGATGCACCGGGCCGGCGTCGCGTCTCTCTACAGCAGCAGCAGTGAGCAGGACATCTCGCAGCCGGGGGCGTTTTCTTCCCGCCACCCCCTGTGGTACAGTAGCGCGCGGAGGCCCGGCATGATTTCAGCAACCCAACTTCGCGACCAGTTAGCGCAGCCCTTCGACGGGGTTGATCTCCCCTTTCTCGGCCCCAAGAGCCAGGGCAAGGTGCGCGACATCTACCGCCGCGGCGACCAACTGATCCTGGTCACAACCGACCGCCTGTCCGCCTTTGACCGCATCCTGGGCCTTGTCCCCAACAAAGGCCAGGTGCTCACCCAGCTTTCCGCCTTCTGGTTTGACCAGACGCGCGATCTGGTCGCTAACCACTTGATCAGCCTGCCCGACCCCAATGTGACCCTGGCGCAAGCCTGCACACCGCTGCCGGTGGAGGTGGTCGTGCGCGGCTATATCAGCGGCGTCACCTCCACGGCCCTTTGGCAGCGCTACAGCGAGGGGGAGCGCACCATATACGGCATTGATTTCCCCGAAGGGCTGCACAAGAACGATGCGCTGCCGGAACCGATTATCACGCCCACCACCAAGGCGCGCGACGGCGGCCATGACGAACGCATCACCAGCCGTGAGGTCGTGGCGCAAGGGCTGGTCGCGCCCGACCAGTGGGAGGAAGTCTGCGCCGCGGCGGTGGCGGTTTTTCGCCGCGGGCAGAGCCTTGCCCGGCGCGGCGGTTTGGTATTGGTGGACACAAAATACGAGTTTGGCCTCAGCCCCAGCGGGGCTGTCATGCTGATCGACGAGGTGCACACGCCGGATTCCAGCCGGTTCTGGCTGGCCGACACCTACGAGCAGCGGCTGGCGGCGGGACAGGAGCCGGATAACTTCGACAAAGAGTTTATCCGCCTCTACTACGCCGCCCACGGCTATCGCGGGGAGGGCGTCCCCTTTCCGCTGCCGCCCGAACTGGCGGTGCAGGCGGCTGAACGCTACATCCGCACCTATGAACTGCTCACCGGCCAGACCTTTGCGCCGGCGCAGCTCCCGGCCGCGCCGCGCATCGCACGCAGCCTGCACACATGGGCCGGCTTGCCGGCGTAACCCTGTGCACCACTGTGCGCCGCTGAATGAACCGAAATGCAAGAACACACAAGGAGACGCTGCCCGTATGGCCGACACACCGATTGACACACCGATTGACGTGATCCATGACGACGCCAACCAGCGCTTTATCGTCAACCAGGAGGGCGCAACCGCCGAGTTGATCTATCGCACCTCCGACAACCAAATTATTTTTACCCACACGGAAGTGCCCGACGCCCTGGAAAAGCGCGGCATCGGCAGCGCGCTGGCCAAGGCCGGGCTGGAGTACGCCCAGGCCGCACAGATGGAAGTGGTTCCGCTCTGTCCCTTTGTGCGCGGCTACATCGAGCGCAAACCCGAATACCAGCCGCTGGTGCGCAAATCGTCGGGAGGCTTTGCATGAGCGAAGCCAAACACTACCGGAGCGAGACGATCGAGGTGACTTTTGACGGCGGGCGCTGCATCCACGCCGCTGAATGCATACGCGGGCTGCCTGCTGTGTTTGATACGGATCAGCGCCCCTGGATTCAGCCCAGCGCGGCGGCGGCAGAAGAAATCGCGGCTGTCATTGCACGCTGCCCTTCCGGCGCGCTGCATGCTGTGCCCCGCGACGGCGGCCCTGCCGAAGTTCCCGACGCCGCCAACACGATCTGCGTGCAGGCTGACGGCCCCTACTATATGCGCGGCAACCTGCGCGTGGTGACGGCTGACGGCGCGCTGGTGGTGCACGATCTGCGCATGGCGCTCTGCCGCTGCGGCCAGTCGCAGAACAAGCCCTTTTGCGACAACGCCCATATCGACGCCGGTTTTCACGACCCCGGCACGGTGGCGTCCACTAGCGATTCCGCCGCTCCTGCCGCCGGTTTTGTCGCTGTGGCGGACGCGCCGCTGACGATCAAGCTGCGCAGCAACGGCCCGCTCAAGCTGGATGGCGGCTTTACGCTGGTCGGGGCCGCTGACGAGGGGGTGCACCGTGCGTCTGAGGCCGCCCTCTGCCGCTGCGGCGGTTCGGCCAACAAACCCTTCTGCGACGGCTCTCACCGCCACAATGGCTTTCAGGGGTAAATTCCTCTTGCAAAAGGCAGTGCACCGCCATGGTTGATGCAGCAGCGCCGCTTGTCGGCGTCATTATGGGCAGTAAATCCGACTGGGAAACGATGAAGGCTGCGGCTGACCTGCTGGCGCAGTTTGCTGTGCCGCATGAATGCCGGGTGGTCTCCGCCCACCGCACCCCCGCCTGGATGGTCGAATATGCCGAGACGGCTGAGGAACGCGGGCTGCAGATCATCATCGCCGGCGCCGGCGGCGCGGCGCACCTGCCGGGCATGGTCGCGGGCCACACGCTGCTGCCGGTGATCGGCGTCCCCATCCAAAGCCGCGCGCTCAATGGGCTGGATTCGCTGCTCTCGATTGTGCAGATGCCCGCCGGCGTGCCGGTGGCGACGATGGCGATCGGGCGCGCCGGCGCTTCCAATGCCGCCCTGCTGGCCGTGTCCATCCTGGGGGCCGGGCAGCCGGCGCTGCGGGCTGCCCTGCGCGACTTCCGCCAAGAGCGCAGCCGGCAGGTGATGGCTGAGGTCCTCGAGTAGCGGATGGCCACGCCTGCTGCATCTCCGATTCTGCCCGGCGCCACCATCGGCGTCTTTGGCAGCGGCCAACTGGGGCGGATGCTGGCGCTGGCCGCGCGCGCCATGGGCTACCGCATCCACACCTTTTCGCCCGAACCCGCATCGCCGACCGGCCAGGTGGCCGACCGCGAAGTCTGCGCCCCCTATGCCGACCTGGATGCCGTGCGCGATTTTGTGCGCGGCGTGGCTGTCGTCACCTTCGAGTTTGAAAATGTAGCCGCCGGCGTGGCGCAGGTGGCCCAGGAGGAAGGTGTGCCGGTGCGTCCGGGGGGCTGGGTGCTGCACACCACTCAGCAGCGGCTGCGCGAAAAGCAGTTTCTGCGCCAGGCGGGGCTGCCGGTGACGCCCTTTGCCGCCGTGCGCAGCCTGCCCGACTTAGAGCAGGCGCTGGCGACCGTGGGCGCACCCGCCATTCTCAAGACCGCTGCCTTTGGCTATGACGGCAAGGGGCAGGTGCGGATCGAGCGGCGCGCAGAGGCGGCGGCGGCCTGGGACGCCATCGGCGGCCAGGAGGCCGTTCTGGAGGCGCTGGTTGATTTTGCCGCCGAACTGTCGGTCGTGGCCGCACGCGCGGTTGACGGCAGCATTGCGCACTGGGGCGTGATTGAAAACCGCCACCACAACCATATCCTGGATTTGTCGCTGGCCCCCGCCGCCATCGAGCCGGCCCTGGCTGCCGAAGCGGTGGCATTGGCGGCCGGCGTGTTGGAACAACTGGACGTAGTCGGCGTGCTGTGCGTCGAGCTGTTTCTGGACCGGCGCGGGCGGCTGCTGATCAACGAACTAGCCCCTCGCCCGCACAATTCCGGCCATTTGACCATCGACGCCGCCGTCACCAGCCAGTTTGAGCAGCAGCTGCGGGCCGTCTGCGGCTTGCCGCTTGGCTCAACTGACCTGCTGCGCCCGGCCGCCATGGCCAATCTGCTCGGCGACCTGTGGCAGACGGGGGAGCCGGATTGGGCGGCGGCCTGCGCCTACCCCAACGTCAAGCTGCATCTCTACGGCAAACAGGCCGCGCGCGCCGGTCGCAAAATGGGACATCTCACCGCCTTGGCGAGTACAATAGAAGAGGCGCGGGATGTCGTGTCGGTAGCGCGTGGGGCGCTGGCGAGAGGGAAGCGATAGGGGGCCATATGGTTGCGTACGAGTGCAGCGACGACAAGCCGCACGAAGAGTGCGGCGTATTCGGCATTTATGCCCCAGGCAAAGATGTGGCCCGTCACACCTTTTTTGCCCTGTACGCCTTGCAGCATCGTGGCCAGGAGGCGGCCGGCATCGTGACCTGCGATGGCCGCATGGCGCACGTGCACAAAGGCATGGGGCTGGTTTCGCATGTCTTTAACGAAGAAAATCTCCAATACTTGCAGGGGTCGCTGGCCATCGGCCACACGCGCTACTCGACCACCGGCGGCCCCAAGCTGCGCAACACCCAGCCGTATATCATTGAGACGCTGGACGGGCCGCTGGCGATTGCCCACAACGGCAATTTGATCAACGCCCCGCAGCTGCGCCGCGAACTGCTCGAACGCGGCGCAGGCCTGTCCACCTCCAGCGACAGCGAGGTGATCCTGCATCTGCTGGCGGGCGCCGGCAGCCCCGACTACATGACGCGCATCCGCATCATGATGGCGCGCGCCGAGGGCGCCTACGCGCTGACCATCCTGGCCCGCGATGCCATCTATGGCGTGCGCGACCCGTGGGGGCTGCGCCCTTTGGTGTTGGGCAGCATCGACGGCGGCTTTGTGCTGGCCTCCGAAAGCTGTGCCTTCGCCACCATCGGGGCCGAAACCATACGCGAAATTCAACCCGGCGAAATCGTCAAAATTGACGCCAACGGCTATGAGATCGTCCAGGGTGCGCCGGCGAACAAACTGGCCTTCTGCACCTTTGAGCAGATCTACTTTGCCCGCCCCGACTCGATTTTTAACGGCCAGCTTGTGCACCAGACGCGCCAGAAGTTGGGCAAGCAGTTGGCCAGGGAAGCGCCCGCCGCCGCCGACATCGTGGTGCCCGTGCCCGACTCCGGCACACCCCATGCCATCGGCTATGCCCAGAAAAGCGGCATCCCCTACAGCGAAGGGCTGATCAAGAGCCGCTATATCGGGCGCACCTTTATCCAGCCGTCCGATGAGCTGCGCAAGGTTGGCGTGGCGATGAAGTTCAACCCGCTGCCGGAGAATTTGAAGGGCAAGCGCATCGTGCTGGTGGACGATTCCATCGTGCGCGGCAACACCTCCGGCCCGTTGATCCGGATGCTGCGCAGGGCCGGCGCCAAAGAGGTGCATGTGCGCGTAGCCTGCCCGCCGATCAAATTCCCCTGCTTTATGGGGGTGGATATGGCCAGCCAGGATGAACTGATCGCCGCCAACAAAAGCCTGGCGGAAATTTGTGAGCATATCGGGGCCGATTCGCTGGCCTATCTTTCCATCAACGGGTTGATGAAGGCGCTCAAGGCGAGCGACGGCTACTGCAACGCCTGCTTTACGGGCAGCTATCCTTTCGTTACACCTATTCCTATGATCGAACTACAAGAGAAGGAAAAGTTTGTCCACGTCTGGGGGGACTGACATGACCAGCCAATCTGCCGCGGCCTATCAAACCATCCTGTACGGGGCCGAAGAGGGAGTCGCCACCATCCGCCTCAACCGGCCGGCGCGCCGCAATGCGCTCACCAGCGAAATGCTGGGCGAGCTGTATGCAGCCGTCACGGCGGCGGCGGCGGATGCATCTGTGCGCGCCATCGTGCTCACCGGCGAAGGGCCGGCCTTCTGCTCCGGCCAGGATTTGAGCATCTTTACGGGCACAGTGGAAGGCCACAGCGTGCGCGAGGCCATTCTCAAGTATTACAAACCGCTCATCCTGGCGATGGTGGCGATGGAAAAGCCGATCATTGGCGCCATCAACGGCGGCGCTGCCGGGGCCGGGGCGTCACTGGCCTTGGCCTGCGATCTGCGGGTGATGGCCGATGATGGCTACATTTTGCAGGCGTTCTCCAACATCGGGCTGGTGCCCGACGCCGGCTCCACCTGGTTTATGGCGCGCCTGGTCGGCTACAGCCGCGCCCTGCAGCTCTGTATTGAAGCCGAGCGCATCCCCGCCACCCGCTGCCTGGAGTGGGGACTCTGCAACCGCGTCGTGCACGCCGGCGAGCTGCAGGGAACCGCCCAGGCCTGGGCGCGTGCGCTGACGCAGCGCCCCACGCTGGCAATCGGCTGGACCAAGCAGGCGCTGTCGGCGGCGCTGACGACCACGCTGGACGCCTCCATCCAACTGGAAGCGGATTTGCAGGCGCAGGCCGTGCAGACGATGGACCACAGGGAAGGGGTGGCGGCCTTTGCGCAAAAGCGACAGCCCCTCTTTCGGGGCGAGTGAGGAACTGCCGCTGTCGTTTACGCGTGTACTGCCAGTCTGGGCTGTCAGTCCGGGTTGTTCACCAACTGCTGCGGAGCCACAGCTTGCTCCTGGCTGTTCTTTTCATTCAACAGCATAATCGCCGCAATCTGCGCCTGCCGCGCCATATCGATGGAGTCGGCCAGGACGCGGGCCGCTTCCTGCGGGCTGTGGAAGCCGGTGCTGTTCTCGGATGAGATAAAGTCCCAGCGCAGCTGCGCTGAGCGGTGCAGGGCATAGATCTCCGCCAGTTCTTCCTCGCTGGCGCCGGCATCCTTGGCCGCTACAATCGCGTCGATCGTATCCAGCAGCGCCGCCTCGCTCTGCCGCAACAGCTCGGCCGTGCGCGCCTGGATCGTATCTACACGCGCTTTGAGTTCTGCCTCGCTGTAATTGTGGCAGGTCTGGCACGAGCCATTGATGTTGACCAGCGGGCTGCGCAGCCAGTGGTCGGAAGTCTTGACGCTGCCCTCACGGATGTAGGGCATATGGCAGTCGGCGCAGGCCACGCCTGAAGCCGCATGCAGCCCCGTGCTGAACAGCTCCGTTTCAGGGTGCTGCGCTTTGATCATGCCGCCGCCCGTCTCTTTATGCACCCAGTCGATAAAACCATTCTCCTGATAGTAGGCGTCGATGTCGTCGATGTTCATCCCCTTTTCCCAAGGGAAGGTCAACACCTTATTTTCGCCGGCAAAATAGTACTCGACGTGGCATTGTGAACAGACGTATGAACGCATCTCCTGGCGGCTGGCCGTGGTCACGTCTACGCCCTGTTTCGCCATCGCCTCGACGAACGCCTGGCGCGTAATCCGCAGTTCCATCGTCTCGGGATCGTGACAGTCGGCGCACGAGGTGCCGGTGTGCAGCTCGGACTTGATGTCGTTATAGGGCGTGTGGTTGAACTCTTCCCAGCCCATCTGTTCGATCAGCCGAGGCGCATCGGCGGCATGACAGTTGGCGCAGGCGGCCGGCTGTTCCTTCACCACAATACGCTCGGTCTCCAGTTGATCCTGCAGCGCATACTGGTGGCCGCGTTCCTCGTTGTGATCCACGCTGAAGGCATAGCCGGCCCACAACCGCTTCATGGCAGGGTACTTCTCCAACTTGCTGTAAGGTTCCGAACCGCCATACGGCGTCGGGCCGTAGTTGGTCGCCGTTTGCATAAACGAATCGTACTGCGACGGAAAGTTCTTGCCCCATACGGCAGGGTCGAGTTCGTCTGCCGGAATTTCGACGACCTGCAAAGGATACTGTGTCGCTTCCGCCTTCTTGTTCTGAATGTTCATCAACAAAGCGAACACGATGACTGTGGCGATGGCTGCAGCGGCTATCAGGCCAATGTACAGCCAGGCTTGCTGCCACCAGGGCTTCTTCGTCGTTTGCTCACTCATAGGGCCAATCCTTTTCTATCTGGAAGATTTCAAAAACGAATTCAAGTTTACGTGGCCGCACCTCGCGTGCGGAGAGGGCTTGTTCGGGGCGCGTACTAAGGCCCGTGCGCCGTGTTGCCGTGTCCGACGTTGCCATGACAACGTACGCAGCTCAACGGCTCTTCCACATCCAAATGTGAAATCTGGCTGACTGCGGTCTGGTGGCACTCGACGCAGTTGTTGTGCGCCACCCTGGCATTCAACTCGGTGATCTGGATCGGCTCTGTGAAGTTGCCCAAGGTGAACTTGAGGCTGTGGTTAAAGCCGTTGATCCCCTTCACCAGGTACTTCTCGACATCGTTGCCGTGCGGCGTATGGCAGTCGTTGCAGGTTGCCACTGCCTTGTGCGTCGAATGGTTCCACCCTTCAAACTGGTCGCGCATGATGTGGCAGTTCATGCACGAGTTGGGGTCGTTGGAAAAATAGGAGAAACCTTCTGCATACACAAAGGTGAACGCGCTCAACCCAATCAACACGCCAAACGTAACCGCCACTCCGGCCAGCCAGTAGCGGCTGCGCGCGGGCGATCTGGAATCGTTGGCCATCCATGACATCCTTTACATGAAAGATTTATGTGAAAGATTTACGCTAAAAAATTCCATTGCAGAGCTGGAGATTGGAATTCAAATTACAGTATAAGCGGCTCTGAGCAAATGTTCCAATTTTGGCAATGAGTCCGTCTGTGGCTGCGTCTCTCCTGCCTGACTTTTGGCCTGCGCTGCTTCTGTGCGACACTTTGTGCACTTGATGGCACAAAGCGCATCATACCTACTTACTACGCACCTGATGCACACCTGAGTCTGGCCCTATCATGCAACTGCTGACTATCTTTGTGGATATCCTGCTGCCGGTCTTCACGCTGGTGGCAGTGGGGGCATTGGCCGGCGCGCGCCTGCGGTTGGAAGCGCGCACGCTCTCCAAGCTCGCCTACTATGTGCTGGTGCCTGCCTTTATCTTTTCGGTCTTCAGCCGCGCCGAAATCGAAGCCACGCTGGCGCTGCGCATGGCCGCCTACATCACGGTCGTTACGCTGGCCAGCATTGCCGTCGGTTATCTGGTGGCGCGCCTTCTGCGCGCCGGGCCGCAGTTGGTGGCCGCCTACATTCTGGTGGCGGCCTTCGGCAATCTCGGCAATTTTGGGCTGCCTGTCATCCGCTTCAAGCTGGGCGACGAAGCAATGCTGGCGGCCTCCGTCTACTTTCTGGTCGGCAACACCCTGGGCTTTATCGCCGGCGTCACGGCCGCCACCTGGCAGCGGCGCACCAATCACTGGTCGGCAGTCGGCGCGGCGTTGGCGACGCCGGGTGTGGTGGCTGTGGCGCCGGCTTTTCTCGTCAACTGGCTGCATCTGCCGCTGCCGCTCTTCGCCGACCGCGCCATCGCTCTGCTGGCCGCTGCCTTGATTCCGGTCATGCTGCTGACGCTGGGGGTGCAGTTGGCGGCCATCGGGCGGCCGCGCATCGACCGCCATGTGGTCGCCGTAAGCTTGGTGCGTCTGCTGGTAGGCCCGCTGGTCGCGCTGCTGCTGGCCTCCTCGTTTGGCCTGAGCGGCATCACACGCGACGCCGGTATTCTACAGGCTTCGATGCCCGCTGCCGTGCTCACCTCGCTGATTGCGCTCGAACATGATTTAGCGCCTGATTTCGTCACCACCGTTGTCCTCTTTTCCACGCTGGCCAGCGCGGTGACGCTTACCCTCGTGCTGGCATTTTTGTAGGATCTTCAGCCCGCGGCGCAAAGCTGACACGATTTTCAGCAAATTGCAAGGTTGAAACTTCAGCAAGTGGTGTACGCTGTGTGCAACCTGGCAGAGGGAAAGCTCCTGGTGCGCCGCCAGATCTCAGAGAGCTGTTCCGTAGCTGCCTTTTTTGCGTTTGTCGTCGGCGCATCTCTGCTCTATTTGCGGCAAGCAGCCTTATCGCTTACAAGTTCCTTGTCGCAAAGCAACCGCACTCCATAGGAAAGGGTTATGATCAAAAACTATCGTCTGGCACGTCGTTGGGGCATCGCTCTCTTGGCCGCACTTCTTCTCAGCGGCACCGCAATTACACTGGCCTCGCCTGCCACGCTGGCGAACCTGACCGGCGCCGGCGGCAGCGGCTATGACCCGCTAAATCCCGGCGAACAGGCGCGCGTGCTGCAGGCGCTGGTGCAGACAGGCGCACTGCCGCAGACGGCGCGCCTGCCCTCGCAGGCAGAGAGCAGCAACAGCGTGACCGACGCCGCTCCCGGTGTCGTTCCGGGCGCCCCCGGCGAGGAGGTGCTGCTGGTCGAGCGGCGCCAGGAGGATAAGCAGGTGTATGCGCAGCCCTCCTGGCCGCGCCGCGCCGACGTCTACACCTACCGCTATGCCGACGATACTTTGATCCACCAGATCTACAACCTGACTACCAACCAGCTGGAACAGGTCGAAACCGTGCAGGGCGTGCAGCTGCCGCTCACGGCGGACGAGTCCCAGCGCGCCCTGGCCATTGCCCTCAATGACCCGGCCCTGCGCCCGCAGTTGGACGCCGCCTTTGGCTCCATTACCAATCAGCAGCTCACCAGCGGGGATCAACTGGAGGTGAAAGCGATGACCTTTCACGCCGACGCAGCTCCGGGTATGGCGCTGGGCGCCGCCGCCCAGTGCGGGGTGAAACGCTGCGCCCAGCTCCTGCTGACGGCGGGGGATAACGTCGCGCTGCAAATTATCCCAATTGTCGATCTATCGTCAGGCACAGTCGCCCAGGCGCTTCCCTTCAACGGCGCACCCCAATAACCGGAGAACATTATGTTGATGACATCATTCCTCGTATCTCTGCGCAGCCGCTGGGTTGCCTGGCTCGCCACTGCGCTTGCGGTCGCTGTCATTGCCGCCGCCGGCTGGTTTTTGCTGCTGCGCGGCACGGTGCTGCGCGCCCAGAGCGGCATGAACTGCAGCGGCCAATATCTGGTGGACAAGACGCTGCCCACGGGCGCACGCTGGGAAATGTGTTGGGAACACCGCCAGGCGGAAGGCATCGTCTTCCACGATATCTATTACACCCCCACCGGCGGCGCACGCCGTAAGGTACTGGCGCAGGCGAACGTCGCCCAGATTCACGTGCCTTATGACGACAACGGCGCCCGCTTCCATGATCTTTCCGACTTTGGCCTGGGCGAGACGCGCATGAACGCGCTGACGCAGGCGGATTGCCCCAATGGCGCCTTGCTGTCCAATGCCGGCAAGAATGTGCTCTGTATGCAGATCGAGCCGCGCGGCTATGCCTACAAGTACTATGATCAGCAGCTGCAGGGTTATGAACTCAGCCTGTTCAGCGTCTCCCACATCGGCCAGTACAACTATATTCCGGTGTGGCGTTTTGCCGATGACGGCGCCATTGAGCCGACGATGGGCGCCACCGGTCGCCTGCAGCGGCTGGAATATAACGCGTCGGCTTACGGCTGGCTCGTGCGCAGCGACGGTGGGGGCGGCATCTACGCCATCTCGCACATCCATAACTATTATTGGCGGCTGGATTTTGATATTGATGGCCCCAACAATGATCTGGTTGAGGAATTTGAGTTCACCCCCACCAACGGCAATGCGCAGTACGCCGTCTCCGTCAACCCGTTGACCACCGAGTCGGCGCGCACGGTGAACCCAACGCGGATGCGCTCCTGGCGCGTGCGCGATACCGTTACCAAAAACAGCGACGGCCATCCCATCTCCTACCACCTGGAGCCGATGCGCGTCGGCCATATTCATCAAGGGCCTGTCTCCGAACCGTTCACCAACAACCAGTTCTATGTGACGGTGAACAAAGCCTGCGAGAAGTGGGTTTCGCACAACCCCACCATCAACTGCGCCGACAACCTCAGCGCCTTCGTCAACGGCGAGAGCCTGGTGGGGCAGGATATTGTTGTCTGGTACGGGATCACCTTCCATCATCTGCCGCGCGATGAGGACGAAGGCATGATGGACGCCCATTGGGACGGTTTCCAGATCATCCCGCGCGATTGGACGGCCACCAATCCGCTGGACAACGTCGTGCTGGGGCCGACAGCCACGCCCACCAACACACCGGTGGTCGTGCCGCCCACACCCACCAACACACCGGTGTTCGTGCCGCCCACGCCCACCAACACACCAGTCGTCGTGCCACCCACGCCCACCAACACACCAGTCGTTGTGCCGCCTACCGCCACCAACACGCCGGTAGGCGCACCGCCCACCGCTACGAACACACCGGTAGGTGTGCCGCCTACCGCTACGAACACGCCGGTAGGCGTGCCGCCCACGGCCACCAACACGCCGGTCGGCCCACCGCCCACCGCAACGCCGATAGGCGCACCGCCCACCGCAACGCCGGCCGGTACGCCGGGAACGGTCGCCTGCTATGTCTTTGAAAGTACGGACATTCCCAAGCCGCTGCCGCGTATGCAGTCGTCCGTATCGTCCAGTATCAGCGTACCGGCTGATCTGCTTGTCACCGATGTCAACGTCTCTCTCTATGTGACGCATACCTATGTCGGCGATATCGGCTTTGTGGTGCAGCATCTGCCCAGCGCGCGCTCGGTGGCGATCATCGACCGGCCCGGTATGCCCGCCTCGACCTACGGCTGCCCCAACGACGACATCAACGCCATCTTGGATGATGAAGCCACACAGCCGGCGGAGACGACCTGTGCGCAGACGCGGCCCACCATCAACGGCCCCGTCCAGCCCAACAACCCGCTCAGCGCTTTTGACGGCATCAATGCCGCCGGCAGTTGGGTGCTGACCTTCACCGATTATGATGTGGTGACGGACAGCGGCGCCCTGCGCAACTGGGGCTTGCAGATCTGCGGCACTACCGTGTCGGGGACCGGTGTTACGGACTTGATGGAGCCGGGGCTGCCGTTTGGCTATGATGTGCCCATTGTGCCGGTTGACGGCGACGATTCGCCGCCCCGTGTCGACTTCAGCAGCTTGACAAATCCGCTCTTCCTGCCGCAAATTAGCAACTGACGCACGTTTGTTGCTAGTTGCTCTCCACGACACCACCAGGTGTCGTGGAGAGCCGGGAGACCTTTGTCATGCTGCGCTACCGCCGCTATCGCCAGGCAGCTTCCGCCTATTGGGCCATCAACCGCCTGGTGGCGCGCGCCGGCTCGCGCGCCCTGCTGCAGCGGCTGCGCCACACCCCACGCCAGTTCAGTTGGTCGCTGCGCTATGCCGGCGCCGTGGAACTGCTGCTGCTGGGCACCCCCAGCCGCACCCCCATGCTTGCCGAGCAAATCCGCAACCCGCTGGAGCAGGCCACGGCGCTGACGCGCCTGACACACATCCACCGCCAGCCGCTGCAGACTGACCAGTGGGCGGGTGAGTGGATCACCGCCCCCCATGCCCGCACGGATCGGGTGATCCTCTATCTGCATGGCGGCGGCTATGTCTCCGGCTCACCGCACAGCCATCGCGCACTGATGGGCTATCTCTCGCGCCACAGCGGCGCGCGCGTGCTGGCGCTGGACTATCGTCTTGCGCCGGAACATCCCTTTCCGGCGGCGCTGGAAGATGGCTGGGCCGCCTACTGGTGGCTGCTCTGCGCCGGCTTCTCGGCGCAGCATATCCTCGTGGCGGGAGATTCGGCGGGGGGTGGGCTGGCGCTGGCGCTGCTGCTGGCGCTGCGGGATGCCCACATGCCGCTGCCCGCCGGCGCCATCTGCTTTTCTCCCTGGGTGGACCTGGCGCTGACGGCGCCGTCGCTGCACAAAAACCAGGCCACCGACTA
The DNA here is from genome assembly GCA_038205395.1 of Caldilineales bacterium. Lineage (GTDB taxonomy): Bacteria > Chloroflexota > Anaerolineae > Caldilineales > Caldilineaceae > Fredericiella. The sequence continues at coordinate 39,794 of JBBRBX010000047.1, forward strand.
TATCAACCCTGTGATTCTACGCACAACGGCCGAGATGTACCTGGGACAGCACGACCCGCACGACCCGCTGGCCTCGCCGCTCTACGCCGATCTCCACGGTCTGCCGCCGCTGTTGGTGCAGGTCGGTTCGGCGGAACTGTTGTATGATGACGGCCGCCGCCTGGCCCAGCGGGCGCGCCGCGCCGGCGTCGCCGTGCAGTTCGAGGCCTGGCCCGGCATGGTGCATGTATGGCACTTTCTGTATCGGATCGAACCCAAAGCGCGCCAGGCTGTGCAGAGCGCCGGCCGCTTTGCACGCAGGCAGTGGGGAGAGCAAGATGGCCGGCAAGAAACCCAACAACAACCAGCCCAGCAGCCAGCCCAGCGGCAAGCGCGTCGTCTTTTCGAC
>JBBRBX010000048.1:0-39874 GCA_038205395.1 Caldilineales bacterium
CTCGCGTCACCCCCTTTTCGTTGCCGTTCGGCCCGCTTGTGGGTTATCCGCCCGGTGCCCGTGCGGCGGGGGGCCGGGGGCGGGGGGTCCCGCGGCCGCGCCGGGTGCACCTGATGCACCCGGCGCTTCGGCGCGGTAGACGGCAAAGCCGCGGCTCGCGCTGTCCGGCGGCTGCGCCTGGATGATGGCGTGCAGGCGGCGGCGGGTGGTCTGCAGCGCGCCCAGGCTGCCGTCACAGCCTACCCAGCGGCGGCCCAGCTTCTGCGCCACTGCCGGCGTCGTGCCCGACCCCATAAACGGGTCCAGCACCCAGTCCCCCGGGCGGGTGGCCGTGTGGATGATCCGGCTCAGCAGCGCTTCCGTCTTTTGCGTGGGGTAGCCCATATCTTCCCCCGGCGTCGTGCCCAGCCCCGGAATGTCCTCCCAGATATTGTCCACGCCCCGTTCGACCGCGTGCCGCCCAGCCCCCAGCGCCGTGAGATAATATTTGACGCCGATATTGCCGCCGTTGCTGCAGTACGCGCGCTGCGCATCCGCGTCCAGCAGCACCCCACCGCCATAGGGGGCATAGAGCCGGCCCTCGGCGTGCAGCCGTTCCAGGCTGGCAAAGGAAAAGTCGCCGGGGTCGGAGGTGCGAAAAAAGCCGCGCTCGTCGCGCATAAACTGCGCCGCCGCCTGCGCTTCGCTCAGGATCAGCCGCTTCTTGGCCGGCGTCCAGCAGGTGGGGGCGCTGCGGTTTTTGGCAAAAATATGCAGGGCATGGGCGCTGTTGGCAAAGTAAAAGGCGTTGACCTTGGCCCCGCGCACCGTCTGGCTGCGCCAAGTGATGGTGTTGAGAAACTGCTTGGGACCGAACAATTCTTCCAGCAGACAGCGCAGGTGGTGGGCGTGGCGGTGGTCGCAGTGCAGCCAGAGGCTGCCGTCCTCCGCCAGCAGTTCGCGCATCAGGAGCAACCGGGCATAGAGAAACTGGAGATAAGCGCTCTCGTCCCAGGCGTCGGCGTACTGCGGCTGCTGCTCGACCACGGCGGCGCTGGAACGCTGCGGCCCGCGCAGCCGCACCTTGCGCATCCACACCAGCCCGCTGTTGTAGGGCGGGTCGGCATAGATCAGCCGGAAGCGGCCTGCCCAGCCGTCCGCCAGAAGCTGCGCCAGCACGCCCAGGTTGTCGCCCTGGATCAGCGCATTGGCGGGCCGCTCCGCATCCGGCGCCTCCTGTACATCCGGCATCCCGCGCAGGGGTGCAAAGGTCTCCTGCAGCGCCAGCCTTGCCGGCGGCGGCGGTGGGGGCGTCTCTTTGTTGGCCCACGTCAGGCGGGTGGAAGGTGGTGACGATTTCATTGCAGATTGGGCTGATGGAATGGGATGGGTTTTGTGCCTGGTGCAGCGAAGTGTCATTGTATCACACTCCCTCATCTCCTCCTCGCTCGGCGCACGAGCGGTTGGCTGATCCGTAACGAGATGCGCCGAGCCTGGAGGTACGCGCGGCAAGTGGACGTGCCAGGCTCAGTCCGCGGCGTTTCGGGGCAGCCAAGGTGGCGGGGACTGAGCGAGGCACGCTGGGCGACGATCGGCGGGCCTGCCAGTAGACGACGCGCCGCTTTCGTGCTACTGTGCCCGCGCCCCGATTGCTTGTCTATTCAAAGCCGATCTGTGCTACGCCCACGGCGGGCGCAGCCGGCATCAGCGTTTGACGCGGAGTGCAGCATGACACAACCGGCAATGGAGTTTAGCGGCAAGGTAGCCTTTGTCACGGGGGGCGGCAGCGGCATCGGGCGCGGCTTTGCGCTGGAACTGGCGCAGCGCGGGGCAGCCATCTGTGTGACCGACATCAACGGCGAGGCCGCGGCTGCCGTCGCCGCCGATATCGAAGCGGCAGGCGGGCAGGCACTGGCCGCTGCGCTGGATGTGGCTGACGCTGCCGCGGGCGCGGCCGTGGCGGCGCAGACCATCGCCCACTTCGACCAGCTCGATTATCTCTTCGCCAATGCCGGGGTGCTGGGGCCGGCGGACTATCTGGAGATCACCCCCGCCGACTGGGATCTGGTGCTCGATGTCAACATCAAGGGTGTGGTGCACACCTGCCGCGCCGTGGTTCCGCATATGATCGAGCGCAGGCAGGGGCGCATCCTGATCACCGCCTCCTACAACGGCGTGCGCGCCGGCGCCCATGTCATCCCCTACCGGGTGAGCAAAGCTGCCTTGCTGATGTACACCCGCTGCCTGGCGCTGGTGATGGCCCCGCACAACGTCACCGTCAACGCCATCTGCCCCGGCGTGACGCTCACGCCCATGCAGCTTGCCTATGCGGCCAAGACCGCCGCCGAGCGCAGCGTCACGACAGAAGCGTATCTGGCCGACCGCGCAGCGCAGATCCCTATGCAGCAGTTCACCGGCATCGAGGACCTCACCGGCCTGGCGCAGTTCCTGCTCTCCGACAGCGCGCGGCTGATCACCGGCCAGGCCATCGCCCCCGACGGCGGCGTGATGATGTCATCGTAGGCAGATATCTGAGTAGTGAGAATACCTGAGTGAGAGCGTCCACCGTGCAAAAGAACCTGATGAGCCAACGCTGGCAGCAGTACCGGCAGGCCCAGGAACCCCTGCCCGGCTCCCAGCTTGCCTGGCCGTTTAGTGGGGCGGGGCTGGCGAGCCTGGGCGTTGACGGCGGCCCCGTAGCGCAGCCGCTGCCCGTCTGCGGCCCCGATGATCTGCTGGTGCGCGTCGACGCCCTGGGGCTGTGCGCCTCCGATGCCAAAATGGTGCGGCTGGGCCGCGACTATCCCCTCTTTGCGGCGCGCGATTGGGCCGCCGACCCGGCGCAGCTTGGCCATGAAGCGGCCTTGACCGTGGTGACGGTGGGCGAACATTGGCAGGGGCAGTACCGTGTGGGTGAGCGGCTGGGCATCCAGCCCGATGTCTATCAAGACGGCAAGCGCGTCATCTTCGGCGTGAATATTGCCGGGGCGATGGCGCAGTACACCCTGCTGGACCGCCGTGTACTGGCGGGCGACGGCGGCAGCTATATCTTTCGCGTGCCGCCGCAGTTGAGCTACGCCGATATCGCGCTGCTGGAGCCGTGGGCGTGCGTGGATGTGGCCTACAGCCCCACGGCGCGCCGGCTGCAGCTCAAAGAAGGTGGTCTGCTGTGGATCGCCGGCCGGGCGGGCGATGGCCGCGCCTACACGCTCAGCCGCCCGCTGCCCAGCGCCACGCTGGTGCTGAGCGACGTGCCGCCTGCCTTCGCCGCTGCGCTGCAGAGCCAGGGTGCGCGGGTATTTGTGCGCAACGGCGCCACCGCCGCGGCCATCCGGCAGGAGTTTGGCACGGGTTCCGCTGCGGGCACGGCGGTAGGGATAGACGACATCATCCTGCTCAACCCGCCGCAGGCCACATCTGTGGCGGCGGCGGTGGCGGCGCTGGGCGACCGCGGCACGCTCAACTTAGTGCTCGCCCAGCCGCTGGAGGCGCCGGCCGCGGTGGAGATGCACAAGCTGCACTATGGGCAGGTGGCGCTGTTGGGCTGCCGCGGCCCGGATGTGGCGGCGGCCTACGGCGCGGCGGCCAACCGCTCGGATTTGCGCGGCGGCGGCTTGACCTGGATTGTGGGTGCGGGCGGGACGATGGGGCGGATGCACATCCAGCGCGCCCTGCAGATGGAAGATCGCCCGCACGCCATTATCGCCACCAATCGCGGCCAGGCGCGGCTCGACCAACTGCAGCGAGATTTCGCCGCGCCCGCCGCTGCCGCCGGGGTAGAGTTGGTGGCGTTCAGCCCGTCCGCCCAACCGGCGCGGCTGGCGCAGGAGATCGAACGGCTGGGCAGCGGGCGCGGCTGTGACGACATCGTGGTGGTGGTCCCCGACCCGGCGGCGGTGGCGGCGGCGCTGCCCCACTTAGCGCACGACGGGCTGCTGGTGGTCTTTGCCGGCGTGCCCGCTGGGCCGCAACTGCACCTGCCGCTCGACTGGACGGCGCTGTACGGCGCGCAGTTCACCGGCAGCAGCGGGTCGGGCGTGACCGACCAACTGCGCGTGCTGGAGAAAATCGAGCGCGGGATGCTGGACGCGGCGCAGACGGTGGCGGCGGTGGGCGGGCTGGCCGCGCTGCAGCGCTGCGTGCAGGCAGTGATGGAGCAGCGCTATGCGGGCAAGGTGCTGATCTTCCCGCAGCTTGTCGATCTGCCGCTCTACAGCCTGGCTGAGCTGGCGGATATGCTGCCGGCGGTGTATGGCCGGTTGGGCGCAGGCGAGCGCTGGACGGCCGCTGCCGAACAGGCGCTGTTCAGCGCCTATTGGGAAGGCGGCTAGATGGCGGGCGACTATCTGATCGGGGTCGATTTAGGCACCAGCGCGGTCAAGACGACGCTCTTTGACGGCGAGGGCCGCGCCCTGGCCGCGGCTGTGCGTGCGGCGCCGCTGCACCAGCCCGCGCCCGGCATTGCCGAGCAGAGCGGCGACGCCTTCTACGCTGCGGCGCTGGCGACGATCCGCGAGGTGGTGGACAAAAGCGGCGCGTCCCCCACGGCGGTGGCGGCGATTGCCTTTGACGGGCAGATGGCCGGCGCCATCGCCATCGACCGGGCCGGCAGCACGCTGACGCCCTGGTATCCTTCCGCCCTGGACAACCGCTACCAGCCGTATGTGGCGGCCATGCAGGCGCGCGTGGGGGACGAGTTGGTGGCGCGCAACGGGGCGCTGCCCTTTCTGGCCCCGCGCCTGCTGTGGTGGCAGGATCAGCAGCCCGCACTCTACCGCCGCATCCACAAGGTGCTGCTGCTGGCCCCCTATGTGGCGGGGCGCATGGGCGAGCTGGATGCGGATGACGCCTTTATCGACCCCTCCTATCTGACCTGGAGCGGCGTCAGCGATACAGCGCAGCGGCGCTGGTCGCTGGAGCTAGCGGAGGCGTGCGGCATCCCCCTGGCCAGGCTGCCGCGCATTGTGGACGCCACGTCGGTGGTGGGGCGGCTGTCGGCGGCGGCGGGCGCGGCGTGCGGGCTGGCCGCGGGCGTGCCGCTGGTGGCGGGCGCGGGCGACCAGGTGGCGGGTTTTCTGGGGGCTGGGCTGGTCGAGCTGGGGCAGTTGGTGGATGTGGCCGGCACCTTTCCTGTGCTGGCGACCTGTCTGGACAGCTTCTTCGCCGATACGCGCGCCGGCATGCTGCAGCCGCTGGCAGGGCCGCTGGGTGCAGACCACTGGTATCCGATGATGTATATCAGCGGCGGCGGGCTGACCCACCGCTGGTACCGCGACCAGTTTGGCGGCGCGGAGATGGCGCAGGCGGCGCAGGGACAGGCGGAGCCGGGGCAGTCCGCTTATGCAAAGCTGGACGCGGCCGCGGCGCAGGTTGCGCCCGGTGCGCAGGGGCTGCTCTTTATCCCGCATCTGGTGGGGCGCGCCTGTCCCAGCGACCCGGACGTGCGCGGGGCGTGGATCGGCTTTACCTGGACACACACGCGGGCGCATTTTTACCGAGCTGTGCTGGAATCGATCGCCTATGATTATGCCGCGGCGCTGGCGGTGGTGCGGGCGTATGTGCCGGATGTCCAGTTCAGCGAGGTGCGGGTGATCGGCGGGGGGGCCGAGAGCGACGTATGGAACCAGATCAAAGCGGATGTGCTGGGCGTCCCCTATGTGCGGCTTGCCCGCGCCGATGTGGCGGCGCTGGGCTGTGCGCTGCTGGCGGGAGCGGCGGTGGGCATGTATCCCAACCTGGCCGCCGCCGCGCGCCGCTTCAGCCCCACCGGCGAGCGAGTTGAACCGCGTGCGGCGCAGCATGAGCAGTACAGCGCCTATGTGGAGGCCTACGCCAGTGCCTTCGACCCCCTGCGCGGGCTGTACCAGATGCTGAGCGCTCTGCAGGCGCGTCCCGTGCACGCGTAGGCAGCACACCCATGTGCTGCGCCGGCAGGCACGCCTACGTGCCTATGGCCGGCAGCATAACAAAGGCTAAACATGCTTGCGGGGAAACGCGCTCCTGCCTGCCGCAGCCAAGGTCATTCGGGAGCAGTGCAGGCTTGTAGCCAATATTCGTTTTGGCAATAACGCGCCTGTCGAGTATAAATAGAACTTAACCTGACCGCTGCTGTTCAGGCATCTATTCTGTTACCCTAAAAATCCCCATAGTGTTAGGAAAGGAGCCATCATGCGTTCGCGCAAACTGTCGCTCTTGCTGAGCGCCGTCTTGCTTATCGGCCTGATTGCCGGCTGCGCCGCACCTGCGGCCACCACCGGCCCGGCCACAGGCGAGGGGGCCGCTACAGAAGCAGCGGCGACCGAAGCTGCACCCGCCGGCCCATTTGAACCGATGTCGTATGCAGCCGAAAACTGTGACTACGGCGGCGAATTCAAGTCCATCGAGGCCATTGACGCCAAGACCGTCAAGTTCACGCTCTGCTACCCAGACCCGGCTTTCCCCTCGAAGGTAGCGTTCTCATCGTTTTCGATCAACGACGCTGACTACCTGGAATCTACGGGCGGCGGCGGCGACCTGATCGACCAGCCCAACGGCACCGGCCCCTACAAGGTGACGGAATGGCGGCGCGGCGACCAGATCATCTTTGAGCGCTTTGACGACTACTGGGGCGAGCCGGCCATCCCACAGACCTTGGTCTTCCGCTGGAGCGCCGAAAGCGCCCAGCGCCTGGTCGAACTGCAGGCAGGCACGGTGGACGGCATCGACAACCCCGGCCCGGATGATTTCGCCAACATTGAAGCGGACCCCACCCTGCAACTGCCCTTACGCACCGGCACCAACATTTTCTACCTGGGCATGAGCAACAAGTACCCGCCCTTCGACAACGAGCGTGTGCGCCAGGCATTTGCCATGGCCATCGACCGCCAGCGCATTGTCGACAACTTCTATCCGCCGGCTTCGTCGGTGGCCACGCAGTTTATGCCGCCGGCCATCTTCGGCTACAGTGAAGGCCAGACCTGGTACGACTACAATCCGGAAGAAGCCAAGAAGATTCTAGAAGAAGAAGGCGTACTGCCCGGCTTCAAGACCACAATCACCTACCGCGACGTTGTGCGCACCTATCTGCCCAATCCGGGTGTGGTGGCGCAGGATATCCAGGCGCAGTTGGCTGACATCGGCGTCCAGGCCGACATTGTTGCGATGGAATCAGGCGCGTTTCTGGACGCAACCGACCGTGGTGAGGTCGACGGCTTCCATATGCTGGGGTGGGGCGCCGACTATCCGGATGCCACCAACTTCCTTGACTTCCACTTTGGCCAGGGCTCATCCGCCCAGTTCGGCGCCGGCTTCCCCGACATCTGGGAAGCGCTCAAAGACGGCGGTATGCAGGCCACAGCCGAAGCACGCCAGCCCTTCTACGATACGGCCAATGAGTTGATTAAGCAGCACGTGCCGATGATCCCCATTGCCCACGGTGGCAGCGGCGCAGCCTTCAAGGCTGACGTCGAAGGCGCCTACGCTTCAGACATCGGCGCCGAGCAGTTTGCGCTGATGAATCCGGGCGGGCGCGACACCTTTGTCTGGATGCAGAACGGCGAGCCGCCAGGACTCTATGCGGCCGACGAGAGCGACGGCGAAGCCCTGCGTGCGGTTGAGCAGGTAATGCAGTCGCTGTTGGCCTATGAGCCGGGCACCGGCGCGGTGATTCCGGCCTTGGCCACCGAGTGGACCGCCAGCGACGACTTGACCGAGTGGACCTTTACGCTGCGCGATGGCGTCCAGTTCCATAACGGCGCCACACTTGACGCTAACGATGTTGTGCTCTCCTTTGCGGTGCAGTGGGATGTCCAACACCCGCTGCATGTCGGTCGTGACGGCAGCTTTACCTACTTCTCCGGCTTGTTCGGGCAATTTCTGAACGCACCGCCGGCTGAGTAAGCGGCGGCGAAAAGCTGTGAACTGGTAATTGGGTGAATTGAGAAACCGAGTTTCGATGGGAAACTCGGTTTCTCTACCCCTCTGCCCCCTGTTTGTCTGAACGGTTCGTAGAGTCATGCGGAGCGCCTATTGTGTTTGCCTATATTATGCGGCGGGTTGCGCTCGCCATCCCAGTCCTGATTGGAATTCTTTTTCTCGTATTTTTGCTCAACCGCCTGATTCCAGGCGACCCCTGCCGCGCCATGCTGGGGGAAAAGGCTACAGCGCAGGTTTGTGACGCTTTTTTTAAGCGCTACGGCTTGGACCAGCCGATCCCCGTGCAGTTTGGCTATTATCTGGGGCGGGTGGTCACCGGCAATCTAGGCGACTCGATGCGCTTTGGCCGCCCCGTGACGGAAATGCTCACCGAACGGTTGCCAGTGACGATTGAGCTGGCGCTCACGTCGCTGGTAGTGGCAACCTTCTTTGGGATGCTGCTGGGCATTATGGCCGCTTACTGGCAGAACTCGGCCGTGGATGTGGCCACGATGATGTTTGCCAACCTGGGCGTTTCCATTCCCGTCTTTGTACTGGGGCTGTTGGCGGCCTATCTATTTGCAGTGGTGTTGAAGGACACACCGCTGTCGCTGCCCCCCTCAGGCCGCTTGCCGGCCGGCATGCGCGTGCCGACGATCACCGAAGTGTGGGGGTTGACGAACCTGGAAGGGCCGCTGCGGACGCTGCTGGATTTCTTTTCGCAGATGTATCTGGTCAATGGCCTCGTCACCTTTAACTGGAAGCTGGTAGGCGAATCGATCCGGCATCTCATTCTGCCGACAGTGGTCCTGGCCACGGTGCCCATGTCGATTATCGCCCGTATGACGCGCTCGAGCCTGCTCGAAGTGATGAACCTGGATTACATGCGCACCGCGCGTGCCAAGGGGCTTAACGAAGGCTCCGTCGTTTTCCGCCACGCCATGCGCAATGCGCTGCTGCCGGTGGTGACCATCATTGGCCTGTCATTGGGTGGACTGCTCAGCGGCGCCATCTTGACGGAGACCATTTTTGGCCTGACCGGCGTGGGCAAAACGCTGTTTGAAGCCATCTCTTCACGCGACTATGGGGTGATTCAAGGCTTTACGCTGGTGATCGCCTTCACCTACGTCGTCGTCAACCTGCTGGTCGATATTTCCTACGCGTTCCTCGATCCGCGCATTCGCCTGGGTTAGCTGAGTAAATCCGCTATGAGCACATCTGCTGTTGCCAACGCTCCCCAGCAAGTGGAGCCGATCTTTAACACCAAACCGCGCGGCCTGTGGAGCAACGCCATGAGCCGGCTCTTCCACAGGCGATCCGCCATCATCGGGATGGTGCTGCTAGGCAGCTTGGTGCTGATCGCCATTCTGGCGCCGGTGCTGGCCACGCATGACCCCATCCAGTCCCTGATCGGCATCGAGAACGTCACGAAACGCGCGGCCCCTTGCATCCACGCCCTCGGTTGCCCTGCCGACCAGCCACAGCATCTCTTCGGCACCGACGGCAACGTGCGCGACTTGTTCAGCCGCGTTCTCTTTGGGGCGCGCCTCTCGCTGATTGTGGGTATCTTTTCCGTCGGTTTTGCCATCATTATCGGCGCTACGCTCGGTTCCCTGGCTGGATTTGTCGGCGGCTGGACCGATACGCTGCTGATGGGGGTGATGGATATTTTGTTGGCCTTCCCCAGTTTGATTCTGGCCATCGCCATCGTGACGGTGCTGGGGCCGGGGCTGCTCAACACCCTGCTGGCCATCGGCATCGTCAGCATTCCGGTCTATGCCCGCATCATGCGCGCCAGCGTGCTGTCCATCAAGCAGCAGGACTATGTGCTGGCCGGCCATTCGATTGGCTCCAGTTCGCGCCGCATCCTTTTTCAGAACATCCTCCCCAACGCGCTGACGCCCCTGGTCGTGCAGGGCACACTCGGCATCGCTACGGCCATCCTGGATGCGGCGGCGCTCTCCTTTTTGGGGCTTGGCGCCCAGCCGCCCACGCCGGAGTGGGGTTCCATGATCGGCCAGGAGCGCAACCAGGTCTTCTCTGCCCCCCATCTGATCATCTTCCCCGGTTTTGCGCTGATTCTGACCGTGCTTGGGTTTAATTTGCTGGGCGACGGTCTGCGCGACGCCTTGGACCCGCGCCAGAGAAGCTGATTGTTCCAGACTGTTTTATAATCCATCCTTGCGAGAAGTGGCAGAGAGCCACTTCTTGCTTCGACACTTCACTTTCCGGCGCTTTTGGGGGCGTCCGGAGTCTGCGCAAAGGAGATAGCAATGCGTTTACGCTTGAGCATACAACTCGTCCTCTTGACAAGCGCCCTGCTGGTCATCGCCGGCTGCGCCAACCCGGCGGCAGCGCCTGCCCAGCCCACAGCGGCGCCGGACGCCGGCGCGACAGAAGCGGCTGCAGCCGAAGCGGGCGGACGCGGGGCGGACGGCGAACTGGTGCTGGTCTACTGGCAGGAGATTTCGCTGCTCAACCCGTATCTGGCCAACGGCATCAAAGATTATCAGGCGGCGTCGCTGGTGTTGGAGCCGCTGGTCAAGCAAAAACCGGACGGCACGCTGCTGCCGGTGCTGGCCGCCGCAGTGCCCACGCTGGAGAATGGGGGCATTGCCGCCGACCTGACCAGCATCACCTATGCGCTGCGCCCGGATGTTGTGTGGTCTGACGGTTCCCCCTTTACTGCCGCCGATGTTGTTTTCACCTGGCAGTACTGCACGGACCCCGCCACCGGCTGCGGCACGCTGGGCACCTTTGCCGGCGTAACCCAAGTGGAGGCGCTGGACGCGCAGACGGTCAAGATCACCTTTGATGGCCCGCAGCCCTATCCGTATAGCGTATTTTCCGGGCAGTTGGCCCCCATCTTGCAGGAGGCGCAGTTTGCTCTCTGCCGCGGCGAAGCGGCGCAAAGCTGCGGCGAGCAGAACACCATGCCCATCGGCACCGGCCCGTATGTGGTAGATGACTTTCGGGCCAATGACACCGTGGTCTACCAGGCCAACCCATACTACCGGGTGGCCGGCCAGCCGCACTTTGCCACCGTCGTAATCCGTGGGGCGGAAGACGCCACCGCCGCCGCACGCGCCGTGCTCGAAACGGGCGAGGCGGACTACGCCTGGAATCTGCTGGTGGAGCCGGCTGTGCTGGGACCGATGGTGGCAGGCGGGCGTGGGCGAGTCGCCAGCGCCTTTGCCGGCAATGTCGAACGCATCATGTTTAACTTTACCAACCCTGACCCAGCCCTGGGGGATGAGCGCTCACAGTGGAGCGCCGATGACCCCAATCCTCATCCGTTTTTGACCGATCCGGCCGTGCGCCAGGCTCTGTCAATGGCGGTTGACCGCAAACTGATCGCCGAACAGTTGTTTGGCGTCGGCGGCGCACCCACCTGCAATATACTGGCGGGGCCGCCGGCTGTGGTTTCGCCCAACAATGACGGCTGCCTGCAGCAGGACATTGCCGGCGCGCAGCAACTGCTGCAATCCGCCGGCTGGATCGACAGCAACGGCGACGGTGTACGGGAAAAGGAGGGCGTGGAACTGCGCGTCCTATTCCAAACCTCCACCAGTTCGGTGCGCCAGAAGATTCAAGCCTTGGTGCAGCAGTGGTGGCAGCAGATTGGGGTGGCGACCGAACTGAAAAATGTGGAGTCGGCTGTCTTTTTTAGCGGCGACCCGGCCAGCCCTGACACGTTGGGCAAGTTTTACGCCGACATGGCCATGTTTGCCAACGGGCCGGACAGCCCTGACCCGCAGTCTTACCTGGCTGTGTGGCTGTGCCGGGTGGATGGGGAGAGCAATATTGCTGCGCGCGAAAACACATGGCTGCGTCCCAACATTGAGCGCTGGTGCAGTGCCACATATGACGCCCTGTATGCTGAACTACGCGCCGCCGTCGACACGGTCGAGCGGGCGCGCCTGGCCATTGCCCTCAACGACATGATTGTGCAGAACTACGTCAACCTACCGATCGTTTCGCGCGCCACCGTCTCGGCGCACAGCAACAGCCTGCAGGGCGTAGAAGCCAATGGTTGGGAAAACACGCTGTGGAATATTCAGGAGTGGTACAGAGGGGAGCAGGCCAAAGAATAGCCTGAATAGAGTTCCCGCTGGAGTTTGTGGAAGTGGCTGCCGGCAGATCCTATACGCTTCAGTCCGTTAACCGCATCCTGTCGCGCATGGCGCCGTCGAAATCACCGATAAAGCGCCACCAGTTGGTCAAGGGGCGGCCGCGGTAGGTGATGCCGTTGTTCAGCCCCGGCACATTCTGCATCCAGTAGACAAACCACTGCAGGCTGTCGCCGTGCCAGCGGTCGCTGTTGATCTCGATTTTGCGACCGCCGCCGTCCGGCCGCCAATCCTCAATGTCCGTCCACACCCGCTTGGGGTTGCGCCAATCATAGTCGCGCTCGCCGTTGGGCGGGTAGTGCGCCCAGCCGCAGCGCCCCTCGCCCGGCTTGCCGGCGAACTTATTCCAAAACAGATCAGGATCGATCTGGCGCAGCAGCGCCTCAATCTGGTGCATGTGGTCTTCGACTGCCTCCGAAGGCCCGCGCTGATAGTTGTAGTGGTAAACCGTATAGCTTTGGGCAAAAATCGGCAGATCGGTAGGGTCGCGGTCGCTGTTGCTGATGTCCCCCCACGGGCCGGCCATGTTGGACTCCCACAGATCGACCACACCGCCATGATAACCCCAGAGCCAGATTTCCTTCACGCCGCGCGCTTCCACCCAGGTGCGGGCGTCAATGCGCGCCATAATGGCGTTGTAGTCGGTCATCGGCGCACGGTGGCGCGGCTTGGGCCAGGCCGGCAGCGGCTCCAGGTATTCCAGGCTGCCCACGACTGAATAGAGCAGGCTGGACGGCGCAGTGGGATTTTGATAGCCGTGATAGCGGCTGCCCTGTTCCAGTGCCGCGATCACCTGCTGTGTCGTCTGCGCTGTATGGCGGCGCAGCTTCTCCAGCGAGCCGCCGACATCCCCAGTGCGGCGCTGGTCGATCTGGTCGCCCTGAACCGGGAAATAGTGCACAAGCAAAACGGGAACGGAAAAAGAGCCGGTAGAGTCAGTAGAGACAGCGGGAACAACAGGTGAGGCGGGAACAGATAGCGGGGCAGGGACAGCCGGGGAAAACTGTGAGTTGCTGCGCCAACTGCGCAGCCATTCCCAAAAACCAGGCATGGCTGGACAGGCTGCCGGGAAGTCTGCACCTCCCGGCAGCCCCTCAAAATGCTACTTCTTGGCCGCAGCGTAGTTCTGGCCGACGGCATCCCAGTTTACAACGTTCCACCAGGCGTCCAGATAGTCCGGCCGGCGGTTCTGATAGTTGAGATAATAGGCATGCTCCCACACATCCACACCCAAGATGGGGGTATCGCCCTGCATGAGCGGGCTATCCTGGTTGGGCAGGCTGTAGGCATCCAAATCGCCGTTTGCCTTGACAACCAGCCAGGCCCAGCCGCTGCCGAAACGGCCCGTGCCGAGCGTCTTGAACTTGGCTTTGAATTCATCAAAGCTGCCCCACTTGGCGTTGATGGCCTGCGCCAGCGCGCCACTGGGTGCGCCACCCTTGTTCGGCCCCATCACAGTCCAGAACAGGCTGTGGTTGGCATGGCCGCCGCCATTGTTGCGTACAGCGGTGCGGATATTTTCCGGCACACTGTCGATCTTGCGGCAGATTTCTTCGATGCTCTTGTTTTCCCACTCAGTGCCGGCAACGGCGCTGTTGAGGTTGTTGACATAGGCCTGATGATGCTTCGTGTGATGAATATTCATCGTCTTCGCATCGATGTGCGGTTCGAGCGCGTCTTCCGCATAGGGTAAATTGGGTAGTTGAAAAGCCATGAATCCTCCTCTTGTGCATTGTCTTGTGCATTGAATGACAAAGTCAGTGACAAAGCCAGTTGACAAAGTCTGTGCTTCCCTGTATGAGCATAGTCTTTCCCACAGGCGGATTCCGTGCCCCAGGATACAAAGTTAGTGGCTGCTCACGTTTGGCGGGCGCGCAAATGGACAAATACGGCCAAACGACGCTCAATCTCCACCTGCCAGCCCTGCTGGCGCAGCAGCGCAACGGTAGGGCGGTCCAGGTGGCAGTTGTGGGCGATCCGGCTCCAAGCCGGCGTGATCAGCGAAAAGTAGGCGGCCAACAGGCGAGACTGCGGGCGGACATGTTCCACCATGTGCAGCACACCACCGGGCCGCAGCACGCGCCCGATCTCGTCCAGCGCCCGCTGCGGCTCCGTTACGGAACAAAAGACGAGGCTGGAGACAATATGGTCAAAAGAGTGGTCGTCGAACGGCAGCGCCTCGGCCACGCCCATCCGCACCTCAACCGGGACAGCCGCGCGCGCAGCCGCCCGCTGCGCCGCCCGCACCTGGGCGGCATCCGGTTCAATGGCCCAGACGTGGGTGGCGCGCTGGTAGTAGCCCAGATTGGCCCCGCTGCCGACGCCAATCTCGAGCACCTCGCCGGGCAAATCCTGGACAAGCTGCTGTCGCCAATTGAGCAGATAGGTGAGTGTGTTTGACATGGGAGTCACGCAGTCAAGGTGATCAAGGTAATCTGTGGTTGGGCGCAAAAGCGCAGCGGGATGCCTTCACCCATGCCGCGCGTGATATAGAACTGGGTGCGGCCATGATGAAAATGGCCGGCCACATGGCGGCGCGGCAGATAGGCGGACTGGGTATGGGCCGGCCCCCAGAAGGGCAGCACCAACTGGCCGCCGTGGGTGTGGCCGGAGAGCACCAGGTCCACCCTGTCCAGCCGCGGGCTGGCGATGATGTCGGGGTTGTGGCTGAGCAGCACGACAGGCGCACCCTGCGGCACGCCGGCCAGCGTATCGCCCAGGCGCGGACGGCCCTCGTAGACATCATCGATGCCGGCCAGATAGAGGTCCAGCCCCCGCTGCGGATCGACCAGGTGAACAACTTGGTTGTGCAGCACACCCATCCCGCAGTGGGCCAGCGTCTGCGTCAGGGTGGCATGGTCGTTAAAGCCGGTGCGGCGGCCGTCCAGCGGCGTGTTGCGCACAAACCCCACATAGCGCAGCCAGTGACTGGCCGCCAGATAGAGACGCCGCAGCGGCCCGGCTTGGGCGCGCCGTTCCTTCTCAGCGGTGGCGAAGGTGCGCCACATGCGCGGCAGCGCCGTCCCCATGTTGTAGTGGGTATAGTCATGGTTGCCGAAGACGCCGTAGCTGCCCAGGCGCGGCGGCGGCAGCACCGCAAGCAGCGCTTCCACGTTGGCCAGCCCACTGTTGTAGTGGATAAAATCGCCCGTGTGCAGCAGCAAGTCATAGTCCAGACCGCGCACCAGCCGCTGCACACGGGCGATCTTGCCCTGCTCGCGCCATTGGCGCCCGCTGAAGTGCGAGTCGGAAATCTGCAGGATACGCAGACCCTCGGGCGGCAGCCGCCCAGCCGCCCCCGGCAGCCGCAGATGCAGCTGCTCTAGTTCGATATTTTGCGGCTCGACCAGCAGCGCATAGCCGAACGCCGCTGCGCCCGCCGCCGCCAGCAGCCCTGCGCCGGCAGCCGCCCACTTCAGCCGGCGGGGAACCTGCCGCTTGACTGGTCGCTTAACAGGTTGCTTAACAGGCGGCTTGACCAGGCTCTGCGCTCGCTCTACTTGTACGTTTACCATCCTGCCAGTGTACTGAAGATAACGCCAGGCAGGAAATCAGCCTCGCTGCCGCCGCAGGATGCTGCCGCAGCGGCGGTATCCTGCGGCGGTATTCTGCAGTGGCTATCTGCCCTTGATCTCAGTCCACATCTGCTCGTACAGAGGCGTCGCCTCGCCGATATCTTCCACCCAGTGGCCTGTTTCCCACACCGCCTGCGGTGTGTTGGTGATGGGGGAATCCATATACGCCGCGTACAAGTCGGGATGATTGGCCTTGGCAAAGTCCAGCGCCGCCTGGTTGGGCATCGTGTAGGGGAATTCTTCCAGCATCTTCCAGAAGATGTCGCCCTGCAGCGTGTAGTTGAGGAAGGCGTAGGCGGCGTCGGCGTGCGGCGCATCGGCCAGCAGCACATAGCCGTCGGCAAAGTTGAACTGTCCCTCGCTGGGGTAGATATACTCGATCGTGCCCAACTCGCGGTTGGCCAGTTCGGCTTCGGCGGTCCAGACCATCCCCAAATCCGCGTCGCCGGCAATCAGCGCACTCTTGGGGCTGTCCGAATCAAAAATACGCACATTTTTGACCAGCTCCGCCACTTTGGGTTTGATTGCCGCCAGTTCCGCCGGGTCAGTCGTGTTGGGGTCTTTGCCCTCCGCCAGCAGCGCCAACCCGATCGTCACGCGCGGGTCGTCTACGAAAACCATGCGGTCGGCGTACGCCGGATTCCACAGATCGCCCCAACTGCTGGGCTTCTGCGCCACCACAGCCGTATTGATCACAATGGCTTGCGTTCCTGCCATATAGGGCACGGCATATTCGCCAGTTGCGTCGCCGTGCAGCGGCAGGTACTGCGGCGCGATATTCTTGAGATTGGGCAGCTTGCCGGCATCCAGCTTTTGCAGCAGCCCGGTGCGAATCATTAGCGGCAGGAAATTATCGGTCGGCTGGGCCAGGTCATAGGTGGTGGCGCCTTTGCTCAGTTTGGCGTACATTTCCTCATTGCTGGAGTACTCTTCGCGATTGAGCTTGACGCCGTACATCCCCTCAAAGCAGGTCAAGATGTCCTGCGGGATGTACTCGGTCCACACAAACAGGTTGAGTTCCTGCGAAGTGATTTCCAAGCGCGGCTCCGGTTCCGGACAGACAAAGCCGCTGCTCGTAGTCAGTGGCCCGGCTGCGGCTGGTTCTGCACTGCCGCCCCCACCACACGCCGCCAGCAGCAGCGCGACAAACACAAGGGCTAGCACTCTTGGCAGCATATCTCTTTGCAGCATCATTGTTCCTTCCCCTCCCACTCAGTTTCCGCCTTTGACCTCGGTCCACACCTGGTCGTAGAGCGGCAGTGCAGCGCCGACATCATGAATCCGATGGCCTGCTTGGAGCACATCCACCGGGGTGTTGGTGATGTTGGAATCCATATATGCCTTGTATAGTTCGGGATGGTTGCTCTTGGCAAATTCCAAAGCGGCGCGGTTGGGGTTGGTATAGGGGAACTCGGCCAACATCTCCCAGAAGACGTCGCCCTGCAAGGTGTAATTGAGCCAGGCATAGGCGGCGTCGACATGCGGCGCCGCGACAGGAATGGCGTAGTTGTCCTGCCATAGAACGGTTCCCTCGCTGGGATAGGCGAACTGGATAGCCGGGTCCTCGCGCTGGGCCAGCATGGCCTCACCCGTCCAGGTGATGCCGAGGTCGACATCGCCTGCAATCAGCGCGCTTTTGGGGCTGTCGCTGTCAAACAGTTTGACGCCCTTGATCAGGTCCACCAACTTGTCTTTGGCTTCCGCCAACTGTGCGGGGTCGGTCGTGTTGGGGTCGTAGCCCAATGTCAGCAGTGTCGCCCCGATGATCGCGCGTGAGTCGTCCAGCAGCACAATACGTCCGGTATACTCCGGCTTCCAGAGATCGGCGTAGCTTGCCGGTGGGTTGGCTACAGCGTCACGGTTATAGACCAGCGCATCGACGCCGGCCTGGTACGGCAGCGTGTAATTGTTGCCGGGGTCAAACGGCAGATCGAGATAATTGGGGTCGAAATTCTCCAGAACCGCCAGCTCGCTCTTGTCCAGCGGCTGCAGCAGTCCCTGGCGCACCATCAACTCGACGATATAGTCGGTGGGCTGGACAATGTCGTAGTTGGCGCTGCCGGCGTTGAGCTTGGCGTACAACTCCTCGCTGCTTGAGTATTCGGAGCGGTTGACTTTGACGCCGTAAACCTGCTCAAAGCAATCGATTGTCTGCTGCGGGATGTACTCGGTCCACACAAACAGGTTTAATTCCTGCGAGGTGACTTCGAGTTTGGGGTCTGCTTCCGGGCAGGCAGCGTCTGCATCTGCGGTTGTTGAAGCTGCGGGCGCTGCAGCGCCGGTGCAGCCTGCCAGCGCGAACAACAGCAGCAGCGGGAGGATGACCTGCCGGAGATCAAAACGGGTTGACATGCGAAAGCCTTTCTGCTGATAGGGGATGAAATGCGCGCATCAGTCGCGATTTTGAAACCACTGCGAGATGGCGACGGCGACCAGTACAACGAATATCCAAATGGTAGAGAGCGCGTTGACTTCCGGTGTGACGATCCGGCGCAGCAGCCCATACACGTAAATGGGCAGCGTCGTGGCGCCGGGGCCGGTGGTAAAAAAGGTAATGATGAAATCGTCGAGCGAGAGCGTAAAGGCCAGCATCGCACCGGCCAGCACTCCCGGCGCAATCAAGGGAAGGGTGACGCGGCGAAAGGTTGTCCATTCGTTGGCGCCCAGATCCATAGCCGCCTCCTCGACACGGTTGTCAAAGCCGTGCAGGCGCGCACGCACCGTGAGAATGACAAACGGCACGCTGAAGGCAATATGCGACAGGATCACGGTGCCCAACCCCAGCGAGAGCCGCTGATCCGGCGGCAGCCCCAAGGTGCTGTTGATCCAGCCGAACACGGCGCTGAACATCACCAAAATGCCGATGCCCATCACGATCTCAGGCGTGACGATCGGGAAATACATGGTTGTTTCCGCCAAGTCACGGCCGCGGAAGGTATAGCGCTGCAGCGCCAACGCCCCCATGGTGCCGACCACCGTAGAGATGATGGTCGAGGTGAAGGCGATGATCAGCGTGTTGCGGGTGGCGTCTAGCACATCACGGTTCTGAAAAAGCTGGCAGTACCAGTAGAACGGCCCGCATGGCCCTTGGTTGACCACGCCGGTGAAGACGACGTTGGTGCGCGAAGCGTTGAAGGAGAAAACCACCAGCACCACGATGGGCGCATACATAAAGAGGTAGACGAGGACAGTGGTCAGTGTCAGCCAGGGAGAACGGCGGCTCGTGTTCATCCGGCTGCAATCTCCTCGCCTAACCCAAAGCGGCGGGTGTAATAGAGGGTGAGCGCCAGCGTCATCAGCAACAGAATAATCGACGCGGCTGAGCCAAAGGGCGGGTTGCGCGCATCCAAGAACTGCCGCTGCACCAAATTGCCCAGCAAAATTACCTGGCGCCCACCCAGAATATCGGAGACGACAAAGGTGCCGATCACCGGCACAAAGGTGAGGATGGTGCCCGCCACCAGCCCCGGCAGCGACAGCGGCAGCGTTACGCGCACAAAGGTCCAGAACGCATTGGCCCCCAAGTCAGCCGCCGCCTCATACAGGTTTGGTTCGATTTTTTCCAGTGAGGTGAAAATGGGCAGGATCATAAAGGGCAGAAACTCATACACCATCCCTACCAAGACGGCGCCCTGGGAAGGATAGAAATCAAACGGGGTGAACGGCAGATTGGCCAGGCCGGCCAGCCACCCCAGCCCGGAGTTGAGCACGCCTTGGGTGCGCAGGATCATGACCCAGGCATAGATGCGGATGACGAAGTTGGTCCACAGCGGCACCAGCACGAGAAAGATCAACATGCTGCGCCGCCTGGCCGGGGAACGCGCAATGAAATAGGCCAGCGGGTAGGCCATCGCGATCACGATGACGGTTGTCTGCAGCGCCAGCCACAGCGAGCGCAGCAGAATGCGCAGGTAAAGGTCATCCCATCCCCCGCCCTCGGTAAAACCGAGCAGGCGCCAGTAATTTTCCAGCGTAAAGGTGTAGATGACGTTGCCATCGGGGTCACGCTGGCCAAAGCTGGTGATCACCGTCAACACAAGGGGGATGATCAACAGCGCAAACATGATGAGCAGGGTGGGCGTCATCAGCAGGATGCCTTGCAGAGAACGGTTCTCGCGCAGCTTTTGCAGCATGGGCTACTCCGTCAGGACGCGTGCTGCGGCGGGTGTAAAGTGGATCATGGCCGGCTCACCTTCCTTGGCCAGCAAGCGCGATTCCGCTGAAGAGTTCTGCTCGCGCACGCGCATCTCCTGCCCGTTAGGCAGGGTGATGCCATAATGAGTGTCGGTGCCGATATAGACAATACTGGTCACTCGCCCCGCCAGTTGATTGCCCAGTTGATTACCGGCGTTTTCCGTTTGGCGGCCAATGCGCATCTTTTCCGGGCGCACTGCGATGCTGACAGCCGTTCCCAGCGCAAGGGGTGCAAGCGTGGTGGCCCAGACGGCCCCGCCGGCGGCCAGATCGACTTTGACCTGTTCGCCTTCCCTTTCGGCAATTCGCCCTTCCAAGAAGTTGGTTTCCCCGATAAAGTCGGCTACAAAGCGGCAGTTGGGATGCTCGTAGATGTCATTGGCATTCCCCACCTGGAGCGCCACCCCTTGCGACATAACCGCAATGCGGTCGCTCATCGTCAGCGCCTCTTCCTGGTCGTGAGTGACGAAAATAAAGGTAATACCCACTTCACGCTGCAATCTTTTCAGCTCGATCTGCATTTCCTTGCGCAGCTTGAGATCCAGCGCACCCAGCGGCTCATCGAGCAGAAGCACTTCGGGGCGATTGACCAGGGCGCGCGCCAGCGCCACACGCTGCTGCTGACCGCCGGAAAGCTGTTTGGGCTTGCGCTGCTCATAGCCCGGCAGCCGCACCATCGCCAGTGCTTCTTCAACACGCTTTGCGGTTTCCGGCTTAGCGACTTTTTTCATCTGCAGACCAAAGGCGACATTTTCGCCGATGGTCATATGGGGAAAGAGCGCATAGCTCTGGAAGACGGTATTGACCGGGCGCTGATACGGCGGTGTGCGCCCCATCGCCCGGCCATGAATGTAGACTTCGCCTTCGCTCGGCAGTTCAAAGCCGGCGATCATGCGCAGCGTGGTGGTTTTGCCGCAGCCGGAAGGGCCGAGCAGCGCAAAGAATTCACCATCTTTAATTTGCAGAGAGATATCTTCAACCGCAACCACCGTTTCGCCCGATGGAGCGGGGAAACGCTTCCAGACATTTTGCAGCGCAACGGCAATATCAGCCATTGGCGAGCGCCTCCCTTACCTGCTTCGTGCGCGGATTCAGGCGTCCTGGGTCAGCAGCGGCAGTACGACCGGATAGACAACATCGATCTGCTGCGTAGACTGCTCCGGATCGATCATATCGTGCCAAACCTTGAGCTCTTTGGCAAACTCGTAAAGGGAGACGGGCGCGCCATGCTCACGCCAGTCGGCGGCCACCTTGCGTGCGGTAGGCAGGTGGATGGCGGTGTCGAAGTCGCTCAGGATCATTTGGATCCGCCTGGCCCCCGGCTTAGCGTGCTGGGCCGCCTCCCGCACGACCTTGCCGAAACGAAACGTTTCCGCCAGCGCCTTGGTGCTGAAACGCGGATAGGCATGCGCCGGGCCGACGATTTTGTCTTTGACGCGCGGGTCCCACCAGATGAAAAAGTTGCGCAAGTGGGGAACGCTGCTGCGGAACAGGCTGCTCACCCAACCCGGCACAAACGGCAGACCAAAGGCAGGACTTATCACCACCGCCAGATCGACATCGGTGCGAAACTGCGCAGCCCAGGCCGCCATGACACCGCCTCCGGAAAGCCCGGCGATCGTCACCTTTTTGCCCAGCCCCTGCGCAATATCGACGGTTTCTTGAGTCATCGCCGCCAAATCTTCGGCGGTGAGTCTGGCCTGTTCCTCTGTCATGGGGTCCTGGAGTCCATGATAGGGCAGACGTGGGACGAGCACGTTATAGCCCATCTGAAACAGATCTTCGCCCAGAAGCTTGAACTGCGGCGGCGCATTGGTGTAGCCATGATAGTACACAAGAACATGCTCAGCCTGTGCACCCTGCGACCAGAGCCGCGTACCGCTGTCCGGTCGCACGGCTGTGCCATCTTTGGCCTGCAGCGCCTTGACGCGCGCCATCGCCTCTTCAAAATTGGCGGCCGGTTTGGACGCCGGCGCCAAGTGGTCTGCTGTATTTGCCATATGTCGCCTCAGAATGGTGACGCAGTTGCCCAGAATAGGCCGGGTGAATAAAAAAGTGGGCTTGATGCCCACAGATGTTTGTCGAGCCAAAGTGTAGCACACGCCCACAGGGAAGCCATACAACATTTTGCGGCAGTTCATCGCATGGCAGCCGGTGTGAAGAGTTGTACAATGGCCTTGTAACAAAAAACGCCTTTTGGTGTGACTTTCTCTAGGCTGCAATTGCCCAACGGCAAAGGATGGCTGTCCCTCTATGATGGATTTCATGCAGAGTATCTGGATGTATTTTGATTACCTTTGGAAAGGGATCACCTACTCGCTCAGGCTGGACCCGCAGGCGTTTCAGTTCGTCGAACAGTACCAACGTTCGGCTTGGGTGGTGGCTGGGATCGTCTTTCTGGCCGGCGCCTCCACACTGCTAGGGCACAGCGCCGTGTTGTTTATCAACCGCGTGCGCAAAAACCGCTTTGTGATCAGTTTGCTGGTCAATGGGCTGATCTTTATAGTCAGCTACGTCGTGTGGGGCGTTGTCGTATGGTTGACGGGCTTTGTCCTTTTCTCCGTCAACCCGCCGCTGGGCCAGTTTATTCGCATGGTGGGGTTGAGCACGGCGCCGCTGGTCTTTGGCTTTTTTATCCTCATCCCCTGGATGGGGCCGTTTATCGGCAAACTGCTCAACATTTGGAGCTTCCTGATCCTGCTTGCGATTGTGGAGAACCAGTTTCAGATTGGCTTCTGGGGCGCTCTGCTTTGCGTCGGCCTCGGCTGGCTGGCCAGCCTCGCCCTCAACAACACCATCGGCAGACCGGTCATGGCGCTGCGCAACAAAATCTTCCAGATCGTGACCGGCTCCAAGATGGAGACCACAGCGGAAGATATACTGCTGCATTTCAGCGGCGCCGATGAGATTGCCGCTTATAAGGAAGTCGCCAAATGATTGTACTTTTGGTGGTGGGTCTTTTTGCCCTTATTTTTGTAACTGCGGCCTTAGCGCCTATGGAATCACTCGGCTGGTGGGCCGGCTGGGGGGCGGAGCCGCCCAAAAAGCACGAAATCAGCGGCGACGAAGAGGATGGAAAAGGCGAGGACGACGCCGACTTCTACCTGGTTTACCTGTCCGGCATCGGCGCCATATCGGGCACCTCCGTTCCCGCCGAAGAGTACCCGTTCATTTATGGTCTGAACAAGCGGCTGGCCAACGGCAAAATCATCAGTGACATCTACCCATACTCGGTGGCCAACAATGGGTTGACCGGCCAGCGCGGCTTTGCCTGGCTGTGGCGGCGGCTGGAAAAGATCGCCCAGACTCCCGGCAGCAAGCTGGCCATCATGACGATGATTATCAACATGCGCAATGCCTTCCAGTTGTTTGTCTCCGCCGACCGCCGCTATGGCCCCGTCTACAACCTGGGCATCGCCAACGAGGTCTATGCCGGGCTGCTGCGCAACGGCTATCGCCCCAAAAGCGGCAAACCCGTCATTCTGCTGGGCTGGAGCGGCGGCGGGCAGATTGCCATCGGTACAGTTGAATATCTGGCAGCTTTGCCCGGCTCTATCTATGTTATTTCCGTTGGTGGCCTGCTGTCTGACGACCCAGGGCTGAAAAAAATTGACCAGCTCTGGCACCTATATGGCGTGGCAGACCCGCTGCAGGCGTTGGGAGGGGTGCTGTTCGCCGGACGCTGGCCCCTGATGCCTAATTCGCCGTGGAACGAGACGATGGCCGACGGCAAAATCGAGATCATTTGTCTGGGCCAGTTCGGCCATAACGGCAAGGGCAACTATTTTGACATGGTGACGCCGGTCAGAAACGATGCCAAGGGGCGCACACATGGGCAGAAAACGCTCGACACCATTGTGCGCATCCTCAACGAACAGGGCATCATCAGCGATGAAGACGCCGCCGGCGCCTGGAAGATGAGCGTGCCCAAAGAGACCGATGGCGTGCCGGAGACCATTGCGGAGCAGATGCGAGCACTGGAAGCGGCGCAGTAGGAAGCGGAACAGGCAAAATCAGCTGTGCTCCACCAAGTCCAAGAATAAGGCGTGCCAGCGCAGGTCATTCGTCAATTCAGGGTGAAAAGCCGTGGCCAGGATCTGATCCTGGCGCACGGCGACGATGACCTGCTCGGCATAGCCGGGCGCCGTGGCGAGCACTTCCACAGCCGGCAGGGCAGCCACAATCGCCGGCGCCCGGATAAAGAGCGCCCGGAACGGTTCATCACCCAGCACAGGCGCGTCCAGCAGCAGTTCAAAACTCTGGTTCTGGCGGCCAAAGTAGTTGCGATTGACCGTAACGCCCAGCCCGCCAATCAACGGCTGCCCGCCCTGCTTCTGCCCTACAGCCTGGTCGGCGAGCAGGATCAGGCCGGCGCAAGTGCCCCACACCGGCTTGCCCGCTCGCACCCAGGCGCGCAGCGGCTCGACCAGCCCCCAGCGCTCCGCCACCAGCCCCATCGTGGTGCTCTCGCCGCCCGGCATGATCAGCCCATCCACGAGCGCCAGTTGCTCCGGCTTGCGCACCTCGACGACAGCCGCGCCCAGCGTGCGCAGCATCGTACCATGTTCGCCAAAGGCCCCTTGCAGCGCCAGCACGCCGATTGTCACCATTCGTTCACCAACCTGTTCACCAACCGCGCACAGCCATCTTTTGGTTGTCAGCCAAGGTGTCGATGTTGATGCCGACCATCGGTTCGCCCAGATCGACGCTGACTTCGGCCAGGATCAGCGGGTCGGCGTAGTGGGTGGTGGCCTGCACGATAGCACGCGCACGCTTGGCCGGGTCGCCGCTCTTGAAGATTCCCGAACCGACAAATACGCCGTCCACACCAAGCTGCATCATCAAGGCGGCATCCGCCGGCGTGGCGATTCCGCCGGCAGCGAAGTTGACGACCGGCAGGCGGCCCAACTGTGCGGTCTGGCGCACCAGATCGTAGGAAGCCTGAATCTCTTTGGCAAAGGCGAACATCTCGTCCTCGTCCATATTTTGCAGCCGCCGGATCTCGCGGTTCATGGTGCGGGCGTGGCGCACGGCTTCCACCACGTTGCCCGTGCCTGCCTCCCCCTTGGTGCGGATCATCGCAGCGCCCTCAGCAATGCGGCGCAGCGCCTCGCCCAGATTGCGCGCGCCGCAAACAAAGGGCGTGGTGAACTTGTGCTTATTGACGTGGTTCTCTTCGTCCGCCGGCGTCAGCACTTCGCTTTCGTCGATATAGTCGACGCCCAACGCCTGCAGAATCTGCGCCTCGACAAAGTGGCCGATGCGCGCTTTGGCCATGACGGGAATGGTCACGGCTTCCATAATGCTGCGGATCATCTGCGGGTCGCTCATGCGCGCCACGCCGCCGTCACGCCGGATGTCGGCGGGCACCCGTTCCAAAGCCATGACGGCGCAGGCGCCCGCTTCTTCAGCGATACGCGCCTGTTCAGGCGTGACGACATCCATAATGACGCCGCCCTTGAGCATCTGCGCCAGCCCGGCCTTGACGGCAAAGGTGCCGGTGACTGGTCCGTTGGACTGGCCGTTGGATTGGTCGTTTTCGTGTGCGCCGTTGCGCGGCGTGGTCGATTCAGCATTCATGGGTGCGGTTCTCCTTTGACTACTGCAACATAAGCAATGCAACATAAGCAATGCAACACAGGGAAAGCCGGGGAGCGTCAGACCCGCTATTGTACGTGGGACGGATTCTTTTGCCAAGAAACAGCCGGGGATGCAGCAGACAAAAAAAGGGGGCGCAGCAGCCTGGACAGCACAAGGCAGTCCAGATCGCTGCGCCCCAGACAGGGACTGGCTACAAGTAGCGCTATTCCGCCGGTGCGAAGGTCATGCCGCCGGAGTCAAAGGGCAGTTCCAACACCAGGTTGCCGTCTGCGAAGAGAAACAAATGCACAGTGGTCAACCAGCGCATATAGACACTCTCTTGCGCACCATCCGGGCAGGCTTTGCGTGTCGAGAGCGGGAGATCGATCTTGATCTGGCTGCCGTCTGCACTGTACGTGCCGCGAAAGGTGTTGCAGTCGGTCGTGCTGGCGGCAGAGCCATCCTCGCCCAACATCAGTTGAAAGGCGGCGCTGTCGTTGGGAGTGGTCTTGGCGCCGTCACTCATCAGCGTCTGTGTCCAAAGCCAGGTTGTGCCCGCCAATGATGCAGCGGCTGCCGTATCGGTCACTGTATCGGTCACTGTATCGGTCACTGTATCGGTTCCCGTCATTACTTCCGTGTCCGTCATCGTCTCAGCGGCGCCGGCGGCGGGCGCAACGGGCGTTTCGTCCAAAGCCTTCAATTGACCATCCTCCAGCGCATAGGACTGCTGGACGCGCACGGTGGGGCAGCACATGGGGTCATTTGGCCCCTGCGTAGTGACGTCGACCACAACCTGATCGCCGGCAATTGTCACGCTGTGCACCAGCACACGGTCGCCCAGCAGCGTACTGGCCGCCACCACAGGTGCACCGTCCACCGCCTGCACAACTTGCAGACTGACGAAGTTGCCGCTGCCGCCGCCGTTTTCAACCACAAGGGCGGCCGCTGACCAGACGCTGTTCAGTTCGCCATAGGCAATGGGTACAGGCAAAATCCAGGCCATGCTGCCCATCTCCATATTCTCGTAACGGCCATCAACCAACTGGATGGGCATATCGTTCAAGGTCGAAGAATAGGCGAGATTGGCCAGGATGCCGGGCAGCAGTGAATTGACACGCTCACTGATGCGCACCGATTCCATCACCTGGTCAAGCGCTTCCAGCCCAGGTGTATAGTCGCTGCCGCCCAGATCGTTGAGTGTAGCCGTGATGTCGGCGATGTACGCATCCCAGTCGGCTGTCACCTCATCCATCTGTGCGGCGCTGATGGTATCCGTATAGACGCCGGCAACCACTGGAATCGTCAGCGGGACCTGCGCCACAA
Organism: Caldilineales bacterium; assembly: GCA_038205395.1. Taxonomy (GTDB): domain Bacteria; phylum Chloroflexota; class Anaerolineae; order Caldilineales; family Caldilineaceae; genus Fredericiella. Next base: position 26,678 of record JBBRBX010000048.1, read on the forward strand.
TCAGCCGCTGGCCATCGCCCGAAAGTCCCTGGAAGAAATAGCGCAGCGAGTTGTCGGTAATAGGCGAGGCATCCTGCGTCAGGCGGCCAACCCAGCGCACGCCGGCGCCGCCGTCGCTCATCTCCAGATAGCTGAGCTGCGCCACAATGTCGTCAGTGGAAGGCTGCTCAGGCAGAATCATGGGGGCTGCCGTCACATCCGCCGGCTTATCCTGGAGCAGCCGGCGCAATGCAGCGATTGAGTCGGCGACCAGGTTGTCGCCGGCGGCGTTCCACATCTGCTCAAAGGCGGCCACGTTGTAGATGGCGACATAGGCGCCCCCCATCTCCATGACCTGCGCCGGCTCGCTGCCGTCCAAAGACCAGACCGGATGCTTGGGCTGGCCCTGACCGCTGGGCGGGATGCTGCTGTCATAAGCTGTGGCCGCAACAATGGTAGCCAATACCTGCTCCGCCACCGGCGAGCCGTCGATGGTCGCAGCGACTTCAGCCACCAGCGCAAGCTGGTTGCCGCTGTAGGCATAGATACGCGTCACCGGCATGGTGGGGCAGCACATGGCATCGTTTGGCCCCTGGGCCACCATGTCCACCACGATCATGCCGTTTTCCGTGATGGTAAGCGCTGTAACGCCAATCCGGTCGCCCAACTGCGTGACGGCGACGTTAGTTACTGTGCCGCTCTCTTCAATGACCAGCGCCAAATTCTCAAAAAGGCCGCTGCCGACGCCGCTCTCCCCTACAATGACCGCCGCGGCATTGCGGCCGTCGATGGCGCCATAGGCCACGGTGGGCGTGAGACCGATGCCGACGGAAATGCGGTTTACGCTGTCTTCGTAGCTGCCGTCGGTGAGCGTCACCACGCCCGAAGGCGCCAGCATGGATTGGTAGCTCATGTTGGCCAGCATCTCCACCGTAATGGCAGACTCGGCGCCGGTCTGCATTGTGGCGGCTTCCAGCGTTGCTTCCGGTGTGACTTCCGGTGTAACTTCCAGCGTCACTTCTGCGGGGACTTCAGCAGCCGGTTCTTCGATGGGTTCCGGCGTGGCATCTTGCTCGATGGCCGACGCCGGCGCAGCCGCCGCGGCGCTGTGCAATGGCCACACCACCGCCGGCAGCGCAACTCCGAAAAGAAGAATGGGCAAAACAAGCATGGGTAAGAATCGCAGTCGTTTGTTCAAGGGATACTCCTTGGGTGTGCTTTTTGAGCCAGCAAAAAGGTAATTGGCTATAGTGCCGAACGATGGTCAAGCTGCCGATGTTCCCTGTTCGAGCATTGGGCGCTGGTGCACCAACCTGGCAAGCCATTATGGCAACATCGCGACAAAGCGCCAAATCTCACTTCATATTTTGCGGCATGCGGCGCTCCAGCCAGCGCACCAGCAGGGTGAGCAGAAGCGTCATGGTCAAATAGAGAAACGCGACGACGTTAAAGGTCTCAAAATAAAGAAACGTACTGGTGGCGTAGGTGTTGCCCAGGCGTGTGATGTCGGGCACGCCCAAGACGGAAACCAGCGACGAATCTTTGAGCATGGCGATAAAATCATTGCCCAGCGGCGGCAGAACGCGGCGGACTGCCTGCGGCAGCACCACCAGGCGCAGCGCCTGCCAGCGGGACATGCCCAGGCTGCAGGCGGCTTCCACCTGCCCGCGTTCGATACTTTCAATCCCGGCACGAAAAATCTCACTCAAAAATGCGCTGTAGGCAATCACCAAAGCAATAATGGCGCGTGCGGCATAACTCACGTCGCGCACACGCAAGCCGGCCAGCGGGTCGCCGACAGCCGCCAGCCCCAGCCCGGCCAACTGCAGCCCTGTCCAGTTGAGCGCCCCCACCAGGGCGGGAACGACCACAAAGGCGATGTAGAGCAGCAGCACCAGCATGGGCACGCCGCGCACGATCTCCACATAGAAGGTGGCGATCTCATAGACCGCGCGCCGGCGCGCGCCGCGCGCCAGCGCCACCAGCAGCCCCAACACCATCGCCCCGCTGTAGGAGACGATGGTGACCCAGATCGTAACCCAGACACCTTTAGAGACCGTCGCAAAGATGACGCTGTAGCTCTCATCGGTCTGGATACGCCAGGCAAACAGCAGGCCAAGCAGAATGGCCGCCAGCAGCCAGTAGGGTATGCGTTCAAACAATGTGTAGGCCGCGTGGCGGCTGGGCGCACGCGGCGTGGACGCTGACATGCGGCGGACTCCTTACAGTGACAGGCTGAGGTGGATGGTGCGCAGCAGGCCCTGTTCGCCTATTCTTCTGCTCGCCTATTCTTCTATGACGTGCGCGCCGGTGAGATATCGTTTGGCCAATGTGGCATAGTGCTCGGCCCCATAGCGCATCCGCTCTTGCCCGCGCAGCGGCAGTTCCCCCTTGATTGCGGCCGGCACGCCGGCGGCCAAGGTGGCGGCGGGAATCTGGGCCTGCTCCAGCACAAGGCTGCCGGCGGCGATCAAGGTATTCTCGCCCACGCGTGCGCCGCTCAACACCGTGGCCTGCATACCGATCAGGGCGCCGCGCCCGATCCGGCAGCCTTCGAGCACGGCGGCATGGCCGATCAGCACATCATCGGCGATGATCGTGTCTTCCCATTCGTTGACATGGATCACGACGTTGTCCTGCACGCTCACCCGTTCCCCGATCACAATGCGCCCGGTGTCGCCGCGCAAAACGGCGCCAAACCAGATGCTGGAACCGGCGCCTACGGTCACATCCCCGATCAGCACGGCGGTCGGTGCAATATAAACATCTTCGGCAATCTGAGGCCGTACCCCGTCCAATTCGATTAACATCGTTGCTTTCTTTGCCCTCTCATAATGCGCTGCGGTCCAGCCGCGCTGCGTTTTCAGCATGATGCCACATGGTGCAGATCATGGTAAACTAATGGCTGCCAGTTCTATAATCCGTCTTCGCCTGCACTTGGGCAAACCAGCCGGAATCGTCCCATTATGACCTTGATCGATATCTCCAGAACGCTCACGCCTCGCTGGCAGTCTGGCCGGGCGACACGCCTTTTGCACGGCAGATCATGCTGTCGATGGAAGCGGGCGCCTTTGTCAACCTTTCCACGCTGATGCTGAGTTCGCACACGGGCACACATGCCGATGCTCCCTTCCATTTTCAGCGCAGCGGTGCGACGATGGAGCAGGCGGCCCTGGATGTCTACTGGGGGCCGGCGCAGGTGGTGACGGTGCGCAAACCGGCCGGCCCACTGGAGCCGCAGGATATGCAGCATGTGGATTTGAGCCTGGCCCCGCGCCTGCTTGTGCGTTCCGCTGCCGGCCTCATCTCGTCCGATCTATTTCCATCTAAATTTGTCTACCCGACCCCCGGCGTGGTGAGTGTGCTGGCCAATGCCGGCATCGTGCTGTATGGTGCAGACACACCCAGCATGGACGCGGCTGACAGCAAAGAATTGCCCGGACACAATGCACTGCTGGCGGCGGGCATCGCCATCTTGGAAGGACTCGATCTGCGCGTTGCACCCGACGGCGTCTATGAGCTTGTGGCGCTGCCGCTCAAGATTGCCGGCGGCGATGGCAGCCCGGTGCGCGCCGTGCTGCGCACCCGTTAAATTTTCCCTTGGCTGCCAGTCCCTTGCCTGCCCAAAGGATGCTTGCTATGCGCACCGATCTCGCCTATGCCCAGGCGCTCGACGCCGCCGACCCGCTGGCGCACTTTCGCAGCCGCTTTGCGCACCCGCAGGCCGATCTGATCTACCTGGATGGCAACTCGTTAGGCCGGCTGCCTTTTGCCTCCGTGGCCCTGGCACGCGATCTGGTTGAACGGCAGTGGGGCGAGCGACTGATCCGCAGTTGGAACGAGGGCTGGCTGGATGCGCCGCAGCGCGTCGGCGCCAAAATCGCCGCCCTGCTGGGTGCACAGGCGGACGAAGTGATTGTAGCCGACTCCACCTCTGTCAACCTCTTCAAACTGCTGATCGCCGGCTTGCGCTATCAGCAGAGCCGCGACCCCCGGCGCACGCGCGTGCTCAGCGACGATCTAAACTTCCCATCCGATCTGTATGTGGCGCAGGAAGCCATCAGCCTGCTGGGCAACTGCCATCAACTGCAGCTTCTGTCTTCTCCTGACGGCATTGCGGGGCCGGTGGAGGCGCTGCGCCAGACGCTGGACGCGGATGTGGCGCTGCTGACGCTGTCGCATACGGTTTTCAAGAGCGGCTACACCTATGACATGGCGGCGGTGACAAAGCTGGCGCACGCTGCCGGCGCACTCGTCCTGTGGGATCTCAGCCATTCGGCGGGGGCCGTGCCCGTGAATCTCAATGCAGCGGGCGTCGATTTGGCCGTAGGCTGCTCCTACAAGTATCTCAACGGCGGGCCTGGTGCACCTGCCTTCCTCTATATCCGCCGCGACTTGCAGGAACTGTTGACCAACCCCATCGCCGGCTGGATGGGGCAGGCCGATCTTTTCGACTTTGCGCTCGAACACAAGCCGGCTCATGGCTTGCGCAGCTTTTTGAGCGGCACGCCGCCGCTGCTGTCGCTGGCGCTGATCGAAAGCGGTGTTGATTTGCTGCTGGCCGCCGGCGGCGAGGCGCTGCGCGCCAAGTCCGTCCAGCAGACTGAGTATCTGATCGGTCTGTGGCAGGCGCTGCTTCAGCCGCTGGGGTATACGCTCAACTCGCCACGCGACGCCGCCCAGCGCGGTTCGCATGTCTCGCTGGGCCACGCTGAGGGGCTGCGCATCGACCTCGCCTTGATTCATGACTGCAACGTGCTGCCGGATTTTCGCGCGCCGGACAACATCCGCATCGGCATCGCCCCCCTGTATAACTCCTTTGTCGACATCCACAGCGTCGCCATGCGGCTGCAGGCCGTCGTTGCCGAGGGTCTCTACGAACGGTACGGTGGAGACAAACCGGCAGTCACCTAGCTGCTCCCTGGCCGCGCCGCAGACAAGCGTAGTGCCCTCCCCAATCCACTCATGCTATACTTTAGACACCTAAACTATCGCAGCCAATCACGCGGAGGAATTATTTTATGGTGTCAGCAGTTGTTCTCATCAAGTGCGAGCGGGATCAGATCAATCATGTGGCCGAGCAATTGGCCGAGGTGGGCGGCATCTCTGAAGTCTTTTCCGTCGCCGGCCGCTATGATCTCGTCGCCATCCTGCGCGTTGCCAACAACAGCGCGCTGGCCGACCTCGTCACCGCCCGCATGTTGCAGGTGGAAGGTCTTCTCGATTCGGAGACGCTCATCTCGTTCAAGGTCTATTCTAAGCACGATCTGGAAAGCATGTTTGAGATCGGATTTGAGGAAAAGTAGCCGTTTTTACCGGCATGAAGAAAACAGACGAGCCGGCGGCAGATGTGCGGGCATGGCGCTAGGACTCCGCCGGCACCAGCCGCCGCAGCGGGCCAATCGGCAGCGCCCGCAGGATGGTCGCCATATCCTCACCGCGCAGTGCGCCGGTGAGGAACAGCCCTGCCAGATAGATCACTGCGCCGCCGGCCACGGCTGACCAGACATTGACCCCGGCCAGAAGCAGGCCATAGGTCGCCAGCCCCATCAATCCGGTCGCCAGCAGCGGCGGCGCAAAGACGCGCAGCCACGGCACATGGCCAACATGGCGGCGCACGCTGTAATAGAAGGGGAACAGCAGGCTGAACTCGCTCAAGATCGTGGCCAGCGCCGCCCCTACATAGCCCAGGCGCGGGATCAAGATGAGGTTGCCCACCACATTAAAAATGACGCCCATGACAAATGCCCGCGTCAGATAGTGCTGCTGGTTGACCGCAATCAGCACATACTGGGTGACGCTGTTGGCAAACCCAATCGGGATGCTCCAGATGATCACCTGGAAGGCCAGGTCCGCCCCCCCCATATAGTGAATCTGGCGACCAAACAAGTCAAACACCCCCGGCACGTCGAGATACTCCGACCCACCCACAATAAAAACCAGCGGCCGCGCCAGAAAGGTGACGGCCATCGCGATCGGCAGGCTGATCATGGTCAGCAGCCGCAGGCTGAGGATGTAGGAGCGCAGCAGGCTGCCGGATTCGGAGCGGGCAAAGCGGCTCATCAGCGGAAAGACGGCCATGGTCGATACACTGGGGATAATGTTCAGCCCGTCCAGGTATTTCAACCCAATGCTGTACAGCCCGACCGCCGCCGCACCCGCGACGGGGCGCAGAATCCACACATCGATGCGCCAGAAAATCGTGGCCAGCAGGTGGTTGATCATCAGCGGGCCGCTCATGTGCAGCATCGACCGCTGCAGCTGCCAATCCCAGCGCCACTGTGGGCGAAACAGCGTGCTGCGCAGCAGTGCATACAGCCAGAGCACCTGCAGGATGTTCACCACCAGCGCCACACCCGCCAGGCCGACAAAGCCCCAACCCAGCAGCAGCACCAGCGCGCCCAGCGTCACCTTGAACAGCGCCACGGCATTTGTCAGCCCGGCCGGGTACTCCATCTTTTCAAAGGCGTAGAACATGCTGCTCAAGGCGTCGGCATAGTTGGCAAACAGCATGGCCAACCCCAGCAGCAGCAGCGCCTGGATTTCCTGCGCGCCGATCGTCTCTGTCCCCGGCCGCAGTTGCGCCAGCAGCCGGTAGCCCAGCACCACCAGCGCCATCAGCGGCATGCAGAGCGCCCACAGCAGCGTGCGGATGGCGACGACGTTGGTCAGATAGCGGCTGGACTGATTTTTGTCTGCCGCCACATCCCGCGTCAGCAGCGTACCCAATCCATAGCGGCTGACGATCTCAAAAAAGCCATAGATGGCGACCACAAAGTAGTACTGTCCGGTGCCGACCGGCCCCAGCAGCCGCACATAGAGCATGGCAAAGGCAAAATCAATCGCCTTGTTGGTCAGGCTCAGCCCCATCGGCACCAGCGAGTTTTTGGCGACACGCTGCACGTCGTTGGCGTCGATCTCCGGGCGGTAGTAGCGTCCCCACGCCCAGTAGAGCAGCAGCAGCAGCACCGTCATAGAGGTCAGGAAGGAGATGTAGAGACCCAGCCGGAAGCTCATAGGGCTGTAGACAAAGCGCACTGTCCATTGCCCGGCTTCCGGCAGATAGACGGCGCGCAGCGCCCCATCGGCGCGCTGAATTTGCAGCTCCTGCTCCTCGTTCTCCCCGCCGCCAAACGGGCGCAGATAGGCTTTCCAGCCGAGGAAGTAGCCATCGCTCAGCAGCAGCCAACTGCGGTCGCTCAGGTTGACGTCCACAAAGAGTTCGTTGGCGGTGTAGCGGCTGATGCGCGCCTCGGCCACCTGCGCGCTGGCGGGGACGAGGGCATTGGCGTCCGCGGGCGGCTCTTCGAGAAACAGTATGCTGCGCAGATCAGCCTGCTCCAGCGGCTGCTGCTCCGGCGGGGCCACACGCGCTTCCGGCACAAGCAGCACACGCGGCAGCACTTCGCGATTCTCATACACCCCGATGCCGGCGTCGCGATAGATCTCCTGCCAGCTTGGGTTGGGGATGACGTGCTCAGTCAGTACATACTTGACGTTGAGCAGATCCAGCAGCGGATTATCGAGCACGGCATAGACGTCGCCGCCCTGCTCAGCATACAGCGGCCCGATGCGGTTATAGAGCAGCTCATTCTCCTGCGGCTGGATGCGCCCCATCAACTGCGCGTACTGGCGTGGGATGATGGAGTCGTAGCCGCGGATATCCTGCCAGCCATAGTACATGCCCACATTGGCGCTAAAGCTCTTCTCGCCGGGGGCGTTAAAGGTGGTGAAGCGCCACGGCCCGGCGGCGGGGTCGCTTGCCGCCAGCGCCGCCTCGCGCTGGTTGATAAAGGTTACTACCGGCGGCGTCCCCTGCGGGCTGAGCGGAGACAGCGCCGGGTCGGTGGCTGGGTTGAACTGCCCATGCGCCACAAAGAGATCGACGACGATGAGCGCGGTGAGGGCAGCGGCCAGCCACTGGGCGCGGCGCGCGCGAAGTGGGGGAGGCGTAAAGACAAGTAGCAGCACAAGCAGGCCGCTGAGCAGGGCAAACAGCCCAAAGGCGGCCAGATTGGCGGCCTGGTAACTCCAGAACATGGCGCCATCGGCAAACGCCATCTGCGCCAGGTCACTGCTTGCGACCAACCGCCCGCCTAAAGCGATAAACGGCTCCGGCGCAAGCACGCTGGCAATCACCACCGCCAGAGCGGCGGCGCCGGCCAGCGCCGTCACACCGGCAGCCAGGCTGATCACCGGCTCCCGGCGCGCTCGCTGTGCATCCAGCAACCAGTTCAGCCCGATCCCGGCCAGCACAGCCATGCTTAGCGTAAAAGGAAAGACCCAGCGAAAGGGGCTGTGCAGTTGATTCCAGCCCGGCAAGCCGTAGTAGAGTAGGGCATACAAGGGTGTGCCGAAGGCAAAGAGCAGCGACACCAGCGCCAGGCCGGCAAAAAACCAGGTTGGAAACTGGCGGCCCGCAGCCGGCGCACGGCGCAGCGCCTGGCGTCCGCCCGCCAGCAGCGCGACGGCTGCCAGCAGCCAGGTGGCAATGCCGACATAGTTGCCGCCCTCAACGTAGTTCTTGATCCCCCAGAAGATAGTGTGCGTCGTCTCACCGAGGGCATTGGTGGTCGCCGGCTGCCACTGGCGCGCCCAGATATCGTACCATTGATGGTGGCTGGGGCTGCCGAAGACATTTGGCAGCCAAAATGTTAAGAGCTGGCGCAGCGGCCATGCCCAGTCGCGCACCTGCTGCAGCGAGGCGGAGCCGGCGCGAAAGTTCAACGGCAGCAGTTCGAGCAGCGGGATCAGTTGTACGGCGCCCAAAGCCACGCCCAAAGCGGCCATCGTCAACAGCCAGCCGCCCAGCTTGGCGAGCCGTCCGGCCACAGCCCGCCGGCTGACTGCGCCCGCTTCCATACTGCGCAAGCGGCGGCCCGCCACCAGCAGCCGCATCGCGCTATAGGCGCCCGCCACCAGCAGTGTGTAGTAAATCAATTCGGGATGGCCGGCCAGCACGACCAGCCCAATTACGACAGCGCCCGCGGCCACATAGGGAACAGGGCGGAAGCTGCGCACGCCCTTTTCTTCTTGCTTCTGCACGATATACTCGATGATCGCCAACAGCAGCGGCAGCCAGGGCACTGCCGCCACAAACATGGTGAAGACCACGCTGACGATCAAAAAGCCGCTGAACATATAGGCGACGGCGCTGAACAGAGCGGCGAGGGGACGCAGCCGCAGCACGCGGCCAAAGAAATATATGCCGGCGCCCGCCAGCGCCACCTGCAGCGCCGTGAACCAGCCATAGGCCACTTCCAGCGGCAGCAGATAAAACAGCAGGTTGAGTGGGTACAGGGTGGACGCCTGCCCGGCGGCGAAAAAGGGGACGCCGGTAAAAATTTGCGGGTTCCACAGCGGCAGTTGGCCCTGCGCCAGCGTCGCCACAATGTGCTGCTTCCAGACGGCATTCTCCAGCACCAGATCCGACAGCAGTTCGTTGTGCGGGATCAGCCCCGGCAGCAGGCTGCGCCACGGTTCAAAGGCGTAGAGATTGTCATAGGGCAGGAGGCTGGCGTGGGTGAGGGCCGGCAGGAGTACGGGCGCAAACCAGAAGAGCGCCAGCAGCAGGATACCCAGCAGCGCCAGCCCATCAGCCCGGCGCCCATCAGCCCAGTAGCGGTGAAGTCGCTTCATCAACCACGCTCATCAGCGCTCATCTGCCTGCCCGGCAGCGCCCCCGGCGCCCGGCGCTGGGGCAAGTGGCGATACTGCCAGCGAATCTGCCAGGTGCGCCAGGCCGATTCCAGCTTCACTGGGATATCCAGTTTGCTTTGGCCGATGCGGCGATCCTCAAAGTGAATGGGGATTTCGACCAGATGAAACCCCAACTTCTCGCACAGATAGGCCATCTCCACCTGGAAGCTGTAGCCGTTGCTGCGCACGGTGTGCAGGCCGATGGTTTGCAGCGCCGAGCGCCGCCACATCTTGTAGCCTGCCGTCATGTCACGAATGCGCAGCCCCAAGATGGCGCGGCTGTAGAGATTGGCCCACCAACTGAGCAGGCGGCGGTTCCACTCCCAGCCCGCATCCAGCGAGCCGCCGGGCACATAGCGGCTGCCGATCACCACATCGGCGTCGGTCGCCAGCAGCACGCCCAGCATCTGTGGCAGATAGCGCGGCGAATGGCTGAAATCGGCGTCCATCTGCACGATAAAGTTGGCCCCGTCGGCAATTGCGCGGCTCATGCCGGCCACATACGCCGTGCCCAAGCCGCCCTTGCTTTGGCGGTGGATCACCTGCACGCGCAGCCGCTCGTTTTCAGCCAGCCCGGCATTGTAGCGGGCGGCCAAGGCATCCGCCACTGCACCGGTGCCGTCGGGTGAATTGTCGTCCACAATCAGCAGTTGCAGGTGAGGCAGTTCCAGCCCCAGCAGCGCCTCGCTCATCGACGGCAGATTGTCCGCTTCGTTATAGGTTGGGATCACGACCGTGATACGGCATTCTCCCCAATCGCTGATAGCGATATGCTTTCCGATAGCTGTACTCATGCGCGATCAGTCCTCGCTTGCAGCAGGCAAGCCGACAAGCGATTGTAGCACGCAGCGAAACGGCGGGCTAATTGGCTGGGGATATTGGCAAACGGATAGAGGGGAGAGGAGCGGTCGCCGGCTAGCCCTCGCCGCGGTAGGTCGCTAGAAACCAGTGATTGCCGTGCGCATCTCTGACACCGGCGCTGCGTTCTCCGTAGCTCATTTCCTCCGGCGCATAAAGTACAGTGGCCCCTGCCGCCAGCGCGCGTGCGTAGGCGGCATCCGTGTCCGGCACGTAAACATGCAGTGCAGCCGGAATCGCCGGCCACGCATCGCTGGCCTCGGCCAGTTCTACAACGGAAGTGCCGATGCGCAATTCGGCATTCATGAGCTTGCCGCTTGCGTGCAGGTCGCGGCGCAGTTCTTGGGCGTCAAAGACGTGGATCAAAAATTCGATCAACTGTGAGGCGTCTTGGACAATCAGATATGGCGTTACGCTTTGAAAGCCGGGGCGCATGTAGTCGGCGCTGCTCATAAGCATCTCCTGATTAGATAGATGACAAGCTGTAAGAATCTAGGTGCGGCCCATTGTACAGTCCATTATACACTCTAGTTTCCGGTAAATCGGAATCAATGCTTACCGGAATTTGACACAACATGCAGTGGTTTGATTTGTGGACACCATTATATGTAGAGATTTCGAGATAAGCGCTGCCAACATACTGGCGAATAACGACGTTAGCTCTGGTCTGAACGTCGGCAGCAAATTGCAGAAATATAGAAGAGTCCAGGTCGCCAGTCGCTAAATGTTGTCAATGTCGGCGATTTTGTGGCTCAACAGAGCCGACTATGCGCAAATTCCCGTAAGCACAAATAGTCGGCTTGGTCAAATCATCGAGTAGAGTCATTCTGATTTAGCGGAAACTAGAGATACAGTAAGGACAGCCATATAGCGGCGGAGAAGGAGGGATAGGGAGGAAAGCAGTTGAAAGGCAACGATCAGCAAGATGCCGCGCGCTTGGTGCTATGCTGATTGCAGAGAGAAAGAATGTGTGTGCAGCAAGCATTTCATTCAGCAATGATAATTGGCAGTGATAATTGGTGAAGTCGTTAGACTGGAGGTTTGTCTATGTGTCTGCTCATGACTTTGGCGGCAGGCTGTCCGCTGCCGACCACACCGTTTGACGCCGAACATCGTCATATCGCCGTGTTTGATCTGACCAACCGGCGCGGCGCTGCTTACCACAAGCGGCTGATGACACTGCCCTACGCCTACGACGTCACCTCACGCTATGGCTGCGCTTGCGGGCTGCGCACCACAGCGGATACACCCCGCGCTGGAGAGACAAGCAGTGTGCTGACGGCTGCCGCTCATACAGCGTGGGAAGATTTTCAGCGCGTGGTCGACTTGGCGGAGCAGGGATTGGCGGCCGGCCCCGTAGAGCTATTCACCTGCTGGGACAGCGACTGCTTTAACGCCGAGGTCGAGTCGCAGCGCACCGTCACGCTGGCCGAACTGCGCCGGCCCGGATTCTCCTTGGTAGAAGGGCAGTTGCTGCGGGTGATGGGGTGAAGGCACAGAATTTTCTACTGAAGTGTCAGTAGTTGATGACAACAATCTCGGTAACTTTGCCTCGCCCCTGCGCTACGGAGTTGATCATCCGGCTTGCCGATACCCGTTGCACGCTGAAAGGGGCGTAGAGGTCGTCGAAGAAGTTGTCGTTGGGGTCACTGTTTTTGGGATCGGAGTTGCTGAGCATCAGCCGGGCGCCAACGCCGGCATCTAAGCGAGCAAAGAAGGCCGCCAGCCGCCGCTGCTCGGCATCGTCAAACCGCCCTGTGGTATAGGAGGTGAAGTTTGCTGTGCGGCTGAGGGGCCGGTAAGGCGGGTCAAAGTAGGCAAAGGTGCGGGCGTCGACTAAATCAGCGCACTGTTCAAAGCTCCCAACATGCAACGTGGCTCTCTGCAGCAGGTGCGACACCATTCGAATATTGTCAGCGTCATAGATGGCCGGCTGCTTATACTTGCCAAAAGGGACATTAAAGTGGCCGGTGGCATTCACACGAAACAGGCCGTTGTAGCAAGTCTTGTTGAGGAAGATAAGGGCGGCTGCGCGCTCCACCCAAGCCGGCGAAAAATTGGCAAAGTCAATACGCGCCCTTCCCCTGTTGCAGTGACTACGCACGGCATAAAAATATTGGGAGCGGGCGGTTTCATCCAGCATTGCGTAGCGCTGGCGGTAGTCCGCCAGAAGGTCGATTAGCCCCTGCGGATCGTGCTGCACCGCAGTGTAGAGGATGTTCAATTCAGGGTTAATGTCGAACAGGTGCGCCTCGCAGGCAGCGCAGCGCTGCATAACATCCAGAAACACGGCGCCGCCGCCTACAAACGGTTCTACGTAGCGGGTGAGGCTGCCGTCTGTCACTTCCGGTGGATAGTAGCCCCGCAGTTGGTCCAGCAGTTGCGTTTTGCCGCCTGCCCACTTCAGGAACGGCTTTGCTGTTATTGTCGTGTCGTGAGCGGCTGGATGCATAGTAGAAAAAAATATTCGCAGGGCGCAAGAGCAGTTGTCAAGCAGCAGGCTACTATAAGATCGCCCTCAGAAACTGTTTGAAAAGTAACGGCTGTCAGCCAAAGGGCGGTGTATGTTGTAGTTGTGAACAAGCAACAATACCCCAGCGATTTGACTGACAGCCAGTGGGACATTATCCAGGAAATGATTCCGCTGGCGAAATCTGGTGG
>JBBRBX010000049.1:0-38086 GCA_038205395.1 Caldilineales bacterium
TACGGCCTGCAACTATGCCGGCCGCACGTTGGAAGCTGTTGCCGGCTATCAGGCGGCGCTGCCGCTCTGCCGGGCAACCGGCAACAGTGTTGCCGCCATGCTCAGTGTCGCTAACCTGGCCATGCTCACGATTGATCGTGGACAGTTACATGCGGCGGCGGAAATTTGTCGCCAGGCTATTGCCGAGGCCGGACGTACAGGGGCTTCTCAATTGCCGGCGCCGGCTTCCGTCTACGGCGCGCACGCGCATCTGCTCTATGAGTGGAACGAGCTGACGGCAGCCTATCTTGAGGCGCAAAAGGCGCTGATGCTTGCCCGCCGCAGCGGACATGTCGCTTCCATCGCCTACGGCAATGTTGTGCTGGCGCGCATACAGCAGGCACGCGGCGATCTGGATGCAGCCGCCTCTGCGCTCGACCAGTCCCTGCAGCTGCGTGGGCGCGGGATGCCGGCCTGGGTGGCGCCCTACATTGTGGCACAGCAGGTGCAGCTTGCTTTAGCGCAAGATGACGAAGCCGCCGCCGCGCAGGCGCTGGCGCAGAGCGGCCGGCAGATGGAAGATGCCATCGACCACACAGGTGAGGTGGTGCACCTGGCCTATCTGCGCTTTCTACTCCATCAACTGCAGACGGCTGCGCCAGGGCGTGCGCAAACTGCTGCACCGGCGGCGCTGCGCCTGGCCGGACGGCTGCTGGCCTCGGCTGAACCGGCTGGACGGCTGGGGCGCGTGATCGAGATTCTGTGCCTGCGGGCGCTGGTGCGGCAGACGCAAAGTGAGCACAGCGCCGCTGGACAAGACCTGGCACGGGCGCTGGCGCTGGCTGCGCCGGAAGCATATGTACGCACCTTTGTCGATCTAGGCGAGCCGATGGCGCGGCTGCTGGCGCGGACTGAACAGACGCAGCAGCAGGCTTATCACGAGCGCCTGCTTGCGCACTTTGCAGTTGAACCGGCAGCGCCAAGAACGGCGACGAGAGCGCCGGTCGAGCCAGCGGGTGAGACTCTGATCGAAGATCTGTCTGAGCGCGAACTGGAAGTGCTGCGCCTGATGGCAGGCGGCCTCACCTATCAAGCTGTAGCCGACCAATTGATCGTCAGCCTCAACACGGTGCGTTTCCACGTCAAGAGCATCTACGGCAAGCTGGCCGTCGCCAATCGCACGGCAGCCCTGGAACGGGCACGCACGCTCGGCCTGCTTTAACCGGCCTATTCTCCGCAAAACTACATCTTAATTGCGCACCGCCTACATGATTGTGTGGTGGCTTTACCCTGCGCGTGTTCTATGCTGGGTGCATACAAACGCAGACAAGGAGCCGGTGTATGTCGCATCTAGACCAACAGGCGCAGTACCAGATTGTCATTGAAGGCAGCATTGATCACAGCCTTGCCGACTGGTGCGGCCCGCTTACACTGGCGGGCGGCACCAGTGCAGACGGCAGCAGCGTGACCATTCTGTCAAGGATCAGAGCAGACCAGGCGGGGCTGGTAGGTGTCATTCGTTATCTGCACGGATTGGGGATTGTTCTGCTCAGTGTTGAACGCTGCCTGTCGCCGTCAGCAGTCACCGGCGAACAAGCTGCCGTGCAAAGCAAAACCGATTCTAGGGACAAATAACAAATGAAACCAGGAGGAAATTCTATGCTGCGCACATCACTTCGCCCCTATCTCGTCATGGGCAGCTTGATCGCTCTGCTGTTGGCAGCAACCGCCGCTGCCGGTCTTATGGTTAACCAATTCTATGCACCATTTTTGAGCGGAGCAAGCATGACCGCCGCTTTGTTTGTCCAGGACCTAATCTCGCTCTTGGCAGCTCTGCTGCTGGTGGCGGCAATGATCGGAACAGTGCGTGGCTCACGCCGCGCCTTTGTTGTGTGGAATGGTGTCTTGGTCTACACGATCTACTACTACTCATTTTATATCTTCGACAACGTCTACAATGTGTTCTATCCCCTCTACCTAACATTGATGCCGCTGGCGCTCTATTCGTTGATTGGGCTTCTCAGCCGCGTCGATCTGAAAGCGTTTGCAGCCGGCGTGGATCAGAAGATGCCTGTGCGCAGCCTGGCTGCCATTCTGGGCCTAGCGCTGCTCTTTGTTCCGCTGTGGGGCAGTATGATCGCACACGACATCCAGGCGCAGCAGCCGCGTCCCACGGCGCTGGTGTTTGTGCTTGACCTTTGCTTCCTGCTCCCGGCACTTGCCGTTGCTGCCGTACAACTATGGCAGCGCCAGCCCTTTGGCTACTTACTGGGCGGCATCCTGCTGTTCAAGGCTGCCATTTCGGGTGTACTGCTGACGCTCTCCACTCTGTGGAGTCTCCAGTTGGGCGTTTCGCCGGCCACTGGGGAACTGGGCATGTACATCTTTCTGGCAGTTGCCGGAACGGGAGGCGTCATTTTCTATATGCGCCATTTGCATGACAGCCCTATGTTTACAACAGCGACACAGGAGAGCAAAGTGCAGCAAAGAAGCTATGCATAATCAATAAAGCATATTTCATAGCGGCCAGGTCACGACAGTTGAGAGGAACAATGGGCAGCAACACGATCAGCAGGCGGCAATTTTTATGGACAGCAGGCGGCGTGCTCGTCGCCAGTATGGCGGCTTGCGGCGGCAGTATACTGGTAATGGCGACGCCCACGCCAGCGTTGAACTACGGCCAATTTGCATGTGGAAAGAGAGACAAAATGAGCAAGGTATTAGTGGCATATGCCAGCCGCTACGGATCGACGGCGGAAGTGGCGCAGGCGATTGCGGATGAACTATGCCGTCGCGGCCAGGCGGCGGAAGTGCGCAGTGTGGAGGAGGTGACGGATCTGTCGGCCTATAGCGCAGTAGTCATCGGCAGCGCCATCCGCATGGCACGCTGGCTGCCGGCGGCAACAGCTTTTGTACAAACCCATCAGGCAGCACTGGGGCAGATGCCGATGGCCTTCTTCACGGTGCACATGCTGGCGCTGGACGACAGCAGCGCCAGCCGGCAGAAACGGGCGGAGTACACGGCAGCGGAGCGGGCCATGGTGAAGCCCGTCGCCGAAGCCTTCTTTGCCGGCAAGATCGACGTCAAGCAGTTGAATTTTGTCGAACGGCTGATGTTCAAAACCACCGGTTCGCCGGGAGGCGACCTGCGTGACTGGCAGTCCATTCGCGACTGGACGGACACTGTGGCAGTCAAGGAAGGAGCAGCGCTGTGAATCGTGCAGTAGGTCAAGTGGAGATGCAGCCCAAGAGAACGCATTCAGGCGCAGCAGCCGTTGCGCGGGCCAAGCCTTCTGATGTATTGAGCGTGCTGGCCGGTCTTATCCTGCTGCTCGCCCTTATAGCGGCGGGTACAGGCGTCTTTTATCAAGGTGGCGGCAGCGGCGCCTTTGATTTTACGACCCTGCGCGACGAAACGGTGACGATCTACGGCCACGGCATCTACCGCTATGATGGAGCAGATCTCGTTGCGCAGGCAGTGGCGCAGGACGTCGTGACGCTGCTGGTCGGCATTCCCATGTTGGCGATTGCGCTTGTGCTCTACCGGCGCAGCAGTCTGCGCGGCAAGCTGCTGCTGGCCGGCACATTGGCCTACTTTCTGTACACCTACAGCAGCCTGACCTTTGGCTCTGCTTTTAATGCGCTTTTTCTTGTCTATGTGGCTATCTTCTCGCTCAGCCTCTATGCCTTGATCCTGGCCATGCTGGCAGCCGATCTACCTTCTCTGCCCGCTCATTTCGGCGACCGGCTGCCGCGCAAAACCATTGCCGTCTACCTGCTGCTCAGCGCCGCCTTTCTAATCGTCGCCTGGCTGGAGCGTATTGCGCCCGCTTTGATGACCGGCAGCGCACCCGCCGGTCTCAGCAGCAGCACGACACTGTTTATCCAAGCGCTCGACCTGGGCATCATCGTGCCGCTGATGGTACTGTCGGCAGTCCTGCTGCTGCGGCGCCGCCCAGCAGGCTATCTGCTTACATCGGTGGCAATTCTCAAGTTTGTTACAATGGGGCTGGCGATCGTCGCCATGATTATCGGCCAGTGGCTGGCAGGCATATCCATGGACGCAGCGGAAGTTGTTATCTTCCCGCTGATTACCGGCGTTGCGCTGTATCTGGCCATCGTTATTCTGCGCGCCATCCACGCCTAGCAGCCGGACAGGTAGAGAAAAAAACAAGAAAGCGAATTGCCGCAGCAGCAGTTCGCTTTCTTCTATGTTACAATATTAGCCATTCCACTTTCCAAACCAATGCGAGGAAACCCAAAATGGCTGCTATCGAAAATTTGATCTGCGAATATCGCGAGAACCCGCTGGGGATTGATGTGGTTGCCCCGCGCTTCGGCTGGCAGTTGCGCAGTGCTCGACCCGGCGCACGCCAGACGGCCTACCGCATCCTGGCCGCAGCCGGCCCCGATTTGCTGACTCCTGAACAGGCGGATTTGTGGGACAGCGGCCGGGTGGAGTCTGATGCATCGGTGCAGGTTGTCTATGCCGGGGCGCGGCTGACCTCGCGCCGCCGCGTTTATTGGCAGGTGACGGTCTGGGACGAAACCGGTGAGTCTGCGACTAGTGCGCCGGCGTGGTTTGAAATGGGGCTGCTAAAACGCAGTGATTGGAAAGCCAAGTGGGTGGGCGCTTCCTTGCGCGGCGGGCCGGCCAGCACCGCTCCCGCTCCCTATTTGCGCAAAACCTTTGCCCTGCCGCCCGACATGGTCGCGGCGCGGCTTTATGTCACGGCTTTGGGCATGTATGAGTGCAGCATCAACGGCCAATGCGTCGGCGACGATGTCTTCGCCCCCGGCTGGACTGACTATCACAAACGCATACAGTATCAGGTGTATGATGTCACCGGTCTGCTCCAGCCTGGCGCCAATGTGCTGGGTGCGCTGCTCGGTGATGGCTGGGCGGTGGGGCATGTTGGCTGGAATCATCGCCAGCAGTACGCCGATCGACCGCGCCTGTTCGCCCAATTGGAAATGCGTACAGCCGGCGGCGAAATCATCACCGTAGCCAGCGACCGCACTTGGAAGCATTGGTATGGCCCGCTGCTCGACAATGACCTGCTGATGGGGGAAGCCTATGATGCGCAACTGGAGATGCCCGGTTGGGACCAGCCGAATTTTGACGACCGCCGCTGGCTGGGGGTGGAGATGTTTGACGATAGTGGCGCCGCACTGGTAGCGACCAATGGCCCCAGCGTGCGCCGAATTCAAGAGTTGCCCCCCATTGCCGACCCCGCAGTAGCCGGCGGCTTTCTAGCACAGAACTACATTTTTGACCTGGGGCAGAACATGGTCGGCCGCGTCCGCTTCCAGGGCAGCGCCCCTGCCGGGACGACCATCACCCTCAAGTTTGCCGAAGTTCTGGATGCCGATGGCGCGATCTACACTGAAAACTTGCGCACTGCCCGTGCTACTGACACTTATACCTTCAAGGGCGCGGATGTCGAGAGCTGGGAACCCAAGTTTACCTTTCATGGCTTTCGTTATGTCGAATTGGCCGGCTATCCCGGTCCCGTCTCGCGCGCCACCGTCACCGGCATTGTGCTTCACTCGGAGATGGCCCCAACCGGCTCGTTCACCTGTTCGGATCCGCTGGTCAACCAGTTGCAGCACAACATTGCTTGGGGCCAGAAGGGCAATTTTGTCGATGTGCCGACCGACTGCCCGCAGCGCGACGAACGGCTTGGTTGGACAGGTGACATCCAGGTGTTTGTACGCACCGCCGCTTTCAACATGAATGTGGCCGGCTTTATGACGAAGTGGGCGCAAGATGTAATTGACGCCCAGAGCGAGCGGGGCTGCATCCCGCCGGTTGTACCCAGTATGGCGCCGCTGATGGAAGATGGCGGCCCGGCTTGGGCTGATGCCGCCATCATTTGCCCCTGGACAATATACCTCTGTTATGGCGATCTGCGCATCCTGGAAAAGAGCTATCCTGCCATGCGCGGCTTTATGGATTTCCTGCTGGCGAGCAGCCCCGGCTACATTCGCTGCGCACCCGATTATGAAGGCTGGCTGGGCTTTGGTGACTGGCTGTCGATCAACGCCGACACCCCGCGCGACCTGATCGGCACCGCATTTCTCGCCTATGACGCCCAGTTGATAGCGCAAATTGCTGCGCGTTTGGGCAAGACACGCGAGGCGGCAAGCTACCGCAAGCTCTTTAGCGAGGTCAAAAAAGCTTTCGGCGCGCGCTACCTGGTCGGTGCCAAACGCACTGCCGCGGAAAATCAAGCCGCGAGGGAACGACAGCAGGTGGCTGAAGCGGATGCTATCTCACGTGGCAATCTCAAGCAAGTGGACTACGGCCCTATAGAATCGCGCGTTTTTGACGTCAGCCTTCTACAGCCAACGCAGACTGCTTATGTTCTGGCGCTACACTTTGACCTGCTGCCCGCCAAGCTGCGCCCGCTGGCCGCCGCCGAACTGGTGGCCGACATCGAACGGCGCGGCCAACATCTCTCCACCGGCTTTGTCGGCGCACCCTATTTGCCGCATGTGCTGAACGCCAACGACAAGCTGGACATGGCCTACAAACTGCTGGCACAGAAGACGTGGCCCTCCTGGCTGTATCCTGTCACACAAGGCGCCACCACCATCTGGGAGCGCTGGGACGGCTGGACAGAAGAGAACGGCTTTCAGGACAAGGGAATGAACTCGTTCAACCACTACGCCTACGGCTCGATTGGCGCCTGGCTTTACAATACAGTCGCCGGAATCGAAATCGACCCGCAGCATCCAGGCTATAAACACAGCATCCTGCGCCCGCAACCTGGTGGCGACTTGACCAGCGCCGCCGCAACTTTGCAGACGCTCTACGGCGCACTGTCGTCGCAGTGGCGAATAGAGGACGGCCGCTTCCTGTGGGATGTCATCGTGCCGCCCAACACCACAGCCACCGCCATTCTGCCGGATGGTGAACGGCAGGAAGTGGAGGCGGGCACGCATCATTTTGAGCAGATGTGGGAATAGTTACCCTTGCAGCATCTCGCCGGCAACACGCCGTCCTAACTCTACGGCGTAATTTGTGCCGCGATCCCAGGGATAGACTTGGCTCATTGAGGCAAAAAACAAGCCAGGCAGTGGGGTGCGGGTGCTGGGGATCAAGGCGGCATAGCCGACCGGCGGCACAGGCTGGGCATACTTTGCCGTGTGCACCCAGGCACCCGTCACCCACGAACGGTCAAAGGCAGGGTTGAACTTTTTCAGATGTGGGGCAAACTCATCCAGCAGTTGCTCTGCAGTCAGATCAAAATAGCGATGATCGGGCGGCAAGTAGTCGCCCAGATAAAGCAGGTGGTCGCCGGCATAGTGGCTGGGGTCGATCATGTTGGTGTGCTCAACCAAGGCCAGAAAAGGGATACCCTCACGCTTGGGCAGGCTGATCCAGTACATGTCTGCGGTAAGCTTGCGGTCAAGCGCCACGGTCAACACCACCGCCCCCATGCTTTGCAACTGCTGCAATTGACCAAGATAGGCAGCGGGCAAACCTGGCGCTAACTTGGCCATTGCCGCCGGCCCTACCGTGCTCAAAACCTGATCATAATCTGCCGGCGGTTGGCCTGCCACTTCAATCGTAAAACCGCCGCCGACGCGTGCGCGAATGGCGCCTACCGCTGCGTCGGTGCAGATCTGCGCCCCTTGCGCCTGCACACGTGCGGCCAAATGTTCGATAAACGCCTGAAATCCGCCGTCGAAATAGGCCAGGCGCGTGGTGCGGGCATAGACACGCGCCCAGAACCAGGCCAGGTTGACCTGCCGGTAATAGTCGCCAAACTTGCCCTGCAGTTGGAACTCCCAGACCGCAGCATATGCGCGCTCACCCATCCAGCGTTTCAACCAGGCGTCGGCCACTATGCGGTCAAAGCTGCGCCAGGGGCGCGCGGGATGATAGCGCAGGTAAGCGATCACCATGCCCATCCGCAGCCGATCCGCCAAAGGAATCAGCGGGAAGCGCAGGACGCGTGTCACACTGTCCAACACGTAATTGTTGCCCTGGATATGAATGGCCGTATTGGGGCGATAGCTCTTGAGCGCATGGGCGAAGTCCAACTCGTCGAGCAAGGCAAGCATTGCTTTATCGGACAAAAACAAGTGGTGATAGAAGTGCTCCAATGGCCAATCCCAGCCGGGCCGGCCCCGAAAACCTGCCGCCAGACCACCCAACTGGCGTCCGTTTTCATAGATGGTGACCTGGAGCGGCGGAGATGCCGCCTGGCGTGTCAGATCATAGGCCGCCGTCAGTCCAGTCACGCCCCCACCGATAATGGCAACACGCCGCGGCTGCGCAGAGGGCGCAGCAGAGTCTTTTATTGTCATTTTGTCGTATGCCTGTACGTATTCTGTCCGTTGTAGTTTTGCATCATTTACGGTTAACTATGAGTTAGTTGGCGCAGGAGCTGCACACCTGACCTACGCAACCAGCCGGCAGTCACTGTCTTCCCGAGGAAAGCATATAATGGCGAGCAACCGTCACAATGGCATGATGCAAGTCCTGATCGTAGACGACCACGAGGCGGCGCGCCAGGCGCTTGCAGCAGTGATTACCAGTGAACCCGACCTTATGGTTGCCGGCGAAGCCGGCAACGGCATTGAGGCAGTCGAATTGGTGCGCCGGCTGCAGCCTGACGTTATCTTGATGGATCTCATCATGCCTCACCTCAATGGTGTGGAGGCTATCAACGCCATCTGCCGTCAGTGGCCGGAAGCACAAATTCTAGTCGTCTCCAATGCGGAGGATGATGAGCATTTCTTTGATGCGCTGCAGGCTGGTGCACTGGGCTACGTGCGCAAAGCTGTAGAAATCAACCAACTCGTGACAGCTATCCGTGTCGTCGGCAGTGGCGTCGCCTATCTGCCTCCTAATTTGGCGCAGCGTCTTGTACGCTATGTCTGCACCAGCAATGCCCATCTATTTCAGCGGGTGCAAACGCTGACCCCACGCGAACTGGATGTATTCGTGGCGCTGGGTGAAGGCTGCAACAGCCGCACCACAGCCGCAAGATTAGGCATTTGTGCTTCGACAGTGCGCATCCATCTGCGCCACACGCAAAAAAAGCTCGGTCTACGCACCCGTGCGCAGACCGCCGTCTTTGCGGCTGAATATCAAGCACGCTGAAAGCGCAGCCTGCCGAACACCAATTAAGCGGCGAATGTCGCTTCGCCCGGCCACACGCCCTGCTGCAGATGGGTGCTCAGTTCCTGCTTAGCCTTGTTGTAAAGGGCCACCAACTCTTCATCGCTGCCCTTGTACGACTGGATGGTCTGTGTCGCACACAAATAGCAACCACGCAGGAACTTATAATTGTTGCTATTGCACTTCAAACAGCCGTCCAGCTCAATCATCATCAGCACAAAAGCCAGACTGTCGGGATGCGTCTCGGCCAGCGCTGCCACGCGATCAACCAGCGCCCGCCACTCCTCCCCGCGCAGATCGCGCAGGCTGGGGATCAAATGGGCGGGAAACAGCAGTTCCGCCTTCGTGTGGACGCCATATTCGCTTATTTCAGACATGAGTCACCTCAAAATCAACCACGGCGCTGATGCAGAGACAGTCCCTTGCACCAGCGTCCGGCGGCGCAGTGTGCGCCGCCCCACAATTTGCGTTACCGCTTAAAACTCAAGCGTGATATTAGCTGCTTTTTGCACTTGACCAGAGGGCACTCCTGCCGTGCCCGCCAACTGCTCAAGCCGCACCTGCAAGCGCCGCAATTCCTCGCCGGCGTCAAACAGCGCCTTGTTATACCGATCCAGACGAGCGGTGGCCCGATCCAACTCCGTATGCAGCCGCCACGCATACAGCAAAGCGACTGCGGCGGCCAGCAACGCCACGCTGCTCAATAGTATAGCCATCAGTCGAGCGTAATCGACTCGCCTACCGCCAAGACCGTGCAGTCAATACCGGTTTCACGCTGCAGCCGGCGTGCAAACAAATCAGCATCCACCACAATCTCAGGAAAGGTATTGTAATGCTCAGGCAGCACATGCTTGGCCTTAACATACTGGGCCGCTACAATAGCGTCGTCAGGCCCCATTGTATAGTTGTCACCAATCGGTAGGATAGCCACATCGACCCCACCGACCTCACCAATCAGACGCATGTCATAGGTCAGCGCGGTGTCGCCGGCAATATACAGGTCGTGCCCATCATTAAAATTGATCAGAAAGCCGCAGGCATTGCCGCCATCCGTGCCATCAGGCAGCATGCTCGAATGCACCGCAACGGTCATCTTGACCCGTCCAAAGGGGAATGTGCGTGCGCCGCCATGATTCATGGCATGGACATTCCCGATGCCTTGCCCACCTTGCAGCCACTCGCCGATCTCAAAATTGCACACGACTTGCGCAGCACTGGCTTTGGCCAGCGCCACAAGATCCGCCACATGGTCAAGATGGCCATGAGTCACCAAGATATAGTGCGGCGACAGCTCTTCGGCTGTCACATCGGCATTGGGATTATGCGGTTTTAGAAAGGGGTCTACGACCAACTTCACACCATCGGCATCAATGCTCCAGGTAGCATGGCCGTGCCAGGTCAACGTCAGCGCCATGTTTGTCCTCCCCTATCTGCTCTCTGCATAGAACAAACCAGACCCACCCATGCGGCAAGTCTGGTTGATAACTCTGTTGGCAAGTCCGGCGTGCGAATTGCTGCGCTGTTCAGTTTCCACTCTCTTTGCGCGCCTTCGCCTTTTCGGCGGCTTTGCGCTTCAACTCCTCAAGCCGGGCCTTCTTGGCCGCCGCCTCAGCATCGGCGGTTGGCGCCTCAGCAGCAGGAGCCACCGCCGCTTCACCACCTGCGGCATCTACCAATGTCTCGCCGTCAGCCCCCTTTTTGGCGGCAGCCTTCGCCGCAGACTGTTTGCGCAGTGCGTCCAATTCCTCCTTGGAACGAGCAGGCTTGCCGGCGGCAGGCGTGGCGGCAGGCGCAGATTCGCCGGCAGCCTTGGCGCGCGCCTTTTCTTCCGCAGCGCGTGCCTTTTCAGCGGCCTTGCGCGCAGCTTCTTCTTCCTCAGCCTTCATACGAGCCTGTTCTTCCGCAAACTGTGTCGGCCACAGCGCCGCATAGTATTCCAGCGGCACTGTCAATTCCGCCTTGTCGTACACAAGCTGCGGATAGCGATCATAAACCGCCAACTCGTAGTCGTGGTTCATCTTGATGGCGTCAAACGGGCAGAACTCGGCGCAGAAAGAGCAGCTCATGCATATGGCCACATCAATGTAGAACTCCGCCGGGCGTGTGACCGGCTTGCCGTTCTCGTCGCTGTCGCGCACGATCCAGATGCACTGCGGCGGGCACACCTTTGGACAGATGCCGCAGGCGGTGCAGCGGTCTTCGTTCTTTTCCGTGTCCCAAAGCAGCATGGGGATATAGCGGAAACGCTCCGGCAGCAGCCGCTTTTCTTCCGGATATTGGATCGTCAACAGTCCTTCCTGCGTGATCGGCTGTTCCATTATGCGACGGCCATTGCCCAGGTCACGACTGTCCTGGTAGCGGCTGGGCACCTTCTCCTGATCGTCGGTAAAGGTGTCAGCAAAATGTTTGAGTGTTACGCCCAAACCCTTGAGAAGTCCGCTTCCAAACATGAATTCCTCCAGGAATTACCGGTCTACTTCACCCAGCACGATGTCAATGGCGCCCAGAATAACGACGGCATCGGCAATTTTGTAGCCCACTGACATCGGGCCAAGGGCATTGAGATTGATAAAGCTGGGTGCGCGCACGTGATAGCGATAGGGGTTGGCCTTGTTGTCGCTGACGACATAGAAGCCAAGTTCACCCTTTGGCCCTTCAACACGCGCATAGGCTTCGCCTTCTTGCGGGCGGAAGGTATAGCCGCCCTTGCCCCCCAAGACATCACCGCGCGGTATGTCGCGCAGCGCCTGCTTGAGAATCTTGATGCTCTCACGCGCCTCCAGCAGACGGATATAGTAACGGGCGTAGATATCGCTTTCGGGCAGCGTCGGAATGTCGAAATCAAACCGGTCATAGATGCCGTATGGCTCAGCCTTGCGAATGTCATAGGCAACGCCGGCCGCCCGGATCATGGGGCCGCTGACGCTGAGCGCAATCAGATCCTTGGCGGGCAGATAGCCGACGCCCCGTCCGCGTGCCTTGACGATTTCATTGCCCGACAGCAGATCGTCCAGTTGGTCAAGCGCGCGCGGCAGCCGGTCGTGCACCAAGTACTTGGCCCGCTCTTCCCAACCCTCGGTCAGGTCGCGCACCACACCACCAAAGCGCATGTAGTTACACATCAGACGTGAGCCGCTCACCTCTTCAAACAGGTCGAGGATCATCTCGCGCTCTTCAATGGCGTAGAGCGCCGGCGTCTGCAAGGCGCCCAGATCGTTGAGAATAAAGCCAATCGACCAGGTGTGATTGATGATACGTGTCAACTCGGCCACAATGATCCGGATGTACTGGGCGCGCTCCGGCACCTCGAGATCCAGCAGCTTTTCAACAGCCAGGCTATAGCCGAAGTTGTTGCTCATCGAGTTGATATAGTCCAGCCGGTCGGTGTAGGGCATATTCATCAACCACGTGTTGCGCTCGCCAATCTTCTCGTGATTGCGGTGCAAATAGCCCATTTCCGGCTCAAGCGCCAGAATCGTCTCCCCTTCGATGCGCGTCAACATGCGAAACACGCCATGCGTGCTCGGATGGTGCGGCCCTAGATTGACGACAATACTTTGGGTGTCCAACTCCCCATAGCCATCATGCTGTGGGGCCTGGCTCACCGGCACATACGTTACCGGCGCCTCCCACGAATCAGGATCCCAACCGGCCGGATAGGTCAGGTTGTCGCCCCACGGCAGCTTGTCTTCATACCAGACAAACTTGCCCTGGGGATGGCGGTTTTTAAAAGGCTTATTTTCTTCTTCAAAATAAGCCTCTTTCCAATCCTTGCGCAGCGGGTGGCCTTGGAACCCTTCCCAAGTCAACACACGGCGCAGGTTGGGATGGCCGGCAAAGGTGATGCCGAACAGGTCATACACCTCGCGTTCCTGCAGACTGGCGCCGGGATACACCCCGGTTGCCGTCGGCAGGGTGTAGTTCTCCGGCACACGCACGTGCAGCCGTACGGGGCCGCCACCCTTTTTTGTGCTGTACAGATGGTAGACCACATCAAAACGTTCGTTGACCCCAGCGCGCGCCTTGCCCTTATAAGCTGAGTAATCGACACAAGTGAGGCTGGAGAGAAAATCATAGCCCTCCTGGTCGCGCAGATGCGTCAGCAGCGGCAGCAGCTTTGCAGGCGCAACCACCCACGCAGCGTCAGTCTCTTCCGCCCAAGCACCGATCACGGCCCCAGGCACAGCGTCGTTATAAGGCAAAGAGCCGGCAGATGTGGATTCCGCAGCGGAATCCGGAGCGGCCAAAGTTGGTGTACTCATTACCCCCCCAAAGAGTGGCGAATGGATTCAGATGCAGCAATTAAGCCGTCTGCTGGAGCGTCCGATACTTGGCCTGCGCCGTGCGGATGCGGGCCTTGATATCTTCCGCCATGGGTTCAGGCGTCAATGCGCGTTTTGCCACAGAGACTTCAGCGGTGACGGCGCCTGCTCCCATCGTATGTTCTTTGATCAACTGTACCTTGCGCGGGTCAAACAGATCAGGCCCCAACAGCGGCACAGGCACAAACTCGCTCGCATGCTTACGGTACCACGGCACCTTGGTGATGCTCTGGCGCTCAACTTTCTCGTGCAGCTTGAGAATGCCGAAAATCAGCGCGTCGGGCGTAGGCGGGCAGCCGGGCACATACACATCCACAGGGATATACTTATCAATGCCGCTGACAACCGTATAGCCTTCCTTGAAAGGGCCGCCACCTGTGGCGCAGGCGCCCATGCTCAGCACGTAGCGCGGTTCCGCCATCTGGTTATAGATGCGCACAATAGCGGGCAGCATCTTTTTCGTAACCGTGCCCGAAACGATCATCAGATCGCTCTGGCGTGGGCTGGGGCGCATCACCTCCATGCCGAAACGTGAAAGATCCCAACGGCTGGCAGCCGTAGCAATCATCTCAATGGCACAGCAGGCGAGACCAAAGAGCAGCGGCCACATACTGGCCGAGCGGCTCCAGTTGTACACTTTGTCCAACGTTGTGACCATCACGTTGGCCTGCAAGTCTTCGGGCACCTGGATCGTATCGTGCAGAAACGCTTGCATCTGTTCCTGTTTGATGTCCTTGAAATCGGTTACCGTTGTAGATTCCATAGGCCTCAGTATCCTCTCATGGCAAGACATACGTTCGTGCAAAATTGTACATGAGCAAGCGCCGAAATGCAACTTTTTCGCCAACAGGGGCGCATCTACACAGTAGGGACGGCTTTATACCCGGTGCCGGATATATTCTCTATACACCGATTTTGTTTTTGCAACGGTGCTGGTGCTATATTGCCATAGTACGATAAGGTTTCCCCATTGCAGGTTGTCTTGTAAGGAGGAGCCTATTGTTGAGAGTTCAGATGTACGTTTCCTGGTCATAAGCTTTCCCACACAACAGATGTTGAAAGGAATGTAAGATGCACAGACGCAGAATATTCGCTGCCGTGACCTTGGTAGTGGCTTGTCTCGTCTTCTTCAGCGGAGCAGCGCTGGCCGTAGAGTCGCCCTCGAGTGATAACCCGCCTGCTCCCGCCGCCTCACCGCTGCTTATCGTAGAGTTGAATGCCCCACCGCTGGCAGCCGTGTACCGCACGCAAATCCAAGCCGCCTCCGCCACTGGCAGAATGGATGTAAGCAGCGCCGATGCGCAGGCGTACATCGCTGAACTGCAGGCGCAGCAGGCGGCCTTTGCCGGCCAGATGCAGACCGTGCTGCCGGATGCCACTGTAAGTCAATTTATCGACGAGAACGGTGTGCGGCAGAACAGCACCTACCAGGTGGTCTTTAATGGTCTTGCCGTCAACCCCGGCAATGGAAACCGCGAGGCAGCACGCAAGCTGCTGGCTAAGCTGCCCAATGTGAAGGCTGTGTACTTCGACGAAGCCCACACTTCCGACCTCTACACCAGCACGCTGCTGATCAACGCACCGGCGGTGTGGGATGTGCTGGGCGGCCGCGCCGAAGCTGGGGCAGGCGTCAAGTTCGCCTCAATGGACGGCGGCGTGCATCACCTGTCGCCCATGTTCAACGGCGAAGGCTACACCTATCCCAACGGCTTTGGGCCAAACGGCAAAGGATTGATCGCCAACAACAACGGCAAGATCATCACCTCACGCGCCTATTTCCGCTCGTGGGACCCGCCGCAGACGTCCGATCTAGGTCTGAGCGGCTGTGGCGACGCTTGTGGCTGGCCCGGCCCGCAGGGCACTTCGCATGGCGTACACACGGCTTCGACGGCTGCCGGCAATGTCATTACCGACGTGGTCTACAACGGCTATCCGGTCGGCACGATCAGCGGCGTAGCCCCGCACGCGTATGTGATGAGCTACAAAGTGTTCTATGGCAGCGTCAACGGCGACGGCTCGTTCTACAATGCGGAAGGTATTGCCGCGCTGGAAGACATTGCCATGGACGGGGCGGATGTGTTGAATAATTCGTGGGGCGGCGGCCCAACCTCCAATGGCAACCTCGGCGATCCTCTGGAAACTGCATTGGCCAACACCGCTGCCGCCGGCGTCTTTATCTCGATGTCCGCCGGCAATGCAGGTCCTGCCTCCGCTACGACGGATCACCCGCTGCCTGACTATATCAACGTCGGCGCAACCACCAGCGGCGGCACACTGGCGGACGGCTTTGCATCGGTTCCACCTGCGGCGCCCAATCTACAGACGATGCCTTATGGGACAGCCGAATTTGGGCCGCTGATCGAAGCGGGCCAGGTTTTCACCTATACGTATCTGCCTGCCGCAGTGGTCGATGCGGCCAACACCAACGGCTGCAGTGCATTCTCAGCCGGCGCCTTCACGGGCAAAGCAGCGCTGATCCAGCGCGGCTCCTGTAACTTCTCCACCAAGGCGCGCAATGCCCAAACCGCCGGCGCCGTTTTCGTCATTATCTACAACAACCTCGGCGGCGACGCCATCCAAGGCATGAGCTGCGGCGATCCCTCATGCGACGATATTACCATCTCAACCATTTTTATTGGCCAGGATAACGGCGAGGCTATGGTTACGTGGTACAACGACCAGGGGGCGTCCAATGCCACTGTCGTCGTATCGGGTGATGCTTTCCAGTTGGGCAACACGCCGGATCAGGTAAGCAGCTTCAGCAGCCGCGGCCCGGGCGTAGGCAATGTCGGCAAGCCGGACATCGTTGCGCCGGGCGTCAACATCCTGGCGCAGGGCTATACCCCCGGCGCGACAGGCGAAGAGCAGTACCTTGGCTATGGCCAGGCCTCCGGCACGTCGATGGCCTCACCACATGTGGCCGGCGCCGCCGTCCTCGTACGCGAAGCTTATCCGAACTGGCCCAACAGCGCCATCAAGTCAGCGTTGATGTCCACCGCCAAGTACACGGAAGTCTACAACTTCAACGGTACGCCGGCGCAGCCGCTGGATATGGGCGCGGGGCGCTTGGACCTGACCCACGTGCTGGATCCAGGTGTCATCCTCAACCCGCCTAGTGTCAGCTTTGGAACTGTACCGACCGGCACCGCCAAGACGCTTGTCGTGCAGGTGACCAGCGTGACAACCGTCACCGAAAGCTATGCCTTGAGCACCCTGTTCACCGGCAGTGGCTTTACGGCAACGACGGCGCTGCCCGGCTACACAGTCTCGCCTGTCTCCATCACACTAAGCCCCGGCCAGACCGAGGAAATCTCGGTCACCATCGATCCGGCTGCCGGCCAAGGCATCGGCGAGAACCAGGGCTATATCATCATGGACGGCCTGCAGCATGATGCCCACATGCCGGTCTGGGCGCGCGTAATTCCCGCTGCACCGTTGGCTGATGTATTGATCATCGATAACGACGGCAGCGGTCTAGACCCGGACTTTGGCGACTATATCGACGTCTACACCAGCACGCTGACGGCGCTGGGCAAAAGCTATGCCATCGTCGACACCGCCGCCAATTTCGGCGCAGCCACGACCATCCCGCAGCCGGCGGATCTGGCCGGCTATAAGGCCGTGCTCTGGTTCACCGGCGACAACTACGCATCAGCCGCAGGACTGACGGTGCAGGATCAACACTGGCTGCTGGATTATCTGAATAACGGCGGCGCAGTGATTGCGATGGGACAGGATCTGGCAGCCACCGTCGGCGCAGCGCCCGCATCTTCAACCGTCTGGATCTACAACTGGGGCCTGGCGTCCACCTGGCTGCAGGACAGCATCTCAGACGGGAACCCGCCTGCCGGCTTTGCTACGTCGTCACCCGATATTGTGCCCTTCTTCCGCAACATTATTGTGAAGCTGACCCAGCTTTGGGTGGATGAAGTGACACCGTCAGTGGACGAATATGGGCGCGGCGGCGTAGCAGTTCTTAACTATGGCGGCCCGTTCAATGTGTCCAACGGCACAGTAGCCGTAGCGCATCGCGACCGGCCTACGCTGGAAATGCCCGACCTCACCTATCTCGGTCGCGCCATGTATGCGACATTCGGCCTGGAAGGCATGGCGATCACCCCGACCGTCTCCTTCACACCGACGACACCCGTAGAACTGCTGGGCGCCGCTCTTCTGTGGGCAGGGTCGGAGCCGGGTACGGCTGCATTGACCGATACGACGCCCATCAGTGCGACGGGTACAACGATCTTCTCAGCCGGGTACGACGCGCCCGAAGGCTCCAGCGCTGACGCCACCGGCTTCCGCTGGGACTTCGGCGATGGCAGCCCATATGTAGCGTCGCTCGGCCCGCAGGCCAGCCACACCTATCTGTGCAGTGAGGACAATGTCTACACGGTGCGTGTCGAAGTGATCGATATGCTAGGCAACGCCGCGATCGGCAGCCGCGATGTGGATGTCTCCGCTTCCTGCTTTGATGCGCCGATGACAATTCAGCAGTTCTTCTTGCCGTTCATCGGCAAGTAGTGCTTCTGCTCATCTACGCGTGGTGTAGGCTTAGACTAGAACGAAGCGGTCGGGGTCAAGTTCAGCAACTTGACCCCGACCGTATTTTACGAGGCAGCGATTCGCTCACCAGCCGCTTCCGATAAGGAAGCACGCAAAAAGAGCCGAGTCAGACTGTGTGCGCAATAGCAGCAGGTATCCAAGTCGCTTACCGGATAAAGAAGGTTGGCCCGGATCAACCGCTGCAGAGTGCTCATAAGCTGTGTCTGGTCTAATGCACAAGCGGCGGCGAGGTCGGAAGCGATCGATCCTGAAGCCGGCCCCGCAGCGACAGCCAGCAGGACCTGCCGATCCTGTTCCCCCAGTGCTTCCCAAGCCTGCCAATAAATATAGTCAAACAGCGCCGGCGTAGACTGAGTAGGAGTGCACACCAGGTCAGCCAAGACAGCATGCAGCGGGCGTACATGGGTCTGCCCCAGGACGACCAGCAGCGCCAGCGGATTGCCGCCAACAGCGGCATAGATGGGCAGCAGTTCCTCTTCTTGACAGGTCATTATTTGCGCCAGGCTGTGTTCGTGCGCCGCCTGGCGCAGCAGCATGATCGAATGTGACTGACTTAACTCCGGCACACAGTGGAAATGCAGACCCACTTCGGCAATCAAGCGGCGGCGTGAGGTGAGAATAAACTTGGAAGGATTCGCCAACGTATTCAGAATCGGCAGCAGCGTCTGCGGGTCAAGCACCGTTTCAAAGTTATCAACAACGATCACGTGCGGAGTCTTCTTTAACTGCTGTCGCAGCGCAGCCAACCTGCGTTCATGCGATTCTAGATCAGGCAAGCGCTCTGGGGGCAGCAAACTTTGTGCTAATGCGGCCACCAATGCCTCGGCAGTCACGGCAGGTTTAGAACGAGGGTGAATCTCTCCGCACAAATCTAAAGATGCCAACTGCGCACTGACCCAACCAAAATCGCCATACACAGCGGCAGCCGCCAATTGATGCACCACAGCGCCCGCCAATGTTGTCTTGCCGATCCCGCCCACGCCTTCGATTGCCACAATCCAGGGGCCACGCGGTGCTGTGAGCAGCTTAACCAATTGCGCAATCTGCTCGTCTAGGCCAATAGGCTGCACCAAAGGCAAGTCCAGACGCTCCGCAAGCTGCGCCGACCGCTCATGCCTGGCCGTTATTTCCATCCCTTGAAGAATAGCTGCCAGGCGCATGATAGCGTGGTTTTGCTTGCTGTAGATCGTGCTCTCGGCATAGTGCAGGTTGCGTTTTGTCTCGTCTATCGGCAAGTGTTGGCAAAAACGCATTTCCAGCAGAGTAGCGTCAACTGGATACTCGGTGGACAAGCGAGCAAGGCCTTGCTCAAGCACCACGTTGGTGCGTTGGCGACGGGTCAACGTAAGGGACGGCGCGAGGCGGTGGGCAATCAACAGGTCATCCAGCAAACCCTTTTGCGGATGGCTGTCGCACCAGAATTTAAGAGCTTTATGAATGCGCCGCTCAAAGCTAACCGGCGCAGCAGGCGATAAAATCATCGGCAGTTCCCAGCAGATAAACGGGGATATATCAATAACCACAGCATACACCATCCTAAAGAAATTGACAAGTACCCAAAATATAAGTTGCGATTTAGCCGCTTGCTTAGCATTTATAAAGAAAACTCGCTTACGAAAAACCCAATCTATCGTTCCAACCAGGCAAAACCTTAGTTTTACTTGCATATACTCTTACAACAAATATTCTGATGAATTTCATAATAATTGACAGCGCACGCCGCCCATGCTATACTCGCCCCCGCTTATTAAATAACGCCTGGCAGATATTGCCGCTGTGGATCGCCGCTGTCTATATACGGCACATGCAGTTGGTGCAGCACTGGGCGTCTTACTTTGGGAGGCAACCATCGTGGCATTTTCCTGGCCGTGGGCTAAACCGCAGCCGACCAGCAAGATTCTTTGGCTCGACTTAGGTGATCTTGGTGACCTGGTCAACCCCAGCGGCCCGCATGAGCAGTGGCAGGATCATGGTCTTGGGCTGCTGCGCACGATCCTGCATCAAAATGGCATCCAGACTGATTTGGCCTCTACACGCACTGTCAGCACCTGGGAGCAGTTGGCCAAGCAGATCAAAGGCTATGATATGCTGCTCATGAACGTGCGCAGCTACACCTTTCCTTCCGCCTATAAATCAGCGCAGATATTTAAAGAACTTAATCCCAATGGGCTGGTATTGGCGGGCGGCATGCACGCCACAGTCGCCCCCGAAGAGATGCTGGCCATCCCGGAATTTGACCGCATCTGCCAAGGCCCGGGCGAAAACATTATTGTCGATCTCGTCAGAGATCCGCTGTCGCACCCGCGCCTGGTGCAGGGCATCGGCGCCAAATCGATGGCGGAATGGCCCATAATAGACCGCACGCTGTGGCCTCAGCCGCAGGGCTGGCGCACCAGGCGCCGCTGGAAATGGCAGTGGCCGCTGGAACCGGAGTGTGGTTGGGGGCCAGGCCCAGTGGTTACGTTGCTTACCAGCCGCGTTTGCCCTTGGCAGTGCGTTTTCTGCAACGAAAATTCATACATCCCCAATATGGGTCGCAAACCCGTAGACCAGGTGATCGATGAACTAAACTTTCTCGACCGCAAATACGGCATCGGCTCGGTAGTCATTCACGACTCAATGTTCTTTCAAAACCCCAAATGGCTCAAGGAATGGATTGAAAAGTACCCGCGCAAAACTAAGCGCTGGACATACTGGGCTGCCGGACGCGCCGATACTGTGCGCCAATGGCCCGATCTATTTGAGGCGCTGATCCGCGAAACCAACTGGCGGACAATTTCGATCGGCTTTGAATCGGGCAGTGACCGCATGCTGCGGCTGCTCAATAAGGAATGCACCGAAGAAGACAACTATTTTGCCATCGATCTTGTCAACCGGATCGGTGATGACTTGGAGGCGAAGGGCGAGCAGCCACCCAAATTCTGGTCTAATATTATGCTCGGCATTCCTGGCGAGCTGCCGGAAGATGCATTTAAGACTATGCGTATGCTCAAACAGATGAAGCGCGTGTTCCCGTCCATTGCCTTTTATGCTCCTTACCCCGGCTCAGCGCTGGGCAATCAACTGATTGCCGAGGGCAAAAGCTTGATGTCCAAGGACAACTATCATCGCTTCCCCGACGATGAGAAGGTCAAAGGGGTTGATTACCAGTTCTACCGCGATCTCTTGGCCGGCAAGTATGACGCCGAGATTAACCACGGGCTGGAGAGCGGAGGCCGTGGTGCGGAGTTATATCAAGGCACGTTGATAAAGGCTTGACCTATGAGCAGTTTTTCTAATCCGCACTTTATGTACCTCTTTGCACTCAAGAACGGCAAACGCAAGCTTGCTTATGGACAATCTCCCGCCGATGCGTTGGAAATCCTGCGTATCCGGCTCACAGCGGAAGAGATGGCCGAGATCGTGCCTGGCGAGTACACCAAGATCAACCAGCGCGAACTTCAGCAGTATGTAACGGACTTGGGCTAGGAGTTGAAGACAGTGCGACTCCCCTCACGATCGGCTAGTAGCTTTTTAAGCGAAGAGCAGCGGCGTATTCTGCTGGCCCTTCAGCAGGGATGTCAGCTCAAGGTGCACCGCAGCCTGGACGGCGCTAAGGTATACCAGTTGCACTGGGTTTCGCCGCAGGGCCAAATCCAGACACAGGAGTTGGCCGCGGAACCGATTCGTGCGCTGGAACAGTGCGGCTGCCTGCAGAGCAACATGAAGTTTCCTGCCGCCAGTCTGCTCTTGACCGAATACGGGACGCAACTAGCCGCTGCAAAAGACGTGCTGCGTCCTGTTGGGCCGCGCAGCTATTAAGCGATTAATAATTCTGAATAATCTCATAATAATTGACACAATTATTTCTCTGTGGTATTGTGCACACGTTGCCGGACGCAAATTGAACCGGCGGCAGTGTGGAGCAGAACAAGGCCAGTAGGCGGACAAAGGATTGAACTGTGCATGCAGTTCGCAAGAGCATTCTTGAAATTCTAAAGGAAACAGGGGGCGCCACTGTCGCTGAACTTGCCGAACGGCTGGACATGGCGCCCGTTTCCGTGCGCCACCACCTCGACATTCTGCAAGGCGACGCGCTGATCCGCGTCGGCCGCGTGGAGCGCAACGGCGCAGTGGGCCGCCCACAGCAGTTTTATGTGCTGACCGCAGAAGCATCCACACTTTTTCCCAATAACTTTGCGGCGCTGGCGGCTGGATTGGTGCGTCAGATGAAAGACATTCTGACTCCCGAACAAATCCAAGTGGCTTTTCGATCCGTTGCCCACGATATGGCTGCCGAGTCGGACTTGGCTGCAATGCAGAAGTTGCGTCTGGAAGAACGTATCGAGCGCGTGGCCGATTTTTTGACTGAACGTGGTTATCTAGCGCGCTGGGAGCCGGCCGCCGCCGAAGCAGGTGGCGGTTATCTGCTGCATAAGTATAATTGCCCCTACAGCGGTGTTTCCGGTGATCATCGCGAACTATGCATGATGGATCAGATGCTGATTGATGAACTGGTTGGCCATCACTGCTGCCGCACCCATTCGGTGGCCGATAATGCCAAGTGCTGCACCTATGCCATCGGCGGAGTACAATCCGCAGGCGCAGAAGGTGAAGCAACCGGCAGCCGCCAAGTCATTGTGCTTGCCGCTTGAAAGCCGGCGAATGAGAAGGAGAAGAGGGCACTGTGTCTGGTCAAATTGAATTGCAGCAGGTTGAATTGCATAAAACCGCCTATGGCACAATCTATAGAGGGCCGCTGCCTGAAGGCTATCGGCAGGACTATTCCGTCCAGCCGATGCACGACAGCTATGGGCGACGCATCAACTACATGCGTATCAGCCTCACCGACGCCTGCAACTTACGCTGCGTCTATTGCATGCCGGAGCACATGAAGTTTCGCCCGCGCCATGAATTGATGTCTGACGCGGAAATTCTTACGCTGGTGCGTGTCGGCGCCAGCTTGGGCGTCAATAAAATTCGCCTGACGGGAGGCGAACCCAGCATTCGCCCCGGCGTAGTAGAGTTGGTGGCGGAAATTGCCCGCACGCCCGGCATTCAGGATCTGGCAATGACAACCAATGGTCTGCTGCTGGATAAGCTGGCCACACCGCTGGCAGCCGCCGGCCTCAAGCGTGTCAACATCAGCATCGACACGCTCAATCCTCAGAAATTTCGTATGCTGACGCGTTGGGGCAATGTAGAAGAAGTGTGGCGCAGCATTCGCGCCGCAGAAGAGGCCGGACTTCTTCCTATCAAGCTCAACTGTGTGGTTGTGCGCGGCTTTAATGATGAACAGGATATGCTTGATCTGGCGCGGCTGACGCTGGAGAACGATTGGGAAGTGCGCTTTATCGAAATGATGCCTTTTGGCGCCATCAGCGACTTTCAGCAGGGCAATGTCGTAACCTTTGCCGAAATGCGCCGGCGCATCGAAGATGCCTTTGGACCGCTGGAAGAGGCAGGCTATGATTTCACCGACCCCAGCCGCTCATTCCGGATTGCGGGGGCAATGGGTACACTTGGTTTCATCAGCAGCGTCACCGAACCGTTCTGCCAAGGCTGCGGTCGTGTACGGTTGACGGCAGATGGGAAGCTGCGTCTCTGTCTGCTGCGCGATGACGAAGTAGACTTGTTGACGCCCTTGCGTGCTGGGGCAAGTTTTGAAGACATGCGCACGCTGATGCGGGACGGCGCCTACCACAAACCGTGGGGGCATGGCCTGGCGCAGGGTGTGTTTGCCGATAACCGATCAATGAATCAAATTGGCGGATAGTGCGGATAGTATTGGAATATTTTGATGAGGAGTCAGGGATGATGATCACGTTGACCGAAACCGCCGCCGACAAATTGGGCGGCATCATGGAGCAAAAAGGCATGAAGGCCACGCACGCGCTGCGTGTTTTCGTCAAGGGCGGCGGCTGCGGCGGTATGCAGTACGGCATGACCTTCGACACGGCACGCGAAGACGACGAAGTGATTGAGCAGCACGGCATGCGTGTTCTCGTCGATCCGACCAGCCTTTTCTATATTGAAGGGGCCAGCATCGACTACATCGATAATCTGATGGGGGGCGGCTTTCATATCGACAACCCGCAGGCGACCAGTTCCTGCGGCTGTGGCAGCAGCTTCCGTACGGCCAAGAGCCAAGACGGCGAAGAAATGCCCAATAGCTGCGGCCATCACTAAATCAATTGCCTACGGCTGCGGGAGTGCGCCGGCTGTTGCCGAGCGCATTCCCGCAGCCGACCCGGGAACAGCAGCATTGTCGAGCCGGCAATATGAACGCTAAATATTTCACGCTGACACAGGCGCGCACAGCGTTGCCCCAGGTCAAACGCCACATGGAAGAAATCCAGGCTGCGCGCCGTGAAATCCTGCGGCTGCGTCCCACAGCCCTGCCTGCCATTGAAAAAGCGGCGCAGAATGGCGGCTGCAAAGAAGCCGGCGAACTTTTCATTTTTGGCACGCGCATCGAGCGCGCCGTCAAAAGCATTCTGGCGCTGGGGGTTGTGCTCAAGGATTTTGACGCAGGGTTAGTAGACTTTCTCGGCACCCGCAGCGGACAGGATATTTTTCTTTGTTGGCATTACGGCGAAGATGACATCGCTTATTGGCACGAGATCAACAGTGGGTTTGCCGGCCGCCGCCAGTTAGATGAACATGTAAGCTAGCTGCACCCTTGTGTGCACACTTTTTTGAGGAGCAGTTCATGGATGTTGCCGCACCGGTTACGCTGAGTGAGAGCACGCTAGAAGAACGAATTCAGCAAGTTTTGAATAATTATCGTCCCACACTCTACCAGGACGGCGGCGATGTCGAAGTGCTGAAAGTAGATGAAAAAGGTGTTGCGCATGTCAAAATGCTTGGCGCCTGCATCGACTGCCCCATCAGTATCCTGACAATGAAGCTTGGCATTCAGCGCCTGCTCAAAGAGCACTTCAGCGAGATCAGCAGCGTCAATGCCATCACCGATGTCAGTATTGCCAATCTATACCAACGCAAACCCGCAGTTGCCGCCTCCGCACCGTCCAGCCCGGCTGCTTTTGGGGCGCAGACGCTGCCGTCGGGAGCATAAACAACGATGTCGAATCCTTTTGGCGCGCCGGAGATCACTGTGCATGATGTCAAGCGCAAGGTCGAGAACAACGAATATTTTATCTGGCTGGATGTGCGTGAGCCATACGAACTACAGCGCGCCGCCATTCGCGACTACCGGGTTACGCCCATGCCGGTCAGCCGCTTAGCCCAATTCCAGGCGGATGGCCTGCCGGAAGAGGTGCAAAACCGTGAGACCAACATTGTGGTCTTTTGCCATCATGGTGTGCGCAGCGCACAAGTTACGATGTGGCTGCGCCAGCAGGGCTGGATGAACGCCTACAATATGGGGGGCGGCATCGCCGCCTGGGCACTTGAAATCGATCCGAGTGTCGGCCATTACTAATTTTTCTCATCTGTTTCATATTAATTGGAGTAATTCCCCTGCCCATGCTAAAATCGCGGCTGTTGTCCGGCTGTTGGTACTTTTGCGAGGAGGCTTTACGTGCGCGTAGCACTTATTAACCCCAGATTTCGTCTGCCCATTGATACACGCACCACGGCGCACCTTGGTTTAGCCTATCTGGCTGCCATGAGTGAACAGCGCGGCGACAAGGTTGTTGTCTTTGACGCCGATATCGAAACGCAGTCTGTGACGGACTTTGTTCAGGAATTCAAGCCTGATTTGGTCGGTATCACCGCCAATACGCCACAGGTTAAGCAGGCATGGCACACAGCGCGTATGATCAAGGATGTGCACAACTGCCTGGTCGTCCTCGGCGGCCCGCATGTCAGTGTGCTGCCGGAAGAAAGCTGTGAAAAGCCTTATGTCGATATCATTGTGCGCGGCGAAGGCGAAGAAGCCTGGATCGACATCAGCAACCGGCTGGAGACCTATTTGAAAGATCAGCCGGAGTATCACACGGAAGCTTTTCTGCATCCGGAAAACGAAGTTTTTCAAGAGTGCCTGGGCATTACCTACAAAACCAGCGACGGACGCATTCACAACAACCCGGACCGTACGCCGATCGCCAATCTCGACAGCTTGCCTTGGCCTGCCTATCACCTTTTCAAGATGGAGCGCTACACCAATTTGCAGCCTGCGACCGAC
The DNA here is from genome assembly GCA_038205395.1 of Caldilineales bacterium. Lineage (GTDB taxonomy): Bacteria > Chloroflexota > Anaerolineae > Caldilineales > Caldilineaceae > Fredericiella. Next base: position 26,132 of record JBBRBX010000049.1, read on the forward strand.
CATGTGGACGGAGCGCGCAGCTTCTCGATTATGACCAGCCGCGGCTGTCCGTATCGCTGCACCTTTTGCAGCCAGAGCATCATGCCGATCAAGTGGCGCAGCCGCAGCCCTGAGAATGTGCTGGCCGAGTGGCGCCATTTGGTTGAGGATTTGGGTGCGGAGGAAATCGGCGTACTCGACGACAGCGCCAACATCCGCATCAAGCGGCTGGAAGAACTGGCCACAGCGCTGATCGAGAACAATTTGAACCACGTGCCGTGGATTTTTGTCAATGGCATCCGCGCCAACCTGGCCACTAAGGAGATGCTGGGCCTGCTCAAAAAGGCCGGCCTCAAGCGTACGGCCTTTGGCGTCGAATCGGGAGACCCGGACATTTTGCGATCTATCGACAAAAAGGTCGACCACGACACCATCCGCCAGGCGTTCAAAAATGCCAAGGAGGTGGACCTGGAGACGATTGCCTTTATGATCATTGGGCTGCCGGGCGAAACACGCGCCACCATGCAGCGCACGATCGACTTTGCCATTGAACTTGACCCGGTAATCGCCAATTTCTCGATGATGACCCCCTATCCCGGCACCAAGGTTTATGAAATCGTCAAACGCCAGGGGCGCTTTCTGATCAATGACTGGGAAGACTATGTTTTCTTTGAACAGAAGGCGCGCTACGAGATGGGCGAGATGACCGCCGAACTGGTCGAGGAGATGTATCGCAAGGCCTACCGCAGCTTTTATTTGCGCCCTTCGCCGATTATCCGTCGTGTCAAGACCAAAGATTTCTGGATGACGCTGCCGCGCAATGTGCGCATCGCTATGAACACTTTCCTGCCCAAGAAGGAAAAGACCGGTCTGCGTAAAGCTATCGAAGCTGAAGGCGCCATCTAAGGGAGCAACTGCTATGCGTGTAATTCTTGCCAGCCCCGAAGCCAAAGTGTGGAGCGTGCGCAAGCACATTCCGTTGGGGCTGGGCTATCTGGCCGCTGTGCTGCGCGAAGGCGGGCACGAGGTCATAATCTATGATGCAGCCATCGAAGATGTCGGCGTCGACTATTATCTGGATCAGGCGGAGGCAGACGGCAGGCCGTTTGACATGATCGGCGTTACCGCCACCACACCGCTGATGCCCGACGCCTGGGCAATGGCGCAGCTGGGTAAGCAGCGCGGGCTGATCACCGTCATGGGTGGGCCGCACCTGACGATCATGCCGCTGGAATCGCTGCAGCCGCCTCACGATCAGTATGTGGATTATGTATTTAAGGGTGAGGCGGAATATTCTTTTCTCGAACTGATCAACATACTGGAGGCAGGCGCCCAACCGGGCGTGATCCCCGGCATCCACTTCCGGCGCGGCGATGAGATCGTGGCCAGCCCCGAAAGCCCGATGATTCCTGACCTGGATGCTTTGCCTTTCCCAGCCCACGATCTGTTCAAGATCGATCGCTACACCAACTTGCAGCCGCTGACGGATGGTCTAGACGTCCATGCGCGCAGCTTCACGATCTTGACAAGCCGTGGCTGCCCCTATAAATGCACGTTCTGCTCCAAGCCGGTTACAGGCGACACCTGGCGCGCACGCTCGGTGGAGAGCGTGGTGCAGGAATGGAAATGGTTGGTGCACGGCTTGGGCGCCACCGAAATCGGCGTCACCGACGACATCTGGAATCTTAAGCTGCCGCGCGCCAAAGAGCTGTGCCGCCGGCTGATCCAGGAAGGGCTGAATACGGTGCCGTGGGTGACGGTGCACGGCATGAAGGTTAATCACACCGACCTGGAACTGTTTCAATTGATGAAGGCGGCCGGCTGCAAACGCGTGGGGTTTGGCGTCGAAAACGGTGACGAGAACATGCTGCGCAATGTCATCCGCAAGGGCCAGACGCTTGACCAGGTGCGCGAGGCATTTGCCAATGCTAAGGCTGCCCAACTGCAGACGATGGGCTTCTTTATCTTTGGTATGCCCGGCGACAATGAAGAAACGATGGAAAAAACCATCCAGTTGGCGCTGGAGTTGGACCCCAAACTGGCCAACTTTATGCTGGCTGCGCCCTTCCCAGGCACCGCTATGTACGATACCATTGAAGAAGGCGGTGAGGTGTTTGCCGACAACTGGGGCGACTTTGCTATTCACGAACAAAAAGCGCGCTTCACTATGAACGAGGGTTACGACCCTGATCTGGTGATTCGCAAGTGGCGTGAAGCGTACCGGCGCTTCTACCTCTACCGCCCGGAACGGGTGTGGGAGAAGATGACTTTCAAGGAAAACTGGACGAATCTGCCCGCCACCTTTGCCCAGATCAAGCGCTTTTTTATCGGCTCCAAAGATCAAGAGGCGCCTGGGGAGCCGGTCAAGAACGCCGCCTAGACGGCTTTTGGCCGGCCATTCGCATTTGCACTACCATACAGCCCGCCGGCAGCAGTTGGCGGGCTGTATTTGCGGAGGGATTTAGTATCACGTTGCCTGCAACCGTTACCTTAATTGCCCTCCACCTGCTGGTGCAGGCAGCCAATGCCTCGGTTGTCGGCTTGGCAAAATATTATTGTGAGTGAAATAAATCATTCTATGCTCGGATTAGCACCCAAATTACCGCTGTACTGGGCCTTTCGGGCCTTTGGCTGGCCGAAAGTCAAGCCTTTTTCTGTAGTCATCAGCGTCTCCTACCGCTGCAACAGCAAATGCCGCACCTGCGACGTGTGGCGCAAGCCGAACGATGACATGACGCTGGCAGAATGGGACAAGGTCTTCGCCAATCTCGGCAAGGCACCCTTCTATATGACCTTTACGGGCGGCGAACCTTTCTTGCGCCCAGACCTGGATGATCTGGTGATCAGCGCCTACCGTCACTGCCGGCCAGAGGTCATTACCATTCCAACCAACGGCATGTTGACTGAGCGTGTGCTGGCCAAGGTGGAGCGCATGTGTCGCGAATGTCCACAAAGCAGTATCGGCATCAACCTGAGCCTGGATGGCATCGGCGATGAGCACGACGACATACGCGGCGTCGAGGGCAACTGGAAGCTGTCGATGGAGACGTGGCAGCAGCTCAAGCAACTGCAGAGCCGGTACACGAACCTCGTGCTGACGGTGCACACCGTGATCAGCCGCTTTAATGTGCACCGCTTCCGTCAGATTCAAGAGGGTCTCAAGTTTCTTGCGCCGGACAGCTATATCACCGAAGTAGCCGAGGAACGTGTTGAACTAGACACCGTAGGCTGGGGCATCACCCCGCTTCCCAAAGACTACGACGAGATCGCCGACTTTCTCAGCCTGCAAGCGCGCCAGACGCCCAACAAAGGCATTGCCCGCTTCACCCAGGCATTTCGCGCCCAATACTATCAACTGGCCAAGCGGGTGCTGCATGAGCGCGACCAGGTGATTCCCTGCTACGCCGGTTGGGCCAGTGCCCACATCGCCCCGAACGGCGACTTGTGGAGCTGCTGTATTCGCGCTGAGTCGGTGGGGAACTTGCGCCAGACAAACTACGACCTGGGCGAACTATGGCGCGGCCAGGCGATGGCGGAGCTGCGCGGCAGCATCAAACGCAAAGAGTGCGCCTGCCCGATGGCCAACGCCAACTACGCCAATATGCTGCTCCACCCGCCCACGGTGGCGAAAGTGATGCTGGACATGGTAAAGTAAAGCCAACTTCGGTGATCGGCGCTCCACCGCCTGGGGTGGGGCGTCAGCAGTCTGCGCGAAGAGAAGGAGCAAACAAATGAGTCTGTTTTCGGATTACACCGCTGAGGAGCAGGCGCTGCTGCTGCGCAGCTTGCAGGCCACCGCCGTTGCCGTTGCCGCCGCTAGTCCTGGACGCAGGACGGAAACGGTCAGCGAAGGATTCGCCGCCGCCAGCTATATTATGGAAGTGCGTCAGCCCTATCTCGCCAACCCGTTGATCGGCTCGCTGCAGTATGAACTTGAACGCCGCACGGCGGCCCGCCAATCGTTTCCCGATTTCGAGAAAGCGGCGACGGCGGCAGGCGCTGAACAAGCGGCATACGACACGTTGGCTGCCACCGCAGCTCTGCTTGACGCCAAAACCAACGCAGACGAAGCCGCGAGCTTTAAGCAGTGGCTGCTCAACATCGCTGCCCAGACCACCGAAGGGGGCAAAGAAGGCGGCAACTTTTTGGGCTGGGGTGCAGTGTCCGTCAATGACGCAGAGCGGGAAGCCTTGCAGCAAATTGCGCAGACGCTGGGAGTAGACCCTGCCTCCGCCGCGCCTGCCGCTTAACCCTGCTGCGCCAAACGCAGGGTGGCAGGAATACGCTCTACATCCTCAACCAACTCGCACAGTCGCGCCAGGTTGGCGGCATCTTCCGCCAGTGTGTCATCCTTGGGCGTCTCCAGCAACATGGCCACACCGTCCCATGCGGGATCATTGAGAATGAAGCGGAAAGCTTCCAGCCCGATGTCCCCTTCACCAATGTGCGTGTGCCGATCTAGATTGCTGGCCAGGCCACCCTTGCTGTCGTTAAAATGCCACACTTTGACGGCCGGCAGCCCGATCTCACACTCCACCTCATCCATAAATGCTGCGTAGCCGGCTTCGCAGCGCAGATCATAGCCGGCGGCATGCAGATGGCAGGTGTCAAGGCAGACGCCCACACGCAGCGGCTCTTCAACCGTCTCCATGATCGTGCGCAGCTCCGCCAGGCTGCGTCCCAGGCAGCTTCCCTGTCCGGCCATCACTTCCAGGCAGGTGACGGTGTCGCGACAGTGGGGTGTGAGTTGGTGGATACGGTTCAACGCAGCAGCAATACGGCGCACCCCATATTCTGCACCTGAGCCAGTGTGTGCGCCTGGATGCAGCACCACATGCGGAATACCATACGCATGGGCGCGCACCAACTCGTCGGCGTGCGCACAGATACTCTTCTCCCACAGATCATCCTTCGCAGTGGCCAGATTGATCAGATAGCTCGCATGGCTGACGGCGTACTTGATTTGCAGCGGGAGCTGCTGCTCCTGCCAGCGCTGAACATCAACGCTGTCGATTGGCGGCCCCATCCACTGCCGGTTGTTCTTGGTAAACACCTGCACCGCGTTGGAACCAATCGACGCCGCTCGATCCAATGCCTGGCTGACGCCGCCCGCCACCGACATGTGCGCACCCAACAACAGCTTAGCGCGTGTTTCCGCCATTTTCCCTGCCTCTCCCTGATGATGATCTCGACCTCCCAGTCTAGCACACTGGGTGCGGCTGTCTGCTATAATTCTCCTATGCTGCTTGCACTCGACACTGCCACTACCACCGCCGCCGTCGCCCTGTATGACTTGAAGGAACGCCAACTGCTGGCTGAGCTTACCTGGCAGGCGCGCCGCCGCCAGACACAGGATCTGCTGCCGGCCCTCCACGATCTGCTGCGTCTGCTCGAGTTGGCGCCCAGCGCCATCACCGCCCTGGCTGTGACCAGCGGCCCCGGCAGCTTTACCGGCGTGCGCATCGGCATCAGCACCGCCAAAGGCATTGCCCTCGGTCTGCCCCAGCCGCCGCGCGTGGTGGCCGTTCCCACCTTGTGCGTAACTGCCGCGCCGTATCTGGCCATGCTCGATTGGATGCCCGCGGCGCTGCTCTGCGCCGCCATCCAGGCGGGGCGCGGGCGCTACAACTGGGTCTGGTTCGGCGCGCACGACCTGCTGCGCCGACCGAGCGTGGCGGAACACAACGCAGGCAGCGTGGACGATTTTGCAGCGCAACTGGCGCAGCACGAGACGCAGATATGCTTAGTGGGTGAAGTGGGCGCGGATCTGGCTGCGGCCGTCCGTCCGCTGTCCCACGTGCGGCAAATCGATGCGATCAGTGGCCTGCGCCGCGCCGGCCAACTGGCGCGCCTGGCCGCACTGCACTTCGACGCCGGCGTGAGCGATACAATCGAGACGCTCCAACCACTCTACTTGAGGAACCCGTAGTGGAAACGCTCTTCAGCCCCATGACACTAGCCGACGTGTCCCTTGTCGGCGAAATGGAAATTCTTTGCTTTTCCGCCCCCTGGTCGCCGGAGACCTACCGCAATGAGCTGCTGCACAATCGGCTTGGCAACTACTGGGTTCTGCGCCCGCTGCCGCCGCAGCAGGCCAAAGCACCGCCCATCCTGGCCTATGGCGGCTACTGGTTGATGGGCGAGGAGGTGCACATCGTCACTATCGCCACCCACCCGCACTTCCGCCGCCAGAGCCTCAGCCGCCGGCTCATGGTGCAGATGCTCGAACAGTGCCGCCAACAAGGCGCAAAAATGGTAACGTTGGAAGTGCGGGCCGGCAACCGGGCCGCCCAGCAGCTTTACGCTGGTTTGGGTTTTATTGAAGTAGGGTTGCGCCGCGCCTACTATCGCGACAACGGCGAAGACGCCCTGCTGATGACGCTGTTTCTCACAGACGAAGCTGCGCAGGAAAACTAGTCGTCTAGCGCACTAGTTGCCGGAAACCGGCTTGGCGATCACCACAATGCGATGCGTGTTATCATCGCGCGGCCAGCAGCTTACCAGCGTCAGACGGTCATCCGGCGTCTCCTGGATATAGCTCACGTTGGCTTTGCGCTGCTTTTCGGTAGCATTCTTTTCCGGCAGAATCAATACTTCGTCCACAGCATAAATATATTCAGAGCCACCTGCAAACAGCTCGACAGTATCGCCGCGTTTGAGCTGGTCCAGTTCACGGAAAACTGACCCCAGAATATTATTGTGCCCGCTCATGACGACATTGCCGGTTTCGTTGGGCAGCGCGCTGTTCTTGTGCCAGCCAGCCGCATAGTTCGCCACGTCCCACTCACTCAGCACAGAGCCGCTGGCCGTCTTGTTTGTCTTCCAACCCAACTCTACCACCGGCGTATCCACCTTGATGGCGGGGATCACCAGTCTGCTGGGTAAAACTTTTTGGGCATCAGGCTGATGAAACAGCGGCGCCTTGTGCGGGACATCTGGATGAGGGACATCTGGACGAGGAGCGTCCGGGCGCGCGACGGCAGTGCCGCCGGCGGCCACGGCGGCCATGCTTTCCTCGCCTGCCACAGCCAGCACCGGCTGCGCAACCGCAGCTTTGGCGACGGGCAGCACAACCGGGGCCGCCTGCGCCACCGGTGCGGCAGGAGGCGCCGCCTCAGCTTTTGCCTCCGACCCGCCGCAGCCGCCCAAAAGCAGCGCGCCGGCCATCAAAACACCCAAAAATATGCTGGAACCAAGCTTCATAACGTATCTACCTTATCAGATTCTTATCAAATAACTACTGCTGTACTGCAGAAATACGCCGGCCTTGGGCCACCGCCACGACACGCTCGACCGGCCCACCGGATGGCGTCAACACAGCCGTAAAAGTCGTCTCGCCGCCTACCGGCACAACATTATAATCCGGCTCCACCTTGCGGGTTGCCACCACACGCCCCAACGGGTCATAGGCAGTAATAACCACCTGCACCTGCACCGCCTCTTCCGGCCCCACGTTTTTGACACGCCCGGTGACAGTATAGGCAGCATAACGTTCACCGTCCGACTGCAGATCATTGACTTCCAAATCGCGATAGTAACTGCCCACATACGCCGGCACAGCGTGCAGCGGAAAGACACGATAACGGGCAAACTTGGGCTGCGCTTCGCCAAACAAAATCGCAAAGGGCGCCCGTTCGTCCACATCCACCAGGTCTAGCGCCACCAGACCATCCGCCTGGCCGACTTCCTGTCCGGCATCGTCCAGCAGCGACACCCCTACCCGCACCTGTTCAAGCGACGTGCCCGTATTGTTCCAGACTTCGCCCAGAACCGACAATCCGCCGATGGTCGTCTCGCTGAACAAAATGTTTTCCACCGCCGCCGCTAGAGGAGTCGGTGTGGGCGTGAGCGTTTCGTCCGCCGCCGCCGCCACTTCTTCACGGCGGGGGATGATCAACTGTTCGCCGATCTGTAAGAAGCGCGGGTCCAAAATGCCATTGGCGTCCTGCAGCGCAGCCACGCTGATGTCGTATTGGGTGGCGATCCCCAACATACTTTCACCCGATTGGATGACATGGATAATCGGTGTAGGGGTCACGGTGGCTGTTGGGGTGGGTTCAGGTGTATAGGGGGCGGGGGTGGACGTCGGCGGCAGCGTCGCCACGACCACGGCGACCGCCAAAGTGGCCGTCGGGGCAGGCGTCGGCGTCGGCTGGAGCGTGATTACCTGGCCGCAAGCCGCCAACAAGAGCGAGATGCCAGCGCAGGCCACTATCAAAGCCGTTCGGGCTGTTTGCGTTTGCCACCAATCCATATAAACTGGAGTATAGCACAGCACCAAATCCGCACCGAACCAGCGCCGAAGTTGCGCCAGACAAGGAGCAGCGACCGTGACCAGAATCGCCGTCCTATCCGACAGCCACGACCATTTGCCCCTGCTGGAGCGTGCGCTGCACGAGGCTAACCAGGCCGGAGCCGAACTGCTTCTACACTGCGGCGATCTGTGTGCGCCGTTTGTCCTGCGCTTGATCAGCGAACGTTTTCAAGGCCCCGTACATGTTGTCTTTGGCAATAACGACGCCGACGGCCGGCTGCTGCAAAGCATCGCCGCGCAGCATAACCATGTCACCCTGCACGGCATCTATGCGGAATTGGCTGTGGGCAGCCGGCGGGTTGCCATGATCCACTATCCGGAGCCGGCGCGGCGCATTGCCCAATCCAATCAGTTGGATCTGGTCTGCTACGGTCACGACCACACCCAACTGCTCGAACAGGTCGGGCACAGTTGGCTGCTCAACCCCGGCGAGATTATGGGCATGCGCTCCACCCCTTCCTGGGCGCTGTATGACAGCGACCAGCATAGCGCCACGATCCACACCCTCACCTAACTGCTTTTTTTGCTCCCCATTTCGTAACGTTTCCCGTAACGGTCTGCGCGCGCCGTCTGGCTATTCTTCTCTCAGACGCTGTTGTTCAGCACCTTTGACTATCTCATGAGTGAAGATGCAGCAGGGACACCGGAGTTTGCCCGCCGCGGTGGGATTGCCTACCGACAGGCAGGCGCATCCATCCTATAATAGGGAAGCATAGACTACGCTGCTGGGTGTTTTTCTTTATAACATGAAACGAGAGTTTGAAATGAAAAGTTATCGGGTAATCGTAATTGGCTCCGGTCCTGCCGGCTACACCTGCGCCATTCGTCTCGCCCAATTGGGCGCCACAGTGGCAGTGGTGGAACGGGATTATGTGGGCGGCATCTGCACCAACTGGGGCTGCACGCCCAGCAAATCAATGATTGAATCGGCTAAAATTGCCCGGATTGTGGGCGAGGCTGCCAAATACGGCATTCATGTGCCGTCGTATACGATTGACTTTGCCGAAGTCGCCGCCCGCCGCAACGAAGTGATTCGCCACGCGCGCGCAGATATTGTCGGCCTGCTGCAGCATTACGGCATCGATCTTTATCAGGGCGAAGGCAGGCTGCTTGGCCCTGGACGCGTGGCCGTGCGCGGAGGCAAGCTGGATGCTGACGGCGAGTTGATGCACTTCAACGGCGAAGATGTCGAATTGAGCGCCGAGCAGATCGTACTCGGCACCGGCTCGTCCCCGCTGATCCCGCCCTTTGTCGATCGCGACGATACGAATATGGTCTCCAGCAACCGGCTGATCACCGTAGATCATCTGCCCAAAACGTTGATCATTGTCGGCGGCGGGGTGATTGGGCTGGAATTCGCCACCATTTTCTCCAACATGGGCAGCCAGGTCACCATCATTGAGTATCTTGACCGGGTGCTGGCCACGCTGGACAGCGAGATTTCCGCCGAGATCACACGCTTGATGGAGGCCAACGGAGTGCGTGTGCTGACCGGCTATGAAGTCACATCGGTGGCCGGCGGCAAGGTGCAGGCGACGCAGCGCCAGAGCGGTGCGCCGCTGGAGCTGACCGCCGAGGGGGTGCTGATTTCGATTGGCCGCCGCCCTGTACTGCATGAAGAGGAGTACACGCAGGCCGGTATCGCTTTCAGCAAGAAGGGGATCGAGGTGGATGATCACCTGCGCACCAGCGCAGCCGGCGTCTGGGCCATCGGCGACGCCACCGGCAAGTCGATCCTGGCGCATGTCGGCATCCAGCAGGGCATTATTTGCGCCGAGAACATCATGGCGCAGCCGGGGGCGCCCTTGCGCGCCATGGACTACAGCGTCATCCCAGCCGTCGTCTATTCGATCCCCGAAGTGGCCGCCGTGGGCACGGTTCCCGCCGATTTGAGCGGAGTGGGCGTTTTTAAAGCTCCCTTTGCCGCCAACCTGCGGGCGCGCATCGAAGCCTACGAAGAAGGCTTCGTCAAAATTTGGGTCAAGGATGGGGTGGTTGTGGCGGCGCAGGCGCTCGGCCACAATGTTTCAGAGATGATCCAAGAATTGGCCAACATGATCGCCCTGCGCACGCCGATCAACGATGTCGCCACCATCATCCACGCCCATCCCACCTATTCGGAGATCACGCGCACCGTACTGGAGCTGGCGCTGGGCAAAGCGATCGAGGTGTACGAAGCGTAGAGGCGCAAGCAGCAACCAAAGGAGAGCGCAGCAGTGGGCGAGTGGGCAGCTTGCGAAACCGAGCAACTGCTCACTCGCTTTGCCGCCACCTGCCGGGATGAAGCCGACCTGGCCAAGCGCTGGCGGAACTGGAAACGGTTGTCGACGCCGGCCGGCTGCCGGCGGGCCTCTCCAGTTAGCTGGCCCCGCGTGCGCCTGCACGCTGGGTAGATCCTAAGCGATAAAAGCCCGCTCTCGTCACTCCAGCAAAAAACTTACGAACCCCGCAAGTTGACGCTTATCTCGACTACGCATACACTGTAAGCGCATCAGTCGCACAACCATCAAAAGAGAGATCCCGCCGCTGCGCTCCTCGCCCGCAGTTGCTGGTGAACAAAGGCGTAGACTGCACAGAAAGAAACAGCAATGGCTGAGCGTCCAGAGTACGCAGCGTTCAAGCGCAGCCTCAGCATCCTGCGCCGGCTGGCATTAGGTGCAGCCGATCGCGCGACATTGGCGGATTATGTCAGCTTGGTTTATGACGGCAGCGTCTATGGCGACCTCACAAGCAAAGGGGAGCAAAAGGCGCTGGAAAACGACCTGACCCGCTTGCGCGACCTCGGCGTTGAGTATGCCTATAGTGAGGGTGAGTATCGCCTGCTGAGCTATGGCGACTTCAGCCCCGTTGCCTTCAGCGAGGACGGAATGAACACACTAGCCTTTTTGGCCGAAACGTTCGCACCAGGTTCCGTCAACGGTGAGGCTGTACAGGCTCTCATCCGGCGCATCGCTGATTGGCTGCCGGAATCCCAGCGTGGTTCGTTGGAAGGGCGCCGGCAGCGCTGGCGCATCGACCTGGGCCGCCGCGACAAGGACGTAATTTTGCCCGCAGTACAGGAACAGATCGAGCGGGCGATTGCGCAGCACCGGCTGCTGCGTTTCGCCTATCTATCGCCGGGCTACAAGGATGGCGTGGCGCGTGTGCACACGGTGCAACCTTGGCACCTGACTTTTGACAGTGCCGCACGCCATCTTTATCTGGAAGCCTATCGGCTGGAGGTGAAGAATGCAGAGGGGAACGAACGTGAGGCGCATTGGGTGCAGTACCGTCTGGGCCGCATCGTGGCAGATTCGATAACCATCCTGCCGGATAAATTTGCGCCCACTCCCCCTAAGCGTCCGCGCTATCCGCTGGAATATCTGCTGGCGCCGGAAATTGCGCGTTTGGGAGAAATCAGCCGTCATTTCGACGACATGCAGGTGCACGAAACCGATGCTGACGGCTGGGTGCGGGTTACAGCCACCACCAGCGACCTTTTTGGGGCGCTGCGCCAACTGCTGCGCTACGCGCATAACTGCAAAGTCATCGGCGGCAGTGAAGCGCGCCGCCAAATGCGCGCCTGGGTGCAGGCGCTGGCGCGCCACTATGGAATGGTGGAAGAGGATGAGGAAGAAGGCTAGAAAACTCCCCATCCATATGGGGCACGAATGTGCGAGGAT
>JBBRBX010000050.1:0-38045 GCA_038205395.1 Caldilineales bacterium
CCCTTGCCGTTGACTTGCCGCCCTTCTTCTCGTACACTTCCCATCAGAGATGACCTCCTGTTCTTCGGTTCCTAGATAAACCTGTTCTACAGGATGTCATCTCTTTTTCCAAACTCTTCCACCGAAAGCTGCAACACTACCTTTATGATTTAGGGATTGACAAAGCTAAAACCCAATGCTATAGTACTGACAACGTTGACGTTAACGTTAACGTCAACGTTGTCAGTACTACTGTGTAGGTTTTTTCTTCTCTGCTAGATACAAAACAAATTGATATGCCTATAACAATGCGCGATGTAGCTCAAGCGGCTGCAGTCTCCATCAAGACCGTCTCTCGGGTCGTTAATAAGCAGGGAGAGATCTCCGAAGAGACGCAACATCGCGTACAGGCAGCTATCGACAGGCTAGGTTATCGACCCAATCGTGTGGCGCAAGGGCTTGTCACCAACTGCACACATACTATTGGCTTAGTGTTAGCGGACATTACTAACCCATACTTCGCCGAGGTTGCCCACAGCATCCAAGAATCCATGCGCGGCCAAGGCTATAATATGTTTCTTTGCAATAGCAGTGACAGTCCGAAGCAAGAGATAGAAGCGCTACAATCGCTTGCTATGCAAGGCGTTGACGGCATTATCCTCTTCCCTACGCATCAATCCGAAGAAAATTTGGCACGGTTTGCGCCGTCGTACCGGCCGCTCGTCCTGTTTGACTGGTTTTACGAGCACCCCAATATAGGCATTATTCAAGTCAATCTTCACCAGGGCGCTTGCTTAGCAGCCGAGCACTTAATTAAGCGCGGCCACCGCTTGATCGGCATGCTTTCAGAGCCGATATGTTCCCCCCAACGTGGGCGACGGCTACATGCGTTCCAGGAGACTCTAGCGCGGCATGGGCTGCCAGCAGATGCAAACTCAGTTGTCTATGTCGATCCCACTGTGGAGGGGGGGTACAAGGGTGCACAGCAACTACTACAACAAGCCCCGTCGATTACGGCCATCTTTGCTCAGAATGACTTGATGGCTTTTGGTGCCATTCGCGCCTGCCAACAAGCAAACCGCCGCGTTCCCCATGACTGTGCGATGGTGGGGTTTGATGACATTTATCTATCTTCTATATTTTCGCCTGCGCTCACAACTGTTCACATCGATCGTCGCCTGCTAGGCAAGCTCGCGGTAGAGCGGGTGCTAGCCATGATAGAAAAACCGGAACAGACGTATCCGCCGCTCTATATCGATACTGAATTGGTTATTCGTGAATCAACATAAATTATTCTTAGCAGCTTGACAGTTGCTTGCGCAGCGGCGTACACAAAAGCATTTTGAGCAGCAATTCCCGCACGATGTTTAATAACTAAACTTTGTTAATAAAAGGAAGCGGCGCAATGGCAACCCTTGCCAGCACCCATAAGTCTCACATGCAGCCACAGTGGCTCAAGCCTTGGCTGCGCAACGAAACTTGGATGGCTTTTCTGTTTATTATGCCCAGCTTGATCGGCTTCACACTGTTCTATGCCGTGCCTGCTGTGCGCGGCTTGCTGATCAGCTTTACCGACTGGGACCTGCTGACGCCAGCAAAATCTGTGGGCCTAGCTAACTATTCGAAGCTATTAAATGATGGAGAGTTCTGGCATGCGCTGTGGGTAACTATTATCTATGTCATTATTAACGTCTCAACTCAGACTGCCTTCGGCCTCACCATTGCTGTTTTTATGGATCGCCTAACTCGTTCCCTCCTGGTGCGCGGTATTATAATCCTGCCCTTTCTCTTTTCTAATGTAGTAGTCGGTCTGATCTGGCTATGGATGCTTGACCCCTCGCTGGGCGTCATCAATGGGCTACTGCAGGCGATAGGTTTGCCGCGACAGCCTTTTCTCGGCTCGCCGAATCAAGCCATCGCCACCATAGCTGGCATTAATATTTGGCGGCATATGGGCTATATGGCGCTGCTTTTCTTGGCTGGTTTGCAGTCCATTCCCCGCAGCGTCTACGAAGCAGCTGCCATTGATGGCGCTAGCGAATTGCGCAGCTTCTGGCATATCACACTGCCACTTCTGCGACCGGTCATGGTATTTGTGTTGGTAACGACCATTATTGGTGCCTTCCAAATTTTTGACACTATTGCTGTGACCACTGAAGGCGGCCCTATCAACGCTACGCGTGTACTCATGTGGTACATCTATGAATATGCTTTTCAGCGCTTCAACATGGGTTATGCCACTACCATCTCAATGGCATTGTTTATTCTGCTAATTTCCCTCACCCTCCTCCAGTTGCGCTGGTTCCGGGCAGGAGAATCAGATCTATAAGAGCAGAACTGCAAGGAGAGTAAGCACGTATGGCTACAGTGCATAGAATTCCAGGTTACGACAGACACCGCCTCAACGTGGGCCGCATTATCGCTTGGACTATCCTGGCGCTGCTTATCGTCGTTATTCTCTTCCCCTTCTGGTGGATCATCCGCACTAGTCTATCTACTCCCAGACAGCTATTCGTTAATACCACCTCTATATTGCCAGCTCACTTCACGCTCAACAATTATGCGCGGGTGCTCGGCATGATGAGCACCAGTGAAGCGGTAGCAGCGGGCGGCTCGGGCCAAACGATCAACTTTTTGCTCTTTCTGCGCAACTCGCTGATCGTTACCACCACACTGGTAATCGGTCAAATCTTCTTCAGCGCCCTAGCCGCCTATGCCTTTGCACGCCTGCGTTTTCCGCTGCGCGACCAAATCTTCCTAATCTATATCGCGGCCCTTATGATTCCGGCGGTAGTGATGCTGATCCCCAACTTTGTGTTGATCCGTTCGCTGGGCTGGCTCAACACTTTTCAAGGTATCGTTGCGCCTGCTTTTCTAATGACGCCTTTCTCGGTCTTCTTTTTTCGCCAGTTTTTTCTGGGAATTAATCGTGAGGTCGAAGAGTCAGCCAAACTAGATGGGGCTGGTTTGTTTGGCGTATTTCTGCGCATTGTTGTGCCCATAAGTGTACCGCCTATCACCACGCTTGCGATACTCTCCTTCCTTACTCACTGGAATGACTACTTATGGCCGCTCCTAGTGGGCAAGGATGAGAGTGTGCGCGTGTTAACCGTAGCACTAGGCATATTTCGCACTCAAACGCCGCAAGGCGCTCCAGACTACGCGGGGCTAATGGCGGGGGCAATGGTAAGTATGGTTCCGACGCTTATTCTGTTCCTTATATTTGGGCGCAAAGCTATCGACTCAATCCAATTTAGTGGGATCAAGTAAAGAATACTGAAAGGTATACCGAGGCATGACAAAAACTTATACGGCAGCCGTGGTAGGTGCAGGTTCCGGCGGCAATTTAAGCATGACTGCGTTGGCAACTTCGGATCGTTTTAACTTGGTCGCAGTGGCGGATATCGACCCTGAGGTGTGTCAGAAAGCGAGTGAGCGATATCCCGGCATTCGTGTCTTCACCGACCACCGGCAAATGTTTGAAAGTACGCCCACTGACGTAGTTTGTGTGGCCACTTGGGCACCCTCCCACCTAGAAGTGACGCAGAATGCTTTAGATCTTCCCTTGTGCGGCATCCTAGTAGAGAAGCCACTCGCTGACACCGCCGCGCGCGGGCGCCAAGTACTAGAACTAGTAAAAGCTAAAGCGTTACCCATCGCTGTGCCGCATGGTCTGTTGGTAGCAGACCACAGCCGACAGGTGCTGGATCTAGTACAAGGTGGTGCTATCGGTGAGCTCAAGCTAGTAGAAATCCAGTGCCGCGGCTGGGACATCATTAATGCTGGCATCCATTGGCTGAACTTCTTTGTCACGCTGATACGCCAAGCGCCAGTAGCCTATGTTATGGCTGCTTGTGATACTGCCACGCGCACTTACCGCGATGGGATGCAAGTTGAGACACTAGCGGTCACCTACGCGCAAACTGAGAGTGGCGTACGCATGATAATGCAGACAGGAGACTATGTGCAGACTAGCGAACCAGGCAAAGATACACTTTTTCGCCTGATTGGCACAGGCGGAACACTTGACTTCTATGGCTGGGAGCCACGCTACCGGCTGCTCAACGCTGACTATCCGCAGGGTCAGCTATTCGAGGTGAAACCTAGCCCGCGCACGATGCATCAGCGCCATCTGGAGAAGCTAGCAGAGCAAATGGATCAAGGCAAATCAGATTACTCACTGGCAGAGGGATCACTGCTGGCTCTAGAGATGTGCGAAGCAGCCTATCTTTCATGCCGCAACGGCGGCATGCCCATAACCTTGCCAGTGGCAAAATTTGTCGTGCCGCGGTCAGTCGATTGGGAACCTGGCTTGCCCTACAGTGGGCAAGGTGGCGGACGCAATGGGCGTATGCTGCCGCCGCAGTCAGAAGCGATCCGGCAGCAGATTAAATAGGACTTAGGAAAATCTCACAGAACGTCATCTTGACTTCAGGAAGAAGCTTACACCTGCAACGACAGTAGAATTTTATGTGGAATGGCACTTAAAAGGAGCTAATGTGATGATGCGTTTTGGAATTGTTGGCAGCGGATGGCGTGTGCGCAGCTTCTTACGCGCCGCCAAAGCAAGTCAGGGGCGCATACAAGTCGCCGGGATTGCAGCACGCACCCCACAAAAAGCCACTGATCTGGCTGTTGAATTCGATATACCAGTCTACCGGTCGGTAACCGATCTTGCAGTAGCGCAGAAGCCAGATTTTATGGTGACCAGCGTTTCCTGGAATGCCAACCCAGAAATAATACGCGAAACAGTGGGAATGAATCTGCCTGTGCTATCCGAGACACCACCGGCGACCACAGTGGAGGAGATGCAGCAAATGTGGTCACTGGTGGAGCAAGGCGCACTCATTCAGGTAGCGGAGCAGTATTGGTTGCAGCCCCTCCATGCCGCTAGATTAGCCTTCGCCAATAGTGGGTGCATTGGTCGCATTAGCCAAGCTCAGGTTTCGGTCGCCCACGGCTACCATGGCATTAGTCTCATGCGTCGCTTCCTAAATATCAGCGCTGAGTTGCCCACCATCAGCGCCCACCGCTTTGTTGCTCCGATAGTGCAGGGGCCGAACCGCCAAGGTCCACCTATCGAAAAAAGGGTGCTTAACGCTGAACAGACTTTTATTTTCTTCGACTTTGGCGACCGTTTAGGCATGATTGACTTTACTGGCGAGCAGTATTTTTCTTGGATTCGTGGGCAACGGCTGTTGGTGCGCGGTGAGTGCGGCGAGATTGTAGATGATCGTGCCACCTATTTGGCCGATTACCGCACGCCCATTCACGTCAACTTTATACGCCACAGTGCCGGTCCCAACGGCAATTTAGAAGGCAATTATCTTAAAGGCATTCAGGCGGGCGAGAAGTGGTGGTACCGTAACCCCACTGCACCGGCTGAACTTTCCGACGACGAGATCGCCGTCGCCGACTTACTATTGCGCATGACAACTTATGTGGAGGGTGGCGTTGAAGTCTATTCGCTGGCCGAAGCCTGCCAGGACCGCTATTTGGACATCTTGAGTGAACAAGCGGCGCAACAAGGTCAGATCATCCACGCCGAGGCCCAGTCTTGGACAAAGGCGTTGACGAGCGAGAAAGGAGAAGCGATGGCAATACTCGAGTTGTAAAGCTACTCTCTATTTGGTGTGGCTTTACCGAATCGTTTGGGTCTTGCTGTGTCCTATCTGTACCGTATCGAGAAACATTGAGGGGATCATGAAACTGCACAAAATGCTGTCGATTTCTTTGTCCTTTTTGCTGATGCTCAGCCTGATGCTTAGCGCTTGCGCCCCAGCACCGGCAAGTGATGCCGGAGTCACACCCGAATCTGCCACACAATCAAGTAATGAACAGGTCACTTTACGCTACTCATTGTGGGATGCCAACCAATTGGCCGCCTATGAAGCGTGCGCCGACAAGTTCACAGAACAGAACTCCAATATTAGTGTTAAGATCGAACAGAGTGGCTGGGGCGACTATTGGCCCGGCTTACAGACTGCTTTTGTCGCCGGTACCGCGCCGGATGTCTTTACCAACAACATCTCCAAGCTGCCCGAGTTCGTAAGTAAGGGGCAGGTAGTGGATATTCAACCATTAGTAGAGCGAGACGGTGTTTCCACCGATGTCTATATTGGTGATCTCGCCAATCTGTGGAGCCGGGAAAGCGCCCGCTACGGCTTCCCCAAAGATTGGGATACTGTTGCTGTCGTCTACAACAAAACAATGCTGGAGAAAGCCGGAATTGATCCGGCTGTAATGGAAGATTGGACATGGAATCCGCAAGATGGCGGTTCCTTTGAAAAGGTCATCGCTCAGTTGACACTGGACGCCAATGGTAACAATGGCCTTAGCCCGGACTTTGACCCGAACAATGTGGTGCAGTATGGTTTTATTACGGATTCATCCGACGCCTACGGGCATACGCAGTGGAGCCACTATGCCGTCAGTAACGGCTGGTACTACAACGACGGGCCTTGGAGCAGCCACTACTACTATGACGATCCGAAGTTTGCTGAGGCTATTCAGTGGTATGCTGACCTGAACTTAAAAAAGGGGTATGCACCGCCGTTTGAAGAAGTGTCGGGGTTAGGTGGCAATGCCCTCTTTGCTGCAGGTAAGGGCGCTATGATTACAGACGGCTCATGGATGATTAATTGGTACGCCGACAATACAGACTTCGAGATTGGCTTTGGCAAGCTGCCGATTGGACCGGAAGGCCGCAAGAGCATGTTCAACGGCATTTCCGACACCATCTGGGTAGGCAGCCAGCACCAGGAAGAGGCATGGCAATGGGTCAAATTTCTAGCTTCGTCTGATTGTTTGGACATGGTGGGATCGATGGCAGTCGTCTTCCCCTCGCTTCAGTCCGGCGTAGATAATGCACTCACCGCTTTTCAAGCAAAGGGGCTGGATGTATCGGCCTTCACTGAAGAAGCTTTAGACCCTAAGGTTACATTCCTCTATCCAATTACAGATCACGCTTCGGAGATCGTTGCTATCATGAAACCAGTAATGGACTCTATCATGTTGGACCAAACCACCGCCGCCGAAGCGTTGCCGGAGGCAAACACAAAGGTAAACGCATTATTTGAACAGTAGTTGCAGTTGCATTTTGAGTATAGTTTGCATAAGGAGCCGGTCTGTTTCAAGACCGGCTCCCACTAATTTACCTACCTCGAACACTACGCACTGAGCCTCATATTCCCTCTCGCCGCCTACTACCCTAATCTTAGTACCTCTCATCAGGGAATGACGGAAAAAACCATGTACCGAGCGAGGAGTAGAGATAGTTAGTTTGGTGTTAAAATAGTTGTCAATGTAAAGCACTATTCCGGCAGCACCGCTGCTGCCTCCCATCCGGAACGGCTGTATTTTTATGCACGCAACTCGCAAATTGTGGGCGTTCTTGCGCCCGTACCGGCGCGGGGTGCTCCTGGCGCCTCTCCTCATGGTCCTCGAAGTGTCGATGGACCTGCTCCAACCATGGCTGATCGAGCGCATCATCGACGACGGCGTGGCGACGGGTGATCTAAACTACGTGCTGCGTACGGGCGCCATCATGATCGGCGTCGCCGTGGTTGGCATGGTCGGCGGCGTCGGCTGCACGATCTTTGCCGTGCTGGCCGCGCAAGGCTTTGGCGCTAACGTGAGACATTCACTCTATGCCAAGATACAAACCCTTTCCTTTGCCAACCTCGACGAACTCGACACCGGCGCTCTCATCACCCGCTTGACCAGTGACGTCACGCAAGTGCAGGAACTGGTGCTGATGATGCTGCGCATTATGGTGCGCGCCCCGCTGCTGCTGGTGGGTGGCGTCGTGATGGCCGCATTGACTAGCCCCCAGTTGGCGCTGCTCTTTCTAGTGCTGATCCCACTCGTGACCGTCCTGCTGATAGGGGTGATTCGCGTGACCTTTCCCCTTTTCGGCGGCGTTCAACTGCGGTTGGATGCCCTCAATATCGTCATGCAAGAGAACCTGGCTGGTGTGCGGGTGGTCAAAGCCTTCGTGCGCGCCGCACACGAAGACGAGCGCTTTCGCACCGCCAACCAGGCGCTCAAACAACAGACCGTGCGCGCCATACGCGCCATGGCCATCACCATGCCGCTGATGATGTTGATGCTCAACATTGGTGTGGTGCCCGCTCTCTGGTTGGGCGGCATACAGGTGCAGGCCGGTTCTATGCAGGTTGGTCAGATTGTGGCCTTTATCAACTATCTCATGCAGTCGCTGATGTCGCTGATGATGGTCAGCATGTTGGTCATGCGCATCTCGCGCGCCGAAGCCTCCGCCGTACGCATCCAGGAAGTGCTCACCGCCACCCCCAAAGTGCAGGCTTCGCAAAAGAGATTCGGGACGACTGCCCCCACAGCAGGCCGCGTTGTGTTTGAAAATGTCTCCTTCCGCTACGACGGCTTCGGCCAAGAACCTAGCTTACGTGATGCCGTCTTGCACAACGTCAGCTTTGTCGCCGAACCGGGCGAAACGGTGGCGCTGCTTGGCGCCACCGGCTCCGGCAAATCCACCCTCGCCCACCTTGCCCCTCGCTTTTACGATGTCAGCGGCGGTCGCATCACGATCGGCGGCACGGATGTACGCGATCTGGACGAGACGGCGCTGCGCGCAACGGTAGGCGTCGCCCTGCAGGAGTCGGTGTTGTTTCACGGCACAATCCGCGACAACATTGCCTATGGCCGTCCCGATGCCGGCGAGAAGAGGAGATTGTAGCCGCCGCCAAGCTGGCGCAGGCGCACGATTTTATTATGCAACTGCCGGGCGGCTATGACGCGCCGGTTGAGCAGCGCGGCGTCAACCTGTCAGGCGGTCAAAAACAGCGGCTGGCCATCGCCCGCGCCCTGCTGGTGGATCCGGCCGTGCTGGTGCTCGACGACAGCACCAGCGCCGTAGATGTGGAAACCGAAGCGCGCATCCAGGACGGGCTGGCGCAGACACGGCGCGGGCGCACCAACATCGTAGTGGCGCAGCGCATCAGCAGCGTACTGGGCGCCGACCGCATCCTTGTGCTGGAGGATGGCGTCATCGCCGCCAGCGGCACGCACGCCGAGCTGCTGGCCTCCAGCCCCATTTATCAAGAAATCTATAGTTCGCAATTGGAGAAGGGTACGGTGCGCCATGCCGGATAAACAGACTCCCCCGGCAGGCAACCCGGCAGCCAATCAGTCAGGCAGCCGGCCCGCACAGCAGCACACGCCGCCAGTCATGGGTCGCGGGGGCGGCGGCCATATGGGGCTGATGATGGATAAGCCTAAGCGCGCTGACGACACGCGCGGCACTCTGCTCAAGCTGTGGCGCTATCTGGCGCAGCACCGGTTGGGGCTGGCGGCCACTGTCGTCATGGTGATCTTCTCCACTGGCCTGAACCTGCTGTGGCCGTACCTGATGGGCGTAGCGATCGACGGCATGATCCAGGGTCGCGGCCTGGGGGAGCTGGCGCGCATTTGCGCCGCCATGCTGCTTATCTTCGTGCTCATCTCGCTGCTCTCCTGGCTGCAGATGTATATCATGGCCGGGGTGGCGCAAGAAACGGTGGCGGAAATCCGCCGCGACCTCTTTGGCCGCCTACAGCTGCTGCCGCTGCGCATCTTTGACCAGCGAGCGCACGGCGAACTGATGAGCCGCCTGACCAATGATGTCGAAAACATCAACATGGTGCTCTCCGAGAGCGTCACCCAGCTGATTTCCGGCGTGCTGACGCTGGCAGGCGTCACCGTCGTCATGCTCTGGGTCAATCCGCTGCTGGCTGCGGTCACGCTGCTAACTACACCGCCGTTGATGATCCTTTTGCTGCGTTATGTCGTCCCGCGCACACGCGCCGGCTTTCGCCAACAGCAAGCCACCCTCGGCGAACTCAACGGCTGGATCGAAGAATCCGTCTCCGGCCAGCGCGTGATTAAAGCCTATGGGCGCGAGCAGGCGGCGGTGACGACCTTTGCTGCGGCCAATCAGGCGTTCCGGCGGGCGGCGACACAGGCGCAGATCTACTCCGGCTTTATGGGGCCGTTGAGCAACTTTGTCAACAATGTGGGGCTGGCGCTGGTGGCGGGTGCGGGCGGCTGGCTGGCCGTGCTGGGAATGGCCACCGTGGGCGAAATTGCCACCTTTATCAACTATAGCCGCCAGTTTGGCCGCCCCATCAACGAAATTGCTTCCCTCTACAACACCATTCAAGGCGCCATCGCCGGTGCGGAACGCGTCTTCGAGCTAATGGCGGAACCGTCGGAGTTTGACGCTGAAAAAGCCGGCGTCAAGTGGCCTGCTCTGCGCGGCGATGTGGTTGTGGACGATGTCAGCTTCTCCTATACAGAGGGGACGCCGGTGCTCAAGCGGATCAGCCTGCACGCACAGCGGGGGCAGACGGTCGCCCTGGTGGGGCCGACCGGCGCGGGCAAGACCACGATCGTCAACCTGCTGATGCGCTTTTACGAAGTCGACAGCGGCTGCATCAGCATCGACGGCATCGACATCCGCGAAATTCCCAAGCAAGAGCTGCGCCGCCAGTTGGGCATCGTCCTGCAGGACACCTATCTCTTTACCGGCAGCGTGATGGAGAACATCCGCTATGGGCGGCTGGAGGCAAGCGACGAGGAAGTCATGGCGGCGGCGCAGCTGGCCAATGCCGACCAGTTTATTCATCGCCTGCCGCAGGGCTACGCCACGCTCCTCTCCGAACGCGGCAGCAACATCAGCCAGGGACAGCGCCAACTGCTGGCCATCGCACGCGCTATCCTGGCCGACCCCGCCATCCTTGTGCTGGATGAGGCCACCAGCAGCGTCGACACCCGCACAGAGCAGCACATCCAAGAGGCTATGCTGCGGCTGATGACCGGGCGCACTTCCTTTGTGATTGCCCACCGCCTGAGCACCATTCGCGATGCCGACCAAATCCTCGTACTGCGCAGCGGGGAAATTGTCGAGCGTGGACGCCACGACGAACTGCTGGCCCAGAATGGCTTCTATGCACAGTTGTACGCCAGCCAGTTTGCGCACTCAGCGGATAAAGTGCTCGCAGCGTAACAAAAGCCTCCCAACAAAAAGCATAAACAAAAAGACACTGAGCTTCGTGCAGAAGCTCAATGTCTGTCTACAGTGACTGGGTTGCGATATCAGCTACTTCAGCGCCACCTGCGCCACCCCGCTCTGCAGCAGGTTGAACCACAGCATGGGAAAGATGCCCAGCAGAATGGTGAAGGCCAGTGCGATGTACATGCCTACTGTAGCCGGCATGCTGCGCACCGGCGTAGTGACCGTTTCCGCCCCCGGCTCGCTAAAGTACATGCTCACGGTGATGCGCAAATAGTAGTAGGCGCCGATGGCGCTGTTGAGCATGGCCACGGCGGCCAGCCACGACCACCCCCCCTGCACCGCCGCCGAAAAGACAAAGAACTTGGCAAAGAAGCCGGCCAAGGGCGGCACACCCGCCAGGCTCAAAAGGAAAACCGTCATCACCAGCGCCAGCGCCGGCTCTTGCCTGGCCAGACCGCGCAGCCGCTCGCCGCCGGCGTCCATCTCGCCCTGCTTCTCCAGCATCATGACAATGGCAAAAGCGCCAATGTTCATAAACGCATATGTAATCAGATAGTACATGGCGCTTTCGGCGCCGCTGGGCGTACCGGTGGCGAGACCGACTAGAATGTAGCCGGCATGCGCAATGCTGGAATAGGCCAGCAGGCGCTTGAGGCTGGTCTGGCGCAGCGCCGCCAGATTGCCTAGCGTCATCGTCAGGACAGCCAGAATCGCCAGCGCCCACCCCCACACGGCCTGCTGCGAGGAAAGCGCAAAGAGAAAGGTGCGGTAAAAAGCCGCAAAGGCCGCTGCCTTGGTGCCCACGCTCATAAAGGCCGTCAGCGGCGTCGGCGCTCCCTGATACACATCGGGCGTCCACATATGGAACGGCACCAGGCTGACCTTAAAACCAAAGCCGACGATCAACAAGCCAATCGCCGGATAAAGCAAATTCTGGTCATAGGCGCCGCTGGCCAGCGCGGCGGCAATCTGCCCAAACTGTGTGCTGCCGGTGGCGCCATAGAGCAGCGCCGCGCCATAGACAAAGAAACCGCTGGCAAAAGCGCCCAACAAGAAGTACTTCATGGCCGCTTCACTGCTGCGTGGGTCACTGCGGTTGAGACCGCTCAGGATATACAACCCCAGCGAGAAAATCTCCAGCGCCAGAAAAACGACGATCAAATCCATCGCCGCAGCCATCGCCATCATGCCGGCGGCAATCAGCAGCAGCAGCGCATAATACTCGCCTGTCTGCGGGTTGATATTGGGGATGTACTTGACGCTGAGCAAAATGCCCAGCCCCACTGCCACCAGCACAATCAAGTTGATGCCGAGCGCAAACGGGTCGGAGCTGGCCATGCCTTGAAAATCCGAAATAGGCTGGCCCAGCAGCCAATAGCAGACGCCCATCGTCGCCACCACACCCGCCAGCGCCAGCCAGGGTAGAAATGGCTGCGTAGGTGTGCGCCCCTTGCGGTTGGGAAGGTCAACCATCATGACTGCCAGCGCAAAAACGACCATCATCAGTTCCGGCAGCACAGCGTTCAAATTTAGGTCCATGTTACTGCCCCAACGTCTCAACGATAAAAAGATTGGTTGAAAACTCGCCGCTGTTCTCGACGGTAACGTGCTGCACCATGCGCGCCTGCTGCTGCGCTACCAGCGCTTCAACCGAAGGGTTGATCTTGTCAAAGAAGAGATTGGGGAACAGCCCAATCACAAAGAAAAGCAGCACCAGCGGCAGCACCAGCAGCACCTCGTCCAGTCGCAAATCCTTAAGATGCGCTTTATCATTTTCCGGGCGTGTGATCTCCCCCTGCGCCATCTTACGGTAGGCGGTCAACAGATACCAGGCTGCCAGAATCACCCCCAGCGCCGCCACGACGGCGAAGAAGGGCATCGCCTGAAAAGTTCCCAGCATAATGGTAAACTCGCCCACAAAGCCGTTCAGTCCCGGCAGACCGGCGCTGCTCATAGTGACTACCAGAAACAGCCCACAGAAAACAGGGATGCTCTTCCATAGCCCGCCAAATTCATCCAACAGGCGGGTATGGCGGCGTTCGTAGAGAAAGCCCACCATAAGGAATAACGCCCCCGTGCTCAAGCCGTGGTTGACCATCTGCAGCACCGAACCGCTGATGCCGATGGCGTTATAGGCCACCAGCCCCAACATGACATAGCCCAGGTGCGCCACCGAACTGTAGGCGACAAGAGACTTGATATCTTTTTGCGCCAATGCCACCAATGCCCCATAGATGATGCCGATGGCGGCCAGGGTTGCCACAACCGGCCCCCACTGCACCGCCGCCTGGGGAAAGATGGGCATCGCCAGCCGCAGATAACCGTAGGTGCCCATCTTGAGCAGTACACCAGCCAGGATGATCGATCCGGCCGTGGGCGCCTGGACATGGGCATCGGGCAGCCAGGTGTGAAAGGGGAAGAGCGGCGTCTTGACGGCAAAAGCCAACGCAAAGGCGATGAAGGCCCACGTCTGCACAGCCGGCGCGATCTGCGCACTCTGCAGGGCCACAATATCAAAGGTGCCGGTTGAAAAATAGACCAGCAGGATGGCGACCACCATCAGCGCTGAGCCGGCAAAGGTATAAATGAAGAACTTGACTGCCGCGTAAATGCGGTTCTGCCCGCCCCACTCACCGATGAGGAAATACATCGGAATCAGGCTGGCCTCAAAGAAGACAAAGAAGAGCACCAGGTCCAGCGACAGAAAGACGCCGATCATGGCCGTTTCCAGCAGCAGCATCAGCGCCATATAGGCGCCCAACCGCTTGTGCACATAGAGATTGCTGAAATAGACGGCAATCGGCATCAGCAGTGTCGTCAGCAGCACGAGGAAAAGGCTGATTCCATCCACCCCCAGCGCATAGCGAATGCTGAGCGGTGGAAACCAGGCCAGTTCCTCGACAAACTGCATTCCCGCCACATTCTGCCAGTTGGGCAGCAGCAGCAGGCTGACGACAAAGGTCAAGAGCGTAGCCAACAGCGCCAGCGTTTTTTTGGCGCCTTCACCCGGCACGAAGAGCACCACAACGGCGCCTGCGAGCGGCAGAAAGGTGATGATGGAGAGCAAATACGGTAGCGTAAAATTCATGACGAGCCTCTCGGCTAGTGTGCAAATACGAAATAAAGTACGACCGCCACTACGCCCAAGAATATGCTGAAGGCATAAGTGGGCACCGCACCGTTTTGCAGCTTGCGCACGGCTTCCCCGCTGTCAATGGCAACCTCACCCACAGCATTGACGGCGCCATCGATAATCTTGGGGTCAAAGAAGCGAGCAAACCATCCCGCCGCCGCCTTGAGCGGCCCCACGATGGCCATGTTGTACACCTCGTCGATATACCACTTGTTTTCCAACATGGGCTGCAGGAAGCGGAAGGGGCGCGCCAGCCGCTGCGGCCAGCTTTCGCGCCGCACATACAGCGCCCACGCCATCAGGAGACCAAAGAAGCTGATGATAATGCTGATCAGGATGCCCAGCAGTTCAATCGTGATGTTGATCTTTTCGTGCGCACCCACCACCGGGGCCAGCCATTTGTCCAGCGTCAAGATAAACGGCAGGTTGAGCAGCCCCGCCACCACGCTCAAAGCGGCCAGAATCCACAGCGGAATGGTCATGATCTGGGGGCTTTCATGCACATGGGCATACAACTGCTCGTCGCGCGGCCGTCCGTGGAAGGTGACAAAAAAGGCGCGGAAGCTGTAGAAGGCCGTCAGCAGCGCCGCCACGATTTCCACCAGATAGATGGCCAAATTTTTCTCCAACGCCGCAACAAGCAGCGCGTCTTTGGAGAAAAAGCCGGAGAAAGGAATGATGCCCGCCAGCGCCGCGGCGCCGATAGCAAAGGTCCAGTAGGTGGCCGGCATCTTCTTGCGCAGTCCGCCCAGCCGGCGGATATCGAGCACACCGGACGTGGCGTGCATCACCGAGCCTGCCGCCAGAAAGAGCAGCGCCTTGAAAAAGGCGTGCGCCGTCAGATGGAACATCGCCGGGCCAAAAGCCCCCAGACCAACAGCCATAACCATGTAACCAAGCTGCGAGACAGTTGAGTAAGCCAAAATCTTCTTGAGGTCGGTCTGCACCAGCGCAATCGACGCCGCAAACAGCGAGGTCAACGCACCGATCCAGGCCGCCGTCAGCATGGCTGTCTCGCTCATATGCCACAGCGCATTAGTGCGCACGATCATATACACGCCTGCCGTAACCATCGTGGCAGCATGGATCAGCGCCGAAACCGGCGTCGGGCCGGCCATGGCGTCGGGCAGCCAGACATAGAGGGGAATCTGGGCGCTTTTGCCCGCCGCACCCAGCAGCAGCAGCAGGCAGATGGTGGTGGCTGCCGCTGGAGCCAGGCCATGCACCGCTTCACCCAGATCCGTAAAGACTAGCGTTCCCAGCGACGACCAAATTAGGAACATAGCCACCAGCATGCCGAAGTCACCGATACGGTTGACGATAAACGCCTTTTTGCCGGCGTCAGCATACCAGCCGTACATGTCGTCCCGCCGGTCAAACCAGAAACCGATCAGCAAGTATGAGGCCAGCCCCACCCCTTCCCAGCCCACAAACATGCCCAGGAAGTTGTTGCTCATGACCAGCGTGAGCATCGCCAGAATAAAGAAGTTGAGATAAAAGAAGTAGCGCTGATAACGCTCTTCGTGCGCCATATACCCGATCGAGTAGATGTGAATCAGCGCGCCGACGCCCGTCACCACCAGCGCCATCAACACGCTCAGCGGGTCGATCAGGATCGCCGCCGGCACTTGGAAATTGCCGATTGTCATCCATTGCCAATAAACAATGGTAACGCTGCGCTGGTCGACGGGCAGCGCCAGGAGGCCAAAGTAGAGGGCGGCGGCCACGCCAAAGGTGGCCATCACGGCGGCAGACGCTGTCCAGCCAACCACTTTGAAGGGCAGGCGCGTACCCAGCAGCAGGATGACCAGCGCCCCCACGGCGGGCAAGGCAAACAATAACCAAGCTACATCAAACATGATTGCACTCCGTAATCAAGGCGGAGAGATGGCAATTTACCATTTCAGGACATTAATATCGTCAATATTGGCTGTCTTGGTATGATGAAAATGAGACACCAGTACGGCCAGGCCGACCGCCACTTCTGCCGCGGCCACCGCCATGATCACAAACACAAACATCTGGCCGTTGAGGTTGTTCCACTGCCGGCTCAACGCAATCAACGTCAAGTTGACGCTGTTGAGCATCATTTCGACACACATAAAAATGATCAGCGCGTTGCGCCGTGACAGCACGCCCACCGCCCCAATGGCAAAGATAATTGCCCCCAGGATGAGATAAAAATTTGTCGCCACCATCTTCTTATCTTCCTCTCCCCTCGTCCTGTTCCTGCGGGTTGCGGCGCGCCAGAAGGAGCGCCCCCAACAGCGCCACCAGCAGCAGCACAGCCACCAGTTCCACCAATAGAATGCCCTGGCTGTACAAATAGACGCCAACCACCGGCGGAATGCCGCCTAAATTAGCGGGCAAAACCGGCGGGTTGAGCGGCGTCTGCAGCATGGCGAAGCCCAGCGCCGCCACCAGCACAGCGCCCAACCCCAGCCCCGCATACGGCACCCAACTGCGGTAGCCGGCGCGGGTATCCAGATTCTCCGAGCCGACCAGCATCAGCACAAACAGGATCAGGATCACGATGCCGCCGGCATAGACGATCACCTGCGCCGCACCCAGAAACTGCGCATCAAGCGTAATGTAGAGAATGGCCAGCGTCACAAAGTGTGTGAGCAGAAAGAGCGCACTATGCACGGCCACCTTGGCCGTCACCACCCCCACCGCCGCGCCGACACTCAAGGCGCCGACGAGGATAAAGAAGATCATTGCAAAATCCATAGCTTACTCCGGCCGGATGACTACGTTTGGCTCTCCAGGATTGAGGAGTTGATCTTTGACAAGAATAAACTCACGGCGGTGATAGCCAGCCATGGCAAACTCGTGCCCCAGCACGATGGCCTCAGTCGGGCACGCCTCTTCACAGTCGCCGCAGAAGACGCAGCGCAGCAGATTGACTTCGTACACCTTGGCATAGCGCTCGCCCGGCGAAGTGGGGTGGCTAGGGTCGTTCTCCGCCGCCTCAACATAGATCGCGCCGGTCGGGCAGGCCGCCTCGCACAACATGCAGCCGATGCAGCGCTCCATCCCACTCTCATAGCGGCGCAGCTCATGCTTGCCGCGAAAACGCGGATACATAGGTACAGGATCTCGCGGGTACTCGACAGTGACCGGCCCTTCCGCCAGCGCCTTCAGCGTGACGCCCATCGCCTTACCGATATCGGTTGCACCCTTCAAAAAGTCACGAATCGCCATCAAGGACCTCGCCTCTCGCTTACTTCCAAAACACCGTCATCAACGCCGTAATGATCATGTACGCCAGGCTCACCGGCAGCAAGAAGCGCCAGGTGAAGCGCATCAACTGGTCATAGCGGGGACGGCCCACACTGGCGCGCACCCAGATGAACAGAAAGAGCAGAACGATAATCTTGGCCGCCAGCACAAACGGCCCAATCCACAGCACATCATTCAAAAAGCCGAACGGCAGCCGGTAGCCGCCAAAAAACAGCGTGGCCATCACCGCGCTGGTGGTGATCATGTTGATGTACTCGGCCATAAAAAACAGCGCAAATTTGATGCCGCCGTACTCGGTCTGGAAACCGGCCACCAGCTCGTTTTCAGTCTCCGGCAGGTCGAAGGGGCTGCGGTTGGTCTCGGCCAGAATGCAGATAAAAAAGAGCGGGAACATGGCCCACAACCACAGCCACTCCCACCAAGCCCGCGGCGTCTCCACCAACTGCACCAGGCTGAAGCCCCCCGCCAACATCAGGATGCTCACTAGAAAAATGCCCATCGGCAGTTCATAGGAGATCATTTGCGCTGCTGAGCGCAGTGCCCCCAGCAGCGAATAGTTGTTGTTGCTGCTCCAGCCGGCCAAAATGACACCGTAGCTCTCGACCCCGGCGATTGCCAATATCCAAAGAAAGCCAATCGGCACATCGGCAATTGTGGGTACACCTTTGGCAATTGGGATCACCGCCCAGATGAGCAGGGCTGGCGCCAGGGCCAGCGCCGGCGCCAGCAGGTAGACCGGCTTGTCCACATGGTTGGGGATAATCTCTTCTTTGAACATGGCCTTGACGGCATCGGCCACCGGCTGCAACAAACCCTTGGGGCCGGCTCGGTTGGGACCATAGCGCACCTGGAAGCGCGCCAGCAGTTTGCGCTCATACCATGTCAGATAGGCAAAGCCGGTCAACAATACCAATATCAACGCCACCGCCCGGAGCACCGGGAAAATGATGATGTTGAGCCACCAGTTAAAATCCATAGTTGCACCCAATCAAGCTGTGTTGGTGACGGTCAGTTCACTACCAGTCATTTCTCTGCGGGTCATTTTATGGGTCACTTCTCTACGCGCACAACCTCAAGCCCGCCGTTCAGCAGCGCCCCCACCGGCGCACCGGGAAGGCTGGCGGGGATCCACACGCTGCCGGGTTTGACGGCAGGCTCGATGCGCACAGCCAGGCTGATCGAGCCATGCTCGTTGCGCACCTGCACGCTGTCATCAGCGGCCAGTCCCAGACGGGCGGCGTCTGCCGGATGCAGGGCCGCATGAGCACCGAACGCCATGCTGGTCATCTGCGAGGTCAACCCAAACATGTTGCCACTGTCGTACAGGGCCGGGCTGTTGATCAGCCGCAAGCCGTCGCCGGCTTCGGGCAGGTTTGCCTGCTCAACCGCCTGATAGGTACCCTCCGGCCGTACATAGGGCGCGTCGGCCAGCGACCACTGCCGCCCCTGGTCGCCAATCGTTTCCCAACTCATCTCGCTGTAGAGCGGATTGGCGACAGTGATCTCCTGGGTGACGCCCTGCGCCGCGCTGTAGGGCCACTGCACGTCGAAATGCGTGGCTAGATGCGCCAGGATCATCCAGTCGGGCGCCGCCTTGGTGTGCGGGTCGCCCAGCGCTTTGGGGGCGCGCTGCACGCGCCGCTCCAAATTGGTGAAGGTGCCGTCCTGCTCAGCCCAACTCACAGCCGGCAGCACCACATCCGCCCGCTGCGCTGTTTCGGTCAGCAGCAGATCCTGCACCACCAAAAAGTCCAGCTTCTCCAGATTGGCAGCCCAGCCCGGCCGTTCCGAGGCGGGGTCAGCGCCCATCACATAGAGCGCTTTGATCTCACCGCCCGCAGCGTCCAGCATCTGTGTATATGTTTTGCCGGGTGTGGTGGGCAAAGTGCAGCCCCACAACTGCTCCAGCAGCGGGCGCGCCAGATCGTCGTCCAGCCCGACATGACCCGGCAGCCGGTCGGGCAGCACGCCCAAGTCACGGCAGCCTTGGCTGTTGCCGTCGATCCCCACATACGCCAGCCGTGCATAGTGGCCTGTGTACA
The DNA here is from genome assembly GCA_038205395.1 of Caldilineales bacterium. Classification (GTDB taxonomy): domain Bacteria; phylum Chloroflexota; class Anaerolineae; order Caldilineales; family Caldilineaceae; genus Fredericiella. The sequence goes on from JBBRBX010000050.1 coordinate 19,430, forward strand.
GCGCCAGATTGGTCAGCGCCGCCGCTACCGCCTTGCCTTGCTCGCCGCGCGCCACCAGCGGCCCATACAGGATCAGTGCACTCTTGGCGCCGGTCAGCAGCGCCGCCGCCGCCTGCACAACCTCCGGCTCGACGCCCGCCACCTCGCGCAACTGCTTGTCCGTCACTTTGCCGGCAGCCTTGGCTGCGTCCGACTTTTTGTCATCTTTGGCCGCCGCGGCCAGCAGCGCGTTGAGCAGCAGCACCTCGCTGCCGGGCGTGTACTGCAGATGCGGCGCCTCATAGCGCGCCAGTTCGGTCTGCCGCGGGTGCGCCACAACCACCTTCAGCTTGCCGCGGCGAATCGCACGCTTGAGATGCATATCGAGCACCGGCAGTTCTTCATTGCTGTCAATGCCGAACAGCAGCACGACATCATGCTGCGGGTCCGGCCCATACTGCGGCTTCATGACCTCGGCCAATGCCGGCAGCCCACCGGCAATAGCGCTCACATCGCCGCCATCGCGGTGGTCGATATTGTTGCTGCCGATCAACTGGCGCATAAAGCGCTGGAGCAGATAGTTGCTCTCGTTGGAGAGCTTGGCGCTGCCGATAGCGCCGACAGCTTCTGCCCCCGCCTCTCGCTTGGTGGCTTGCAGCTTTTCCGCCACAATTCCCAACGCCTCATTCCACGAAGCCGGCTCCAGCTTGCCGCTGCGGCGCACGAGCGGCATCGTCAGCCGCTGCTCATTGTTGACCCAGCCGTGGGCAAAGCGTCCCTTGTCGCAGATCCACTGGTCGTTGACCTGCATATTTTCACGCCCGATAATGCGGCGCAGCGCGTGTGTGCGCGTGTCCAGACGGATGTTGCACCCTACGGCGCACTGCGTGCAGATGCTGGCCGTGCGCTCGATCTCCCAGGGGCGGTAGGCGAAGCGCGCAACGCGGTTGGTCAGTGCACCAACCGGACAGATATCGATGATGTTGCCGCTCGTCTTGGCGTCCACCGGCTTGCCGGCCTGCACATCGATGATCGTCGCCCCGCCGCGCTCAAACAGCGCCAACTGCGGCCGATCCTCCCACTCTTCCAGATAGCGAATGCAGCGCCAGCAGAGCACACAGCGCTCCTGGTCCAGTACAATCGTATCCGAGATCATGTAGTGCTTTTTCTTCTGCCGCTTGGGTTCGACCAACTGGCTGATGCCAGGGCCAAAGCGCATGGTCTGATCCTGCAGCGGGCACTCGCCGCCCTTGTCGCAAATGGGGCAGTCCAGCGGGTGATTGAGCAGGATAAAGGCCAGGTTGGCCTCCTGCACATCCCGCACCTGCTGGGTGTTGGTCTTGACGGCCATATCCTGCACCACCGGCACCGAGCAGGCAGTCTGCAGCATCATACCGCGCGGGCCGGAAATTTCGACCAGACACATACGGCAGCAGGCCACCGGGTCCAGCTTGGGATGGCTGCAGAAGATCGGAATCTCTATGCCCAGCTTGGCTGCGGCATCCACCACCAGCGTGCCCTTCGGCACTTCCACCTGGCGGTCATCAATCGTCAGTGTGACAAGGTCGGTCATAAACGAATCGGTCCTTGCTCAGGAAATATTTGCGTCAATTCAATCACACAATCGGGAAACGCCTGGGGCGCCAGCTGCTGCTCAGCCCCAATCTGCACCTGCTCGCGATAGGTCATGTTCGTGCCCACCCTTTGCGGCTGCCGGTGCACCTCGACCACTCTAGCGCCGAGATTGATAATCCAGTATTCGGGAATGGCCACTTGCGCATACAAGTGCAGCTTGGTCGTGCGATCACTGGCAAGAGTGGCGTCCGCCACTTCAACCGCCAGCAGAATATCCTCCGCACCTGGATGACGGCGGCTGTAACGGCTCGCCGGCGGAGTCGCTACCACCAAATCCGGCTCCGGCTCGCTGTGCTGCTCCACCAATGTCACCGGCTGCTGGCTGCGCACGCTTGCCCGATCACCTAACTGCCGCACCAATGCTTCGTAGAGTTGGCCGACACAAAAAGCGTGCGGCGGGCGAATTGGACTCATTTCCACCAAATATCCATCAATCAGTTCAAGATGGTCATCGCCAGTAAAAAAGTTATGCTCGATCAGCCAATGATATTCTCGCACACTAAAACGTCGCAGCAGGCTACCTGCCCGCTGCCGGCCTCTTTTGGGCTGTGTCACAAGCACAAACTGCTCTTGCACCGTCACGTTGTCTTCCCTACTACTTTGCCAAAACCGGCGTGTCACGGTTGAGCGGTGACTCGCCTTCCAAATCAATGGCGCTTTGGCCCAAGACGCTTGGCTTGCCGGTATCCGGACGGTAGACGGGGCGGATCGGAATCACCGGCAGCGCTTCCTGCGGGTTGCTCTGCGCGATATACAGTTCAAATTCCGGGCGATACTTGCCCAGGTTGCTCTGCAGCCCCCACACCGCCGCCTCACCAAAGGGACAGAAGCTCTTGCCTGCGATAAAGGTCGTGATGCGCGCCAGCAGGTCAATGTCCTGCGCTCGCCCGCCTCCGTTTTCCATGCGCAGCAGAATCTCTTCCAACCAGGTCGTGCCTTCACGGCAGGGCGTGCACTTGCCGCAGCTCTCCTCACGATAAAAGCTTAACGTGCGCCGCGCCACCGCCACCATCGAAGTGCGCTCGTCGATCACAATGATGCCCGCAGACCCCAATGAAGAACCCGCCGCCGCCACCGATTCATAGTCCATCTGCGTGTCGATCTGGTCGGGCGTCAACAGCTTCATCGACAGCCCGCCCGGCACAATCGCCTTGATTGCAGCCTCATCCACCTGGGGGCCACCGCCATAGGTGTAAATAATTTCGCGCAGCGGCGTAGCATGCGGCAGTTCGTACAGCCCCGGCAGCTTGACATTGCCGCTCAGGCAGAAAATGCGCATACCCGGCGATTTTTCTGTGCCGAAACTGCGGTACCAATCCACCCCATGGCGCATGACATGCGTCACATTGGCAATGGACTCTACATTGTTGACGATGGTCGGCTTGGCGTATAACCCCTCCACCGCCGGAAATGGCGGCTTCATGCGCGGGTGGCCGCGGAAGCCCTCCAGACTCGTCAGCAGCGCCGTCTCTTCGCCGCACTCGTAGGACCCCGCCCCGCGGTGGACAACGATCTGCAGATTCATTTCGCTGCCGAAAATCTTTTCGCCCACAAAGCCTTTCGCCTTGGCCTCTTCGATGGCCGCCACCAGCCGCGTGTAGGCAAAATAATACTCGCCGCGAATATAGATAAAGGCCAGCTCCGCCTTGATCGCAAAGCAGCTCAAGATGATGCCTTCGATCAACTGGTGCGGGTCATACTCCATAATAATGCGATCTTTGAAGGTGCCCGGCTCCGATTCGTCGGCGTTAACCACCAGGTAGCGCGGCATGGCCGGCGCCAAAAAGCTCCACTTTTGGCCGGTCGGAAAGCCGGCGCCGCCGCGCCCGCGAATGCCTGACGCTTTGACCTGGTCGACCACGGCTTCGGGCGTCATCTCGCCCAGCACCTTGCGCGCTGTTTCGTAGCCGCCATCCGCCAGGTAGCTGTCGATCTTAGCGCTGTCGGGCTTGTTCACCCGCGCCGTCAGCACCGGCTTTTCCATGCCGCCGATGCGGTATGGCCCCGCCGCCTTGCCTGTACTCTGCGGGTCTCCCTCCGGCGTCCAGCGCTCCAGCGTCGTAAAGCCCTTGCCTGTCGCCAGCAAATCCAGCGCCTTCTGCACATCGTCTGTACTGTGCATTTCTTCAAAATAGCGAATTTGCCCGCTCTTGCGCTCAGTCACCATCGCCATCGGTGCGGTGCCGCATGACCCCAGGCACTCCATTTCACCCAAAGAGAACGTATCGTCGGCTGTCACGCCGCCTTCCGGAAGGCCCAGCTTTTCCTCAAAATGGTGCATGCACTCACCCGCGCCGCGCAACATACAGGGCACGTTGGTGCAGACTTCGACATGATACTCGCCGGTGGGTGCGGTCTTGAACATGTGGTAGAAATCCACCACCCCACCCACCTCAGCCGGTTCGATGTCAAACATCTCCGCCAGCTCGATCTGCGCATCCGTCCGGCAATAGCCAAACTCGCGCTGGATCACGTACAGCGCCGGCAGCAGCGCCGACCGCTCACGCCCCGCCGGATACAGATCCATCCACTTGCGTACCTCTGCACGAATTGCTTCGGATAAAATCATGGTGAATCCCTTGCTTATCTATCGACATCGCCGAGGACAATATCGATCGAGCCGATGTTGGTCACAATGTCCGACAACATGCCACCCTGGCACATCCGGTCGATGGCATACAAATTGTTGAAGGAAGCCCCGCGCACATGCAGGCGGTACGGGCGCGCCGACCCGTCGCTGTAGACGAAGTATCCCAATTCGCCCTTGCTGCTCTCAATGGCATGATACAACATCCCGGGCGGCACATGCAGTCCTTCAGTCATCAATTTGAAATGATGGATCAACGCCTCCATGCTCACATCTAATTCTGCACGCGGCGGCAGCGAGACCTTGCGGTCTGCGGTTTTGTATAGTCCATCGGGCAAGTTTTTCATGGCCTGGTCGACAATGCGCAGGCTCTGCCGCATCTCTTCCATACGCACCAGATAGCGGGCATAACAGTCGCCTTCGCTAAAGACCGGCACCTTGAAATCATAGTTTTCAAAGCCGCCATAGGGCATATCTCGGCGCAAATCCCAGTCGACGCCGGAACCGCGCAGCATTGGGCCAGTCAAGCCCATGTTGATCACTTCATCGCGGCTGAGAACACCAATCCCCTTGAGCCGCGCGTCCCACATTGGCACGCCGCTCAACATACGCTCATACTCGTCCAGCCGCCCTGGCAGCATGCGCACAAAATCGCGCACATGTTCCAAAAAGGCGTCGGGCAGATCCCGCCAGACGCCGCCGATGCGGATATAGCTGACAGTCAGGCGAGCGCCGCACACCATTTCAAACAAATCCAGGATGCGCTCCCGCTCGCGCGTGGCATACATCAACAAGCTCATCCCCGTACCCGACACATCCAGCACATGGGTGGAAAGCCAGAACAGATGCGAGGCGATGCGCTGCAGTTCGGTCATCAGGATGCGGATGACCTGCGCCCGCGGCGGAATCTCCACGCCCATCATCTTCTCAATCGTCAGCACATAGCCGAAATTATTGAGCATGGCGGCCAGATAGTCCATACGGTCGCTGTAGTAAACAAAGTCCTTATAGCGCCGGTGCTCGCCTATCTTCTCAAAACCACTGTGCAGATAGCCCAGATCGGGATCAACCTTGAGGACATCCTCACCATCCAATTCAACAACCAACCGCAGCACGCCATGGGTGCTGGGATGATGCGGCCCCATGTTGATAATCATGTTCTCGCGGTTCATACCCGGCGGCAGCGTAGGGGCCACACTGGTTGCCGGCAGAATTTGCGTGCCTAAAGAGGCAAACTCCGGGTCTCCCCAAGTCAAGCTGAAGGGCACTTCTTCGCCGCCCAGCGGCACATTTTTCTGCAGCGGATGGTTGGGCCAGTGCTCCGGCATCATAATTCGCCGCAAGTCGGGATGGCCGCGGAAGTTGACCCCCATCAGGTCATACGCCTCGCGCTCAGGCCACTCCGCCCCTTTGTAAATGCCGGCCAGGCTGGGCACACTCGGTTCATCGCTGTCTGCCAGCGGGCAGACGACGGTCAGGTGCTGCTTGCGCGTGTAAGAACGGAGTTGGTAGAGGGTTTGGAAGCGCTCGCCGTCGCCGATCGGCAGTTCCGAACGGTCAAGCGCGGTTACATCGGTCAGCGCCTCATAGCGCAGCGCTTCATCGGTGCGCACAAATTCGGCCAGTTCGAGCAGCCGTTCGGGTTTTACATAGATCATCTGGCTGCCGTTGTGCAGTCCTGCCGCCAGAATGTCTTCCCCGAATCGTTCGACGATGCGAGCCGTGTCCGGCGTCTCGCCGCTGGGCAGCGCTGCAGCCGCCGGAATATCCAGCCTGACGACACCCGGCAGGTTTTCATACTTCCGCACGCGGGGAGAGGTGTTCAGCATAACGGTCTCCGATCTCCCAATGGCTAGGCCGGCTGGCGGCTGCGCAGTTGCTCAAGTGATTCAATATCCGACGGCGACGCCACTTGCAGCGCACCCGGTTGCTCGCGGTACTGGCGGAAGGTTTCTTTCCCCTGCTTCTGGCGCAGTTTCTCCAGCGCAAACAGCAGACCCTCCGGGCGCGGCGGGCAGCCCGGCACATACACATCTACCGGAAAAATCTTGTCCACCCCTTGGATAATGGCATAGTTGTTAAAGGGGCCGCCGGCGCTGGCGCAGATGCCCATCGCGATCACCCACTTCGGCTCAGCCATCTGGTCATACAGCCGCTTGATCACCGGCGCCATTTTATTGGAAACGCGTCCGGAAACAATCATCAGGTCGGCCTGGCGCGGGCTGGCGCGAAAAAGTTCCGACCCATAGCGGGCGATATCGTGCCGCGCCGTTCCCGCCGCAATCATCTCAATCGCACAGCAGGCCAAACCAAACAGCAGCGGCCATGTGCTGTTGGCGCGACCCCAGTTGACCAGCGCCTCCAACTGCGTCGTCACCACGCCTTCCGGCAGTTGATCTTCAAGACCCATGCAAGAATCTCCTTACTCCCAATCCAGCGCACCCTTCGACCACTCGTACAGCAACCCCAAGATCAAGACCAGCAAAAACAACCCCATGGGGACCAGGGTCACCCAGACGCCAAACTGGTCGCGCAAGGGGAGCAACACGCCCGCCCAGGGATACAAAAACACAACTTCAATATCAAACAGGATAAACAACATGGCGACCAGATAGTATTTAACTGGAAAGCGTCGCCGTGCATTGTGAAAGGGGATGATGCCCGACTCGTAGGGTTCGAGCTTCTGGCTGTTTTTGCGCCGCGGCCCTAATACACTCGGCAGACCAATGGCAATGAAGGCAAAGACAATCGCCACCACGATAAAAACCAGCAAGGGGAAATAAAGCTGCGCCAAAATGAACGTCCTTTCGCTGTCGGAACGCCACCGCAGATAAAAGCAGGCCACACCCGTTGCGCCCACTTTAGAAAAAAAGAACCCAACACACTTGTTCTTTGCGACGCAAGCTGCCAGGTTCCAGCACGCACTATGCCGGTGCAACCCTGATTATCCATCCCGGACAATCGATTGTACATTCTATCACGAGCGGGTAGGGGGTGCAACTCCGCTGAAGGTTTCCGTCCCACTCTTCAAAGGTCAACCTGCCGCGCCCCCAAGGATACTCTGCTTTATGTTGGCAGGCGACAGGCGCGGCAGGAACAAAGACAACAGCGTCTGCGTCTGCGAGGTAGCAATGCTGCGTATATCCACCGGATGTACCATTGGATGGTATATCCTAGGCACATGCTGGAGAGCATTGCAACGCAACTGGCTGTTGATCTGCAACGCCGATCATTTTATGCTGACAGATAGTTGCGAGATGGTGGATAGGCAACTGGTAAGCAAGACAAGATCAGGGAGAAGGCGGAGGCTTGTGTGAGATTGCGACTCGATAAATTTACGCTGGCAGTATTGGCAGTGGTTGGTATTCTGCTGGTGGCGGCGGTGGTCACGGTAAACCGCAGCAGCGGCCAGGCCACGCAGACATATCAGACGGATGATGCGCCGGCAACGCCGGTGGTCAACGCCTTTCTGGCTCTCCAGCAGGGCGACTTAGCGATGGCGCGCCGCCAGTACACGCAGGCAGTGCTGGGGCTGAGCGACAATGAAAAAGAGCCAGGCTATGGACCGCTGCGCGGGCAGCAATACTACAATGATTCCTCGCGACGGCTGCGCCTGCTGGAGACGCGTATTGACCCCGACGATCCCAACCGCGCCTATGTGACGGCGGCCGTCGACAATTATTCTACCGGCGGCATCTTCAGCAGCGGCTCAACCTGGACGACGGACCGGGTCGTAGAGGTGGTGCGAGAAGATGGGGCTTGGAAAATTAACGTTGAAGAATATTTCTATTGATCCGGCAGCGACTCTGCATGTGAATCCGGCAGCATAGCAGTAGAAGTTTGCGTAAAAGTTGCAATAAGGAGCAGACAATATGGCGGCGGCCTTTGATCAGGCGGCGCAAACGGGCGAGCGGTTAGCGCCGGTGCGGCGCACCTATCTTTATATTGTGGCATTTGTCAGTCTAGCGGCGACATTGGCGGGGATCGGCAGCCTGGTGGATACGCTGGCTCGCCTCTGGCTGGGCACAGCGGGTGAAACGTTCGGCGCCTTCGGCTACGGCCGCAGCGTAGCGAGCAGCGCCGGCCTGCTGTTGGTGGCGACGCCCATCTTTCTAGTCCACTGGGGACTGGCGCAGAGCCGGCTCACTGAGGCGAGTGAGCGGGCCTCGCTGCTGCGCAAATTCTTTCTGTATGGCGCCTCGGCGCTGTCGCTTACCTGGCTGGTGGTCGTCGCCTATGCATTGATCCAAGGGATCGCCGCGCTGGCCTTTGGTCAGCCGTTGGCACAATCTCTGTTGTGGCCGGCGCAGTGGCTGTCATGGATCATTATGGTGGCAGTGAACGGCGCATTGGTGGCCTACTGGTATGCTGTTCTACAGAGCGATGGCGACTTTGGCAACGAAACACGCTCCGGACAGATTGTACGCCAAATATTTATGCTGTTTGTCGGGTTGGCAGGGCTCGTGCTGATGCTGTGGGGTGCGTCCGGCGCCGCCGCAATTTTCCTGCGCCTGCTGGTGGACGCCACTGACCCCACGTGGAGCGGGCGCTGGTGGCAAGACAGGTTGGCCGATGCGCTGACGCAACTGCTGTTGGGCGGCTGGCTGGCCTACAGCAACCGTGCCCAGTGGCGGGAAATTGTCGCCGCCCATGCGCAAGAAGGGCAGACCGCGCTGCGCCGGCTTTATCTTTACGCCGCAGTAGTGATCGGTGCGGTGGCGACATTGACGCCCGCCGCCCTGCTGCTGCGCGAACTGCTGCTGATGATCTTTGGCGATTCGACCGGTGCGCTGGCCACGCTCCTCGATAAGCTGGTGACGCCGCTGTCGTTTGTACCTGTGGGTCTGACCATCTGGTTCTGGCACTGGCGCATTCTGCGGCAAGAGGCGAACACCTATGGCGAGTCGCACGAAGGGGCAACTGTGCGCCGCCTCTACTATTATTTGATGGCCGCCACCGGGCTGGCGCTGCTGTGGGTGGGCAGCGTCGAGCTGCTGCACGCGCTGCTGGACACACTTCTGACCGCCAACAGCACCATTGAAGCCGGCGCCGCCAGTGTGTGGCATGGGCCGCTGGCCAATGGGCTGAGCCTATTGGCAGTGGGTGCGCCGATTTGGGCGCTCCACTGGCGCACAACCCAGCGCATTGCAGGAGAGACGGATACAGCAGGCAGCGCCGAGCGCGCAGCGCTGCCGCGCAAGATTTATCTTTATGGGGTGGCGCTTGTGGGCGCGCTGATCATCCTCTTTCAACTGGCGCAGGTCATCTACCGGCTGCTGCTTGTGCTGATGGGCGATGCAAGCGCGCCGCTCGTTTCGACCGAGACCGCGCACCAGTTGGCGGACTGCCTGGTAGCGGGCATCATCTGGGCAGTGCATCTGTTGGCGCTACGCGGCGACACGCAGCGGGAAAAGTCCATGCCCAAAGCGGTGGAGACGGTACAAGCTGCGCCCGCACCTGATCCGACGCTGCAGGCAGCAGATGTGACAACGGCGGAGGAGCAGCGGCGGCTGGAAGAGCACAGAGACGCGCTGCAGGCGGAACTGGCAGCCGTTAACCGGCAGTTGGACGCGCTCAACGCTGTGCGCTAGGTCCTGTTCACCACAGCAGGTCGCCAGACGCGTCACCGCAGCACGTTTACGCCCCATTCGTAGACCAGAATACCGCCGTTCCACCCGGTGGCGGCGACGAGGGCGATGCCGAGCAGCAGCACCAACGTCACCCAGAGATGAGCTGTGGGGTCGTCGAGCAGATCGGCGGCCCCATTATTTTTGGCAGCGCGCTGCCTGCTTGCCTTGGCGCCATAAAACAACCAGCCGCGATAGAGCAGAAACCCAAAGAGCACCAGTTGCCCCAATCCGGTCGCAATATGCCAGTTGAGCACACTGCGATACGGCGCCTCCGGCGGAAGCGCACTTTGTGCCAGCAGACCGCTGAGGACGGCGGCGAGGGCGGCCAACCAGCCAAGTCCAAGCAGAAACCAGGCCGTGCGCAGCAGGTCCAGCCGCGCGCGCACCCTGGAGGGGCCATATAAATTTATGAAGGCAACGGCGCTGCCGAGCAAGAGCAAGGCAATTGGGAAGTGCACCACAGCTGGGTGGAGGTGTGTCAAAAAGTTCATAGGGATAACACATCACATACAAACAAGATGAGCTGTAATATTTATGTAATAGTGGTTTAACGTTTTTGTCATCTGGATACAGTAAGCTGAGCACCGAAAGTGGGCAATAGTTCAGACGCAACTTTGGTAAGAAGGGGAATCACAATGCAAAAAATTCACTGGTCGGAAATTACACCAGAGCATATTTATGTCAACCGGCGGCGCTTTATGCAGGCGGGGTCGCTGGCCGCCGGGGCGCTGGCGCTGGCTGCATGTGGCACAGGGCGCTCGCCCAGTGAAGCCATCGCCGACGCCGCAGCCAATCAAGCCAAGGCGGAAGCGTTGGTAGGAAACGATCTGCCCGCCGCGCTGGCCAATGCCGAGCCGGCGGCTAGCGCGGGCACAGACGAGTTGGGGGATGCCCTTAACAAATTTGAAGAGATCACCAACTACAACAACTTTTACGAATTCAGCACCAATAAAGAAGCGGTCGCCAAGATGTCGCAGGATTTTAACCCATACCCCTGGACAATTGAAGTGGGTGGGCTGGTGAATAAGCCGCAAACCTTTGGCATTGAGGACATCTACAAGAAGTTTGTCCAGGAAGAACGCATCTATCGCCTGCGCTGTGTTGAGGCGTGGTCCATGGTCATCCCCTGGGTCGGCTTCCCCATTGCGTCCTTGCTCAAGGAAGTAGAGCCGAAGAATGAGGCGCAGTTTGTACGCTTCGTCACCGTGATGCGGCCGGAAGAGATGCCGGGGCAGCGTATGGCGATTTTGGAATGGCCTTACCAGGAAGGCTTGCGCATGGACGAAGCCATGCACCCGCTGGCGATCTTTGCCACCGGCATGTACGGCAAACCCTTGACCAACCAGCAGGGCGCACCTTTCCGGCTGGTAGTGCCCTGGAAATATGGCTTCAAGAGCATCAAGTCCATCGTAAAAATTGAACTGGTCGATTCAATTCCGGGGACGGCGTGGAACGATGCTGCACCCAATGAGTATGGCTTTTATGCCAATGTCAACCCCACCGTCAATCACCCGCGCTGGTCGCAGGCTACGGAGCGCCGCATCAGCGAAGTGGGCCGGCGCCCGACGCTGATGTTCAACGGCTATGAAGAAGAAGTCGCATCCTTATATGCAGGCATGGACTTAGCCGGGAGTTTCTAATGGTCAAGCAGCAGCGGGCGAAAAGTAGCGCATCTAAAATCAATTGGCTGTGGTGGGCGGCAAATGTGGCCGCCGCCGTCCCCCTTGTGCTGTTGGTCTGGGACTACAGCCAAGGGGGCCTGGGGGTTGATCCCGTCAATGAAATCAACAACCGCAGCGGGCGCACGGCAATCGTGCTGCTGCTGGCCAGCCTGGCCTGTACACCGCTCAACATACTATTCGGCTGGCGACAGGTGTTGACGCTGCGCAAGTCGCTGGGGCTGTGGGCAGTCGTCTATGTACTGCTGCACCTGCTGAATTTCGTGGGCTTGGACTACGCCTTCAACATCAACCAGATTTTTCAAGATGCCGTCTTGAGCAAACCCTATATTCTGGCCGGTCTGACCGCCCTGCTGCTCCTGATCCCGCTGGCGCTGACTTCGACACGCGGCTGGATGAAACGATTGGGGCGCAACTGGAAGCGGCTGCACCGGCTGGCTTATGCGGCCGGCGGTCTGGCCGTACTGCACTTTGTGTGGCAAGCCAAGGCCGCGGAACGTTGGGAACCGCTGATCTATGCGGTGGTGTTAGGTCTGCTGCTGCTTGTGCGTGTGCCGGCGGTGCGCAAAGCCATTGCCCGCATGCGCAGCGGGGCGCAGGCCGCAGCGCTGCCTCGCACCTCTCCGCCGACAGAAGCTTGATCAAGGCGTGCAGGCTGGTGGCAGATCTATGGTTGTGGGTGGTTGCGCGCGTCGAACTTGGAGACCTTTTCACTGAGCAAGCCAATCTTGCGGCTAAGTTCTTCAATCTCGTCTTTGTTCGGCACATTGAGCCGGTTGAGGATCGTTTCGACGCTGTCTTCTAAGGCCATGCCGGCCTTCTTGGACAGCTCTTCACGAGCCTTGCCGGCCTCCTCCTCCCGCTGGCGGCCTTGCACGCGCAAATCCGTAACAATCTTCTGGACGTCAGACTCGGCAATCTCGCCGCGTTCGACAAGGCGAGTAAAAAGCTCGCCGGCTTCATCAGTCGTAAGCGCGACGCCGCCAAGGCTGGCAAGCAGCACCTTGCGCACCACCAGATACAAGTTGGCGCTTTGGACGATCAACTCGTTGCGCACGTCAACTACTGCGTCTTTGGCTTGATCCGGTAAGCTTTTTTCATCCTGATTCGGCATTCTGCATTTCTCCTGCGTCCGTGTGCAGTATCCACAGGCAAACGCCGACTGCTGTGACAGCAACCGCCGCCCCCGTGGGAAAGACTATCATGCGCGCGCGAGCGGGTCAACTGGAGCAGGCAAGGGACGCCTAAGTACGAATTATAAACGCGACGCTCCCTGATTGTATGTTGTGATCGTGTTGGTGGGATTCTGGTAGGATTGGCGGGGCAAAAAAAGCTATACAGGCTAACAACAGCCACTGTCAGTTGCTGTCAGTTGCTGTCAGTGGCTGTCAGCCGCTGGTGACAAGCGAGCGCAGCCGTTCAAGGGTGGCAGGGCCGATGCCGGGAACACGATCAATCTCATCAACAGTGGCGTAGGGGCGGTTATCGACAATCGCTTGCGCCTTGACCGGGCCGATGCCGGGAAGCGCTTCGAGTTCTGCGGCTGTTGCCGTATTGACGTTAATCAGCCCGGCAGCGGACGCGCCGGCGGCGACGTTCAAATCGCCGGCGGCAGCGCGTGTGGCGGTTGTGGGCGTGGGAAGAAGCAGCTTTGGCTGGGGCGCCTGCGCTCCCCCGACGGCAGCGAGGGGCGGAGATGGCTGTGTATCGGCGGCGGGCATGGATGGCTGCGCTTCTGTGAGAGGCGGAGCATCAACTTGCTGGTTGGGGAGCGGGAAGTTGAGTTGGGCGCCATCACTGAGCGGCTGGGCCTGGTTGATGAGTGCTGGGTCGCTGCCCGGCAGCAGGCCGCCGGCGGCGAGGATGGCGTCGCCGATGCGGGCGGTGGGCGGCAAGGTGTACAGCCCTGGCTGCTGCACGGCGCCGCTGACAAACACCACAATCGGCGCGGGTGTGGGCGGGGCAACCGTTGCCGTAGGGCTGGGCGTCTCCACAGGTGGGGGCGGCTGGAGTTGAATGGCAGCCGTCTCCGGCCGGCGCAGCAGAAAAAGGACAGTGCCCAACAGAATGAGGGCCGTCACCAGCCCCAGCAGGTAAGACAGCAGGTGAAAATGGCCGGACGGCGCGGCTGGGGGCGCGGCTGGAGCCGCTGACGTGACGCTGGAGGTGAGGTGAGACGCACTGTTGGCCATGACAATTCTTATTGGCGCTGCCGTTCCGCTACCAAAAGTGGCGCACGTCGCGCACAGGCAGATACCAGCCTAGACCGTGCGTGCGCAAAAGGCAAGCGAAAAACTCTAACGAAGCTCTAAGCTTTTTGCGAGAACAGAAGTTAGCGATTTGTGCAAATTGGGAAATTTGGGATTTGACACAGCGCGTTAGGCGTGGTAATATCTATGTTTACGGCAAGCGGCCAAACGGACGGATGTCGTGTGCGACAAGTGGGCATAGTGGAATGGAGATCAGGCGACGACAGGCAGAATGACCCCGTAATTCTAGGACACCTGCAGGCGAAGCCTGATTTTTTGTTGGATACAATTCGATAACGATACGCAAGGATTGTGTCGAGTACAAGGCACCAAAGTGTAGAAGGCGGCAGGCGCGGCGAAGCGTCTGGTGGGACCTCTCTGCCTAGGTGTCTTCTTGCCATTTTTGGGACAAGAAGGAGTTGGATTCCATGGATCAATCCGGTTACGGAAATCACGGGACTTCGCAGGACGGGCGCGTAGTGCGCAAGAACTATGCGCGGACGCCTACAGTACTGGAACTGCCGCGGCTGACGGAAATTCAGTTGCACAGCTTCGAGTGGTTTAAGGGCGAGGGTCTCAAGGAGCTGTTTGCCGAAATTTCGCCGATCGCGTCTTTTAATAAGGCGTTGGAATTGCACTTTGGCGATTTTTATTTTGGCGAGCCAAAATACCCGGAAGAGGAGTGCCGCGAACGCGACATCACGTTCTCAGCCCCGCTGTGGGTAAAAGTCAAACTGTTAAACCGTGAAACGGGTGAGGTCTCCGAACAGGAAGTCTTCATGGGAGACTTCCCGTTGATGACCGATTCGGCAACGTTTATTATTAACGGCAGCGAACGTGTTGTTGTCTCACAGTTGATCCGGTCGCCCGGCGTCTACTTTACCACCGAGACCGACCGCACCTCCGGCCGCGATCTGGCAGGCGCCAAAATGATCCCCAGCCGCGGCGCGTGGCTGGAATTTGAGACGTCGAAGCGCGACATTGTCAGCGTCAAGGTGGATCGCAAGCGCAAGCTGCCGGTCACTCTGCTGCTGCGCGCCGTAGGCTTTGGCACCGACGACAAAATTCGAGCTTTGTTCGCAGACACAGACACCAACATCGACCATCCCTATATTGAGTCGACGCTGGAGCGCGACAACACCTCAAACCCGACGGCGAACAGCGAAAAGGGGGTCGACGACGCGCTGCTGGAGTTCTATAAGAAGCTGCGGCCAGGCGACCCGCCCACGCTCGATAATGCCAAGAGTTTTGTGCAGAATCTGTTCTTCTCGTCACGGCGCTATGACCTGGGCAAGGTGGGACGCTATAAGCTGAACCGCCGCCTCGGCTTGAATACGCCGTTGGAAGATCGCGTTTTGACAAATGAAGACCTGGTGGCCGTCATTAAGCGCATTATCAACATCAACAATGGTGAAGGACGCGCCGACGACATCGACCACCTGGGCAACCGCCGCATCAAGACGGTCGGTGAACTGATTCAAAATCAATTGCGCATTGGCTTGCTGCGCATGGAACGCGTGGTGCGCGAGCGCATGTCGATCCGCGACCCGGACCAGGTGACGCCGCTGTCGCTCATCAACATCCGCCCGGTTGTGGCGGCGACGCGCGAGTTCTTTGGCGGTTCACAGCTTTCCCAATTTATGGACCAGACCAACCCGCTGGCCGAACTGACGCACAAGCGGCGTCTCTCTGCACTGGGACCTGGTGGCCTGCGGCGTGAGCGAGCGGGCTTTGATGTGCGCGATGTACACTTCAGCCACTATGGCCGCATCTGCCCGATTGAGACGCCGGAAGGACCCAATATTGGCCTGATCGGCTCGCTGGCTTCGTATGCACGGGTCAACGACTTCGGCTTTATTGAAACCCCCTACCGTCGTGTATACAACGACATGGCGGTGACGCAGGCAGGGCTGCACGAACTGGTGGGGCACACGCTGGACGCCGACGTGACCGACCCGGCGACGGGGGCGGTGGTGGCGGCGCGCAACACCCTGGTCGACGCCGCCCTGGCCCAGCAGATCGGGCAGGCGCTGGGCGCCAACGGCGACGGGCCGGGTGCGCCGCGGCTGATGGTCAAGCCCTACGTCTCGCGCCAGGTGCAGTACATGACCGCCGACGAAGACGAACTGGTGCCCATTGCCCAGGCCTCCTCCGGGCTGAGCGCCACCGGCGAATTCCACAACCAGCGTCCCTCCTCGCGCCGCGGCGAAACCTTTGAATTCACCCAGGCTTCACAGGTGCGGCTGATGGACGTCTCGCCCAAGCAGATCGTGAGCGTCTCGGCCGCCCTCATTCCCTTCCTGGAACATGACGACGCCAACCGCGCCCTCATGGGCTCCAATATGCAGCGCCAGGCCGTGCCGCTCGTGCGCCCCGACGCCCCCGTCGTCGGCACCGGCATGGAATTCCAGGCGGCCATCGATTCCGGCCAGGTGGTGGTGGCCAAAGCCGCCGGCGAAGTCGTCAGCGTCAACGGCGACAGCATCACCGTCCAGGAACAGGACGGCAACCGCCGCCTCTATAACCTGCGCAAATACAACCGCTCCAACCAGAGCACCTGCATCGACCAGCGCCCCGTCGTCTTCAAAGGCGATGTCGTGGCGCAGGGCGCGGTGCTGGCCGACTCCTCCTCCACCGAAGGCGGCGAGCTGGCGCTGGGACAGAATGTGCTGGTCGCCTATCTCTCCTGGGAAGGCGGCAACTTCGAGGACGCCATCCTCGTCTCCGAGCGGCTGGTGCAGGATGACAAATATACCTCCATCCACATCGAAAAACATGAGGTGGATGCGCGCGAGACCAAGCTGGGGCCGGAGGAGATCACCCGCGACATCCCCAACGTGGGCGAGGACGCGCTCAAGGACCTCGACGAGGACGGCATCATCCGCATCGGCGCCGAAGTGACGCCGGGCGACATCCTGGTCGGCAAGATCACGCCCAAAGGCGAGACCGAACTGACCCCGGAAGAAAAGCTGCTGCGCGCCATTTTCGGCGAAAAGGCGCGCGAGGTCAAGGACTCCTCGCTGCGGCTGCCGCACGGCGAGCGCGGCAAGGTGGTGGATGTCAAGGTCTTTGACCGCGACGAACACCGCGACCTGGCCGCCGGCGTCGAAAAGATCGTGCGCGTCTCCGTGGCGCAGCGCCGCCGCCTCACCGAAGGCGACAAAATGGCCGGCCGCCACGGCAACAAGGGCGTCATCTCCAAGGTGGTGCCGGTGGAGGACATGCCTTTCCTCCCCGACGGCACGCCGGTAGACATTATTCTCAACCCGCTGGGCGTCCCCGGCCGCATGAACATCGGCCAGATTCTGGAGGCGCACCTGGGCTGGGCGGCCTGGCGCTTGGGCTTTATGGCCGAGACGCCGGTCTTTGACGGCGCCAAGGAGGAGGAGATCGAGGCCGAACTGGCGCGCGCCTGGCTTATCGACCGCGCCTGGCAGGCGGCCACGCAGCAGGCCTGGCAGCACGCCAAGGCCACCGGCGTCAGCTTTGACGAGCTGGCGGATGACGATGACGCCCGCCTCATCTATCTGCTGGAATGGCTGGAGGGCGCCGGCGTGGACCCGGAGCGCATCTTCCGCGACCGCGTCTATGCCCGCCAGGCGGTGCTCAAGCAGTGGCTGGCGGAACAGGGCTATGACCCGGCCGAGATCCTGCCGGAGAGCTATAACCAGCACCGCGCGCCCGCCGAGTCGAACCAGGTGACGCGCACGGTGGCGCTCAAGGAGTGGCTCAAGTTCTACACGCAGCAGATCTTTGTCGATGCCGCCGAGGCGGACACAGTGGCGGCGTCCATCGCATCCGGCGCCAAGGTCAAGCCGCGCTTCCATCTCCACCTGCCGCCGGCACAGATCAACGCCCTGCAGGGGCCGGCGCTCGACGCCGCGGCCGACGCGCTCAGCCGCGCCACGGGCTGGCCGCTGCCTACCACCGGCAAACAGCGGCTCTATGACGGCAAAACCGGCGTGGCCTACGATTCGCCGGTGACTATCGGCATCGTGCAGATGCTCAAGCTCCACCATCTGGTGGAGGATAAGGTGCACGCCCGCTCGACCGGCCCCTACTCGCTGGTCACGCAGCAGCCGTTGGGCGGCAAGGCGCAGTTCGGCGGCCAGCGCTTCGGCGAGATGGAGGTCTGGGCGCTGGAAGCGTACGGCGCCGCCCATATCCTGCAGGAGATGCTCACGGTCAAGTCGGATGACATCACCGGGCGCGTCAAGACCTATGAGGCGATTGTCAAGGGGGAACCGATTCAGTCGCCGGGCGTGCCGGAGTCGTTCCGCGTGCTGGTCAAGGAGCTGCAAAGTCTCGGCCTGTCGGTGGAGGTTATCAACGAGAAGAATGAGGTTGTCCACTTCGGTAAGGAGGAGACGACCGATAACCTGCCGCGGCTGGGCTTCAGCCTCAATGTGCCCGGCGCCATGACCAAGTTGAGCGGCGAGTAATCACGATGCCCTATGCCCGCCCGCTGCCCCCCCACAGCGGCTGCGGTCTGATTCAGTTGGAGGAGCCATTTCGATGGAAGTAAAGAATTTCGATGCACTCCGCATCTCCCTCGCCTCGCCGGAGCAGATCCGCGACTGGTCGTATGGTGAGGTGACGAAGCCGGAAACGATTAACTACCGCACGCTGCGCCCCGAACGCGATGGGCTGTTCTGCGAGCGTATCTTCGGCCCCACCCGCGACTGGGAGTGCGCCTGCGGCAAGTACAAGCGCGTGCGCTACAAAGGCATTGTCTGCGATAAGTGCGGCGTGGAGGTCGCGCCTTCGCGCGTGCGCCGCGAACGGATGGGCCATATCGAACTGGCCTCGCCGGTCTCGCATATCTGGTATGTCAAGGGCGTCCCCTCCCGCCTCGGC
>JBBRBX010000051.1:0-37689 GCA_038205395.1 Caldilineales bacterium
AGGGTGGCAACATCAACCTGACCAATCCTGCCACCGTGACCAACTCGCGCATCGCCAACAGCAGCTATGCGCAGGGGGAAGGCGCACGTTTCGTCTACCGCTACATCGACCGTCAACTCACCAACCAGCCGCTCCTGCCCTGGCCCATGGAAAGCAGAGTGCAGGCCGAACTGCGTATTTCCGTCAAGACGATTATCCGCAACGCAATACTAGGCGCAGCGCAACAGTGAAGTTGAAGCAGTAAATGCCGATTGATTTGTTTTTTGCTAAGGTTAGCCAATCTTTTTGAGCCTGAATACGGCGAAAACCGCACGGCCAGGCGTTTTCCCCTGGACGTGCGGCTTTCAGTCGACTGCAGTCATTTGGTTGTGGTGGGCGAGAAAGGACTTGAACCTTCGACCTCACGGATGTGAACCGTGCGCTCTAACCAGCTGAGCTACTCACCCAATATTTCAGCACACCACTGTGATTAGTATATCATAAGCCGCTAAGCGTGCAAAACGGCACGCAGCGATTTTTTTGCCGGCAGTGTGACCGTCAGTTCGATTGGGAAGTCAGATTTGTATGCTGCGCCAAAACCGCTGGTCTATCCGTATTTCATTCTTGCTTGTCCTCTTGTTCGCCATCTTTGGTCTTTGGTATGGCGTCACATTTTGGCGGCCCGCCCTCGATTTGGGTGACTGGTCCGCCTACACCGAAGGCATCGATTGGGTGGAGACCGTCTCCGGTTGGGGAGAAGGTGCTATTCAACTGCTGCTGGGGGTGACGAGCGAGCGGTAAAAGTAGAAAAAAGTCGAGCTTCACTAGGAAGCTCGACTTTGCTCACTACGCCATCTTGTCGCTGCTGTGTGACTACTTCGGTACGTACTGGCACTCCTGACCGCGCAGCCCGTTGAGATAAATGCACAATACCATATAGGCCGGACGCCACCTTGTCTCTGCAATCGGGCTTGGCTCCATAATCGCCCACCAATATTGCTCTTCATCCTGCTCATTGCCGTCATCGAGCCAGGCGGAATTAGGCATGGTGATGACACTCATCAACCCCATCCAGGGCCAATTGGCTGCTGTGTAGACGAACGCACGCTTGAGGTAGTCGGCTTTGACCTCTTCCGTAATGCCGGCGTCTGCCCCATGCCATTTGTAGGCCGCGTTGATCGGGTCTGAGGTCCAGCCGAATTCCAAGAGTACAATCTTTTTGCCGCTGTCCCCATACTTTTCCATAATTGCGCGGATGTCTTCTACATGGCGGAAGGAAAAGAAGCGATAGCCGCCATACTGCTGATTCGCTGCCGCGTCTGCCGGATCCAGTTCGGGCGGGGCTGCATAGCCTGCGCCGTGTACGCCAAGGGCGTCAAAGTAGCCGTTGCTGCCGCCGCCCATTGCTTGATACATCTGGTCATAGAACATGTCGTCGGGCATAGCATTATTGTCGTTGTCGCCCGTCGGCGCCATGCCGGCGTTGATGACCATCGCATTGGGGTTGGCCGCCTTGATGGCGGTATACGCTTTGCGCAGAAATTCCGCATATTCTGCCGGATTGGGGCGCTGCCCACCCCATTCGCGCGCCAGGTTTGGCTCATTCCAAATTTGAAACGCCTGGATACAGCCGGCTGCACCGGGCTGGCAGTTGTAGCGGGCGGCCAATGCACCGGCATATTCTGCAAAGGCATCGCCGCTCTGTGGCGGCGTCCCTGCCCAGAAATTGGTCTTGTCCGGGTCAATGCTGAGGCGCGCCAGCAGCTTCAGCCCTTTGTTGTTGACCTGCTGCACCACGCGGTCGGCAATAGTCCAGTCAAACTGCAGCCGTCCCGCTCCTTCAATCGTCTCCCAGGCGAAAGCTTGTTTCACCCAGTTAAACCCACCGTTCTTGAGCAGTGTGAGGTCATTTTCCGCCACTTCCGGTCTCCACCACAAGAACGCCTGCGCTCCGTAGTCAGGTGTGGTCATGGTGGCCGGCAAAAAGCTGCCCGCGGCTGCTGGCGGCGCTGGCGCGGCCGGTTGGCTTGCGCCAGGCGTCTCCGCCACCTGTTCTTCCACCGTCATAAACTCGGCGGCGGCCCAGCCGATGGGGGAACCGTCTTCCGACAGTTGCAGCCACTGTCCATCGTCCGACTCGCCCACCACACCAAAGGTCGCTCCGGTGGTTACAGTGCGCAGGACGGCGCCGTCGATGCTGGGTTCGCTGCGGATGTTGAGCTGGTCTGTCGTCACCCGACCCACCCGTTCTACAGCTGGCGTGGCCTCTGGTGCGGGTGCTGCTTGTCCGTCACTGGCTGGGGCAGCCTGGGTTGGCGCAGCCGTGGCCCCTGCTGTCGGTTGGCTGCCTGTATCACCTGCCGGACTGGGCGTGGCTGCGGGCTGTTGTGCGCCGGCAGCCGGTGTTTTGGTGGGCGTCGGGGTCGCTTCTTGGCCGCCGCCACAGCCGGTCAACAGCAGCGCCGCCGCCAGCAGGGCAGAGACGCTGCCCAATTTCCAGTTCCGCAGTTTGATTGTTTGCATACGCATAAGTTCCAGTGGCCTCTTGGGTAGTTGATTCGATTTAGCGCCCCATCATCTGGCGCAGTGCATCAAAGGCCGGCCGTCCCGCCACGGCAAAGGCCCCCATTTCCGTGTCGCGCGGGTAGTTCAAGTTCCACAGCATCGGTACGGCTACATAGCCGGAATCACGCATAATGGTATAAGCCTGCACAATCCACTGCGCCTGCGTTCCCTCACCGATGCGGGCTTCATATTCGTAGCCTGGCTGCGGCGAAGGAGTTGATCCCCAGCCAAATTCCGTAGGCCACAGCTTCTTGGCACTGTCGCCGTTTTCCTCCATCACACGGCGCGACTGCTCCAAGGTGCTGAGAAAATAGAAGCTGCGGTGATTGACATGCGATAACGCATCATAGCTGCCCGACGCCCACTCCTCAAAACGTATACTGGGAGGATTGGCAAAGCCGCTGGGATGGATGCCGATGCCATCGCTGTACTCACGCAAGCCGTGCTGGTACATGCCGCGCAGATAATCTATGTCGTCAAAGGCGACGTCGCTGTAGCCCGCGGGTGTGGTAGCTCCGCTGATCACAAGCAGGGCAGGGCAGGCGCCTTTAATTGCGTTGTACGAGCGCTTGAGCAGATCCATGTAAGAGACAGGTTCTAGGGGAAACCCTTCCCATTCGCGGCGTAGATTTTGTTCGTTCCAAACCTCAATTGCCTGCAAACGGCCACAGTAGCGCCCAGCAATGGCCCCCACAAAGTTGGCGAACAGTTGGAAATCTTCGGGTGGTCCACCAGTGCCGCCAAGGGTGGGGCGCGACCACGGTGGCGAGGTGACGACGCTAAACATCACGTTAATGCCGTTGCCGTTCAGCGTGTTGACGATATCATCCATCTCCTGCCAGTTGATCGATCCGGGGGACGGCTCGGCATATTCCCAGCGCACCTGCTGCTTGATCCAGCCGAACCCAAGTTGTTTTACCTGGTCTGCCGAACCCTGCTTATCACCCTGCCACATGTTGGCGGTGATGCCATAGCCGAAGCCGCTGCCGGTGGTGTGAGCCACCACGGGGGCTGCCGCCGCTGTGTCTGCCGCCGCTGTGGTTGCCGCCGTTTCCGTTACTGATTCTGCTTTTGCTTCCACAATTGCCGGCGCTTCGACCTGCGGCACAGCATCCAGCGCACCGCTCGGCGCTGTCAGGCTGGCCAGCACCCACCCCAGCTCGGCCAGTCCGGCTATCTGCACCTGGTACCAACTCCCGTCCTGATTTTGACCCATAATGGCCAGCCGGCTGCCTATATTGGCAGACGACACTACCCGATAATTCGTTCCAGGGCCGCTGCGCACATTGATGCGATCTGAGACTATCTTAGCCACCGGGCTGCCGCCAGGTGCATCGGCGGCTGTATCGGCACTGTCTGCTCCGGCAGTGGGTTCAATAGTGGGTTCAATGGTGGGTTCAATGGTGGGTTCAATGGTGGGTTCAGCAGTAAGTCCGGTGGTAGGAGTAGCAGTTGGTTTGAAAGTAAGGTTGCCGCCGGGCTGGGGTGTTGGCGTCGCTATTGTTATGACTCCGCCAAGTGCAGAGCCGTCAGCGCTGCTGTTTACACCGGCAATGTAGTCCGCAAAGACCCAACCTGTCGCCACACCGGCACTTTCCACTTCATACCAATCGCCATCTTTACTGACGCCTGTGATCGTGACGGCATCATCCTGATAGAGTTTACCGACAATCAGGCCACTCATAGCGGGTGTGCTGCGCACATTGAGCCGCACCACACTGACCGCTCCAGATTGGGGTGTGCTGTCCTGGCCCGTTGCGCGATGGCCGGCTAAGAGTGTGGCGGCGGCGAGCAAGAAGAGCACCAGTATGCGCCCACAGAAGCGCATACGGTGCAAAGGGAAACAATTGCAGGGCATTTGCTGTACCTCACAGAACTTGGATGTATGCGGTTCAAGCATGGAGAGCTTCTAACCAAACGGAGAGGAACCAGGTTCACAAACCTGGTTCCTCTCCTGCTTTGCGTTATCTTTACTTCGCCATTTGTGCCAGGGCCGTGTACGCAGGCAGGGGGTTCCAACTCGGATCGACAATGCCCCACTGCGCCAACTCGGTTCCGTTGGCAATTACGCGGAAATTGAGATTCCAGAGGAAGGCTGGCCCTACCCACCCCCAGCCTCGCATCATCTGGTAGGCTTCAACCGTCCACTGTGCCTGTTCGGTGAAATCATTGTCGTCGGCATATTTGTAGGCGGGGTTATAGGCGCCACCAGCCGCCCAGCCGAACTCGGTCGGCCAGATCAGCTTGTTGCTTGCACCGTAGACATTAGCGATATTGCGATAGCCCAACATCGTGCTTTGGAAGCTCCAAGAATGATGTGGCGAATCGCAGGCGCCGTTGAAGCTGTTGCCGTTCTTTTGGATAGCCTCACAGGCTGTTTCCCAAGTGGCGGACGGCGGCACATTGTAGCCGCTGGGATGTGCGCCCACACCATCCAAATAATTATTGGCGCCTGCCTTGAACATCTCTTCCAGATAGGTAAAGTCGTCCATGGCATAGGGGGCGTTGTTGCCCGCGGGCGTAAGCGCGCCGCTGATCACCAGCATATTGGGACAGGCGCTTTTGATGGCGTTGAATGCCGGCGCCAGCAGGGCGACATATTCGCCAGGGTTCAGCGCCTTGTTACCCCATTCGTAATGCAGATTCTGCTCATTCCATACTTCGATAGCTTTGAGCGATCTACCGCAGTAGCGGCCGGCGACTGCGCCAACAAAATTGGCATAGGTTTGTGGGTCCGCCGGCGGCCCTTCGACGCTGCCGTCAAAGCCCGACTCACGCGCCCACGCCGGCGCCTTGACGATACTGAACAGAACGCTGTCGCCGCGCCCATCGGCGGCACCGGTGATTTCGTCCATGCCGCCCCAATCAATCTGGCCAGGGCCGGCGCTTTCAAACCGCTTCCACTCGACCTGCTGTTTGAACCAGTTAAAGCCCATGCCCGCCATGGAATCGAGCACGGTAAAGATCTGGCCATTGTCCACTACATGGCCCTGGACGCCGTAACCAAATGAGCCGCCGCCGGAAGGAGCTGCCGCTGCGGGCGGTGGGGCTGCCGCGGCTTCGGGCGGCGCCGCTTCGGCGGACGCAACTTCCGCTTCTCCGCCGCCTGCCTCTGCGGCTGGAGCGGCTTCCGCCGCCGCCACTGCTGCCACCTGCGGGGCTGCCGGCAGATCGGTGACGGTGGCCACTGCGCTGTTGTCGCCGTCCGTGCTCACCAGTTGGCCGATGACCCAGCCTTTTCTGTCTCCAAAGTCAATCTGCCACCAGTCGCTGGCTTCTGTCTTCCCGGTGATTGCATAATTTTCGCCTGGCGAGATTTGGCCCAAGACAGCAAAGGCGGTGCCTGGCCCTTCACGCACATTGAGAATCTGCGTGGTGTTCAACTGTGCATCGCTCGTCTTGGCGGCAGCTTCCCCAGTTGTCGCGGCGGCTTCACTGCTCTTGGCCGCCGCACCGAGACTGGAAAGAGCGACCGCTGCCGTCTGTGGGGCGGTGAGGGCGGCGCCTTTGGCGTTGACAATTTGTGCTTCAACGCTCAGATCGCTTTTTAGTTGATCAGGCGTCAGCTCAATGCGCGTACTGTCAAGGGGGCGGATCTGCTCCGCTACAAGGTTGCCCTGCGCATCCTTCACCTTGTAAGAGACTGCCATCTGGCCCTGCGCGCTGGCTGCCGTGGGTACGCCCATCTGGAAGTTGCGCAAAACATCACCCATTGCAGGATCCACATCGCCGTTTGCCGGCATCTGCAGATTGACGCTGCTCACATTGTATTTGCGCAGCATCTCCAGCTTGCGCCCAATACTGCCGGCGCTTTCGACATAAACAGTCCGCTGCAGCCCCTGATCGTCTATGTAGGTGTAGGAGTAGATGCCGAGATTGTCATCCCACTGCACCTGGCCTTGCAGGCGCGGGTTGTCGAGCGCAATTGCCAGTGTCCCGTTCTCGCCGCTTTCCGCCTGGATGGCGCCCAACAGAGGGCGCAGCGCTTCTTGGTAGCCCTTGAGCAGCAGGTAATTGCCCGCACGCTCGACCGACTGGCCCGGCAGCTCAATCGCCACTTTATTGCGATCAACTTCATCGGTCGCAAAGGCCAGCAGTTGTTCCATCTCTCCGCCGGCGGCATAGGCGCGCGGGTCCAGCGGGGCCGGAATGATCAGCTTATCAACCACCTGACCCAGTGCGCGCCAGTCATATCCGCCTGTGTTCCATTCTTCGGCAGAGATGGGCGTAGCCGCTTCTACACGCAAGGCCAATGTCTTATTGGCTGCGTGCAGCCGGTCGGCCACCTGGCCGATAAACTTGGCAAAGTCGGCGCGCGAACTGGGCAGCGCATCCACCCCGCGATAGTCAACGATCAGACCAGGATAGCCATTGGCGACGACCAACTGCTCCAGTGTAATCAGTTGGTTGTCGAGCAGACCAGGGTCAGCCAATAAGTTGTTGACCAAATCGGTGCGCACCGTCTGATCTTCGACGTTGGTGACGATTGGCATGGTATTGCCGGTGTTGGGCGGCGCCTGGCCGTCAAGACCGCCATCGCCGCGCAGGTGCAGCCCCGCCTGCGCGACATTGGTGACGTTGGCTCCTTCTGCCAGTTGGGCATTCATTCCCAAATCCAGCGTGACCGACGGCACATCAGGTGTTGTCTGGACGACCATAAAGTTTTGCGGCACGTAGTCCAGGCGCGCTTCAATTCTGTCTTCGTCCGCCAAGACTGCCGCCGGCACATGACGCCAGCTGCTGCCGGTCCATTCATACACCGACAACGTCTCGTAGGGGAGACTATCATTGGGAATGGGGATGGTGACAACGGCCTGCACCGGCGCCCGCCCGCGAACATCGACATGATAGATGGGGCTTTTGGCAACCAGGTTTTCCGGCATTTGCTGCGCTGCCTCATACATGGCATTGCCGGCCTGTCCCTCCACAAAGTCAGTGCGGGGGGTTGCCTTAATCTGGGCTTGGAAGCCACTGATCACCCCTTCGGCGGGGAAATTCACCACTGTTCCGTCAGGATCGGTGATTGCTCCCCCATTAACACCGATTCTGGTGTAGGTGAAGGTCTGGAGGCGATCAAGAAGACTTACCGGCGGCAGTAGGAGGACTGCCACAATGAGGGCTGGAATCACAAGAAAAGTGACCAGCCAAGCTGCCGGCCCTTCAAACAGGCGACCCATTCCACCTGAAGACGAACGCTGATCAAGCCGCGTATTTTGCATACAACTTCAACTCCTTCATTTGTTTGTAGCTACGCCAGCACCGATTGGCTGGCCCTGGCAAACACAGCCAAAGGCAAATTCGATCCAATCGAGATGGTATATCGTTGCCGCAGTCAAAAATCCTGCGGCGCGCTTAATCGCCAGCGCAGTCCAGCCGTAATCATAGCATAGCCAAAAATGGCAGCCAAAATCAGTCAATTCCAGTGATTGCCCAGTTGTCCGGTCTCGCACCTGGTTTACCGCCCAGGCGCCGGCCCGACAAATCACCTATATTGGCATTCAAACAGCCACGCGCTAACAATTTGACCAACTATTCGTTGCGTACAGATGTGTGCGGTATACTTTTGCCATGGCCTACGATGTATTTCCCGATGCTCCACTTCCCAAACAGCCCCGCCCGTATATCTGGTTGGAACGCCTGCTGTTGTTGGCTTTTGCCTTTTGTCTTGTGATTGGTCTGCTAGCCCTTGCCATATGGTGGACGCTGCGCACCCCCCAGCAGCCTAGCCTTGCCGGTGATCCATTGCCAAATGTACGCAGCGAACTGGTGCTGCCGCAGCTTGCTCTGCGTCAGTTGGCCGGCGATTCCGCTGATGGTCTCGCAGGACAAGCCATTCAGGCCGGTCAGGCAGAGACGGCACGCTCACTTTTGACCTATGATACACAACTGACGCCGATTGCACGCGCCGGGCGTCTGGCCCAACTTGGCCGCCTGTACCAAGAGGCGGACGAACCGATAGCTGCTGCCCAAACTTATCGTCTGCTCACGCCCATTGCTGTGTTGGATCTCTCTATTGCTCCTCTAGAGCGAGCGCAACTGCTTGTGCAGAGTGCCAAAGGGCTGCTGGCGGCCGGCCAACTTTCCGGCGCGCTTGATGCGGCAGAGCAAGCGCAGCAGATTGCCATCCAAACGCCTGAATTGCTTCCCGCACAACGCAGCCAGATTTTCTCCGATCTCAAAACGTTGGCAACTGCCATCAAAGATCCAGCCTTTGCGGCCAAAATAAATGACTTAGCTCGCAATCCTTTTTTATCGCCAATGGGGGTGCTAATCCCGCACCGTCTGTCTACGTTTGCCCCACAGCTGGCCTACGATGAGCAATTACAGGCCGTAATCGCTGCGCGCCGCCAGGCGGCAGCCTTATTAGCAGACCGTATTGCCCTCACCAATGGGGCTGACATCGACCCTGAGCGGCAAGCATTGGCACAGGCGTTGTTGGTAGAAGATGGACAGCGAGCACAGTTGTATCAGCAGGCGCGCAGCGGTGAAATTTCTTTGTCCGAACAGACAGCGCTGTTGGAGGATCGGCTCGATTGGCTGGTCATCAAGCTGCGCATTGCCAACTTGGGCTTTGGCATTTCGCTGTTGCCTGAATGGGAGCAGCAGGTAGGTGCGCTGTTGGCGGAGCTAGGCGCGGCCTACAATGACTATGCCGCCGCACTTGATGCCCACGCTGCAGCGCTGCCCACGCCGGCAGACCAGGCTTTACAGCGTGTGGAAAACCAAATGTGGCTGGCGCAACAGGTGGAGCGCGGTTTGTACACCAGCATCGGCATGAGTGATCTGAGTGAGCGGCTGCGTATTGTGCAGGATGATGTTGCTCGCCAAATTGGCGCTTTGGCCCTGCCGGTGGCGTATCAACCGGAGGCGACGCCGCCCGGTTTTCGGATCCAGCCACAGCCGTAAAAAGGACAGAGCGCAAGCCTGTACTGCAGTTAGGGCGGCGCGGATGCCTTGCTGCAAGGGAGCGGCAGGCATTGCCTTACGTAGGGCAATCGTCCAATTTAGGGCCGGTAATGGGTTTGACAGCGGCAGCCATCCGTCATATACTGTCAACGTCACATCAACACAATGTTAATGACTTTGCACCTGATTACACTTTACCTGCGTGGCCTGGCTCGCATGTCCAGCAAGCATTTGTTGGGCGAGCATTAGAACGGAGGACGTGTGGTGAACTTCAAAACGCCAATTGTGGTTGCTCAACTCGATAAGCGCTGATTCGACGCCCAGAGCCTTTGTGCCTGGGTGTTTTGTTATCTATAAACCTCTCTCACCGGGCCTTTGCCGCACATGCAAAGCGCTGTGAGAGGACTGCCGATCAACCGTTATAGTTCACAATTAGAAAGGAACCCATCATGGACTCAGCGGTGAGCAGAATTGTAAAAGCCAAGCAGTATGCAGCGGAGCGTGACCAGCGGGTCAAGGTGCGCAGTTTTGAGGTGGAACTTCACGGCGATAACGCCAATCATGTGATCCGCTACAGCGCCGGCAATTGGGCCTGTGACTGTGAGGAAGCTGTATTGCGCGGTGTCTGTGCCCATATCATGGCCATGGAAGAGATTCTGGGCGACTCTGTCGAACCGGCGCTGCTGGCAAGCTCTCGCTAAGCTCGGCCCAGCAAAATTTATTACAAAAGAGGCAACCGCCATGGTTGCCTCTTTGATTTTCGTCTTATTCTGCGACATCCAATATATTTTTTACTTATGGCCGCCATGCCTGTTTCGGCAACTGCCAAACGCTGTGCTATGCTGCTCGCTGTTTTGTGGAACGCTGATGAGGAGTGGAAGCATCTTTGAAGAAGTATGTACAACTGCTGATTGGTCTTGCCGTCAGCGCATTCTTTATCTACCTGGCGCTACCTGGCCTACACTTGGCAACAGTGTTGGAAGCGCTGCAGACAGCTAATTATTGGTGGCTGATCCCGGGTATTCTCATTTATTTTGTGGGCCTGTGGGTGCGCACCTGGCGCTGGCAATATACGCTGCGCCCGCTTAAGCATGTGCCACTCAAGACCCTTTTCCCCGATGTCTGCATCGGCTACTTTGGGAATAACGTTTTTCCGTTTCGTGCCGGTGAACTTTTGCGCTCGTATGTGCTGAAACAGCAGACGGGTATCGACATCTCTTCCAGCCTGGCCACAGTCATCATCGAACGCATCGCCGATGGGTTGGTGATGATCCTGTTCGTCTTTTTGGCCTTGCCCTTTGCGCCCATGCCGGAATCGTATCGCAACGCCGTGATTCTTATGACAGTGGCATTCACTGCCGCCACGGTGTTTTTTATTTGGATGGCGCGCCAGCCGGCGCGCGTCGAGCGCGTGTACAGCCTGGCGGCGGGCGTGCTGCTGCCTTCTGCCGTGCGCGCGAAAACGGATGGCCTGTATCAGCGCTTTATGTTGGGGCTGCGCAGCCTCAGCAGCCCGTCCGACATCACCATGATTTTTTTGACCAGCATCCTGATCTGGTTGATGGAGACGGTCAAGTATTGGTTTGTCATGCATGCTTTTGATTTCTCGGTCAGCTTTATTGTGTTGATGTTGATGAATGGCTTGGTGAATCTGGCCACCACCTTACCGGCCGCACCGGGTTATATCGGCACCTTTGACACGCCGGCTATTATGACGCTGCAAACGTTTGGTGTCGACCCATCCGTGGCTGCCGGCTATACGTTTACGCTGCATGCTGCACTGTGGTTGCCGGTGACGCTGCTGGGCGGCTATTTTTTCTGGCGCAACCACCTGACGATGAGCGATATAGATGCAGCACGGCGGCAAGGCGCGGCGACGGGCGAGGCTGTTGTGCTGTCTGCCGCCGATCATCCGGGCGATCATACGGGGGATTTGCCGGCTCATCCCGCTGCCGAAGAAGAAGCCCGCGCAATTTGAAAGCTTGTTGTCAGGCACAGCCACTCATTTTTCACGTACCCTAACCTACAACAAGTGTGAGCGTCGGCTGGGCCATTCTACCAAGGGGAGTCAATGGCGGCGCCGGCGAACAATCAGCGTTCTTAGCTTTAGCAGGAGTCTATCAATGAGAAATATTGCCGTAGCCGGTACGGGCTATGTAGGGTTGTCGACCGGCACCTGTTTTGCCGACATGGGTAACCGCGTCACCTGTATTGACATCAGCGAAGAGAAGATCAACATGCTTCAGCAGGGTCAGGCGCCCATTTATGAGCCTGGCCTCAATGAGATGATTGCGCGCAATGTGCGCGGTGGCCGTCTGCACTTTACCACCGATTATGCCGAAGCATTGGCCAATGCCGAGTATGTCTTTATCTGTGTGGGTACGCCTAGTGGTGTGGATGGGGAAGCGGATTTGCAGTATGTGCGGATGGCTGCCGAATCGGTGGCTAAGTGCATGAGCCATCCACTGATTGTGATCAACAAGAGCACGGTGCCTGTCGGCACCGGCGACTGGGTGGCCGACATCATCAAGCGCAGCCAGCCTGAACCGATGGATTTCGCCGTTGTCAGTTGCCCTGAATTTACGCGTGAAGGGTCGGCCCTCTACGATTTTATGCACCCAGACCGCGTCGTCATCGGCAGCCGCAGCCATGAGGCGGCGGAAAAGGTGGCCCAACTGCACCTGCCGCTGCGCGCGCGTATCGTTATGACGGATCTGCGCACCGCAGAAATGATCAAGTATGCCAGCAACGCCTTTCTGGCCACCAAGATCAGCTTTATCAACGAGATCGCCGTCATCTGTGAAAAGTTGGGTGCAGATGTAGAAGAAGTGGCGATGGGCATGGGCTTTGACCGCCGCATCGGCGCTCAGTTTCTCAACGCCGGTCTGGGGTATGGCGGCAGTTGCTTCCCCAAAGATGTCAAGGCGCTGCAGCATATGGCGCTGGTGCACGGTTCGCACCCCGCTCTGCTGCGTGCCGTTATCGACATCAACCGCGATATGCGGCGTTGGGCCGTCTTTAACTTACGTGAACAGACGGAGGGGAGCCTGGACGGCAAACGCATCGGTGTCCTGGGCTTGGCTTTCAAACCGAACACCGATGACATCCGCGAGTCGCCGGCGCTGGAAATTGCGCGCATGTTGCAGAGCGAGGGCGCACTGGTAAGCGGCTACGACCCAGTCGCAATGCCGAATGCCGCCAAAGCCATTCCCAACCTGCGTCTGGCCGAAGACCCCTATGAACTGGCCGAAAACGCCGATGCCCTGTTGGTCTGCACGGAATGGAATGAGTTCAAGCAGCTTGATCTGGCGCGGATCAGAGCGTTGATGGACAAACCAGTTATCATTGATGGGCGTAATATCTATGATCCTGCTATTATGTATGATCTAGGCTTCCGCTACCGTGCGGTGGGCCGCAGCTACAGCCCTGAAAATGGTATGCATGAGACGAATGGCCACTGAATCGCATAACGCAACCGAATCCCGTCATACCGCTGCACCGCAAGAGTTAGTTTCTCATCTTATTACGCAACAGTTGGACAATGGGCTGCAGGTTATCCTGCAGCCCAGCCGCGCTGCGCCCGCCGCCAGTTTTTGGCTCTGGTATCGCGTCGGCAGCCGCAACGAATCTCCTGGTCTCAGCGGTCTCAGCCACTGGGTTGAACACATGCTCTTCAAAGGCACAGCGGCTTTTCCGCGCGGCGAGTTTGACAAGGCTGTCGCACGCGCGGGTGGCGTCTTTAACGGCATGACCTGGCAGGACTGGACAGTCTACTTTGAAACCTTTCCCGCCGAGCGTATCGAGCTGGCGCTGCAGGTGGAAAGCGACCGTATGGCCAATGCGCTGTTTGATGCCGGTGAAACCGAATCAGAGCGCACGGTGATTCTCAGCGAGCGCGAAGGAAGCGAAAATAACTATTTTTATCTGCTGCAGGAAGAAGCGCAGGCGGCCGCTTATGTGGCGCATCCCTACCGCCATCCCGTCATCGGCTGGAAGACCGACCTGCACACGATCAGCCGCGACGACCTTTACAGCCACTATCGCACGTTTTATACACCCAACAATGCCATTGCCGTCGTTACGGGGGATTTTGCACCCGATGCCATGCTGGACAAACTGCAGCATTATTTCGGCGCGCTGCCTGCCGGGCCGCCTGTGCCTGCACAGCGAGCGGTCGAGCCGGTGCAAATAGCCGAGCGGCGCGTGTTGCTGCGCGGCCAAGATCCGACAGCCTACTTTTTGCAGCTTTTTCATGCCCCTGCCGCCGCGGATGATGAATTCCTGCCGTTGGTTGTGCTGGATTCGGTGTTGGGCGGGGCTAAGGGTATGGGGCTGCTGGGCGGAAGCGCCAACAATCGCAGCAACCGCCTCTATCGTGCGCTGGTCGAGACCGAGTTGGCGGTTGACGCCGGCTGCAGCTTTGGCCCCACCATTGAGCCTGGGCTGTTTACCTTCCAGGCCACACTGGCGCCTGAGGTCGAGCACCAGGCGGTGGAAGAAGCGATCTGGTGTGAGATTGAGCGCGTGCAGGCGGAGGGCGTAACTGCCGGCGAACTGCAGAAGGCCATCAAGCAGACCAAAGCGCAGTTTGTCTACAGCAGCGAAAGCGTAACCAATCGCGCGTACTGGCTGGGCTTTAGCGCCGTAGTGGCGGACTTGGATTGGCTGGCGGGGTGGGCAGCGCAGCTGGCGGCTGTCACATCCGAAGATGTGCAGCGCGTGGCAAACATCTATTTTACGCGTGAGCAGCAGACGGTAGGTTGGTATGTACCCGAATCCGAGTGACATCACACGCGTCGCCTTCTCCAACGGGCTGACCGTACTCGTGCGTGAGAACCATACAGCGCCCGTAGCTGTGCTGCAGGGAAGCCTGGCGGTGGGTTCGATGCATGAGAAGCCGGCGCAGGCAGGCCTGGCCGCGTTTGTCGCCGCCATGCTCTCGCGCGGCAGCCGGCACTATGACTTTGACGCTTTTAATGAGGCGGTGGAAAGCGTCGGCGGCAACTTGACCTTTGGCGTCGACGCCCATTCCACGGATTTTGGGGTGACTTGTCTGCGCGAGGACTTTGCAGATTTGGTTGCGGTGTTAGCGGATGCACTGCGCCGGCCTACCTTTCCGGCAGTGCAGGTCGAGCAGGTGCGCCGCCAGAGCCTGGTTAACCTGCAGGAGCGAGATGAAGATACTGCCGGCGTGGCCAACCTGCGCTTTTACGAAACGCTCTATGGCCGCCAGCACCCTTATGGCCGTGCGACCAGCGGCTATGCGGAGACAATCAAGCCCTTGCAAGGCGATGACTTAACGGCCTTTCACACTGCCCACTATACACCTGACCAGGGTGTGATTGTCGTCACAGGCGATGTGGAGACGCAGCGTGTACTGGATCTGCTGGGCAGCCACTTTGGTGACTGGCACGCAGCGCCGGCGCAGCGGCAACTGGCGCCGCCTCTGTCCTGTCCAACCCCACAGCGTGTAGCGGCAGTCATGGATGACAAAGTGCAAAGCGACATTGTGATCGGAGCGCCCGGCATCGCCCGCAGCCATCCTGACTTTTACGCCGTGCGCGTGGCCAACTGCATTTTGGGCCAGTTTGGCTTGATGGGGCGGCTGGGTACAAGTGTGCGTGAAGAGCAGGGGCTGGCCTATTATGCGTACAGCAGCACGCTGGCGGAGATAGCCGGCGGCGTCTGGCTGGCGGCGGCCGGCGTCAACCCCGACCATGTAGAAGATGCGTTGGCGAGTATTGAAGCGGAATTTATACGCATCGGTCGCCAAGGGGTGAGTGCAGAAGAGTTGGCCGACAGCCAGGCCTATCTTACCGGTGTGCTGCCGCTGACGCTGGAGACCAACGAAGGCGTGGCCGCCACACTGCTGAGCATGGAGTGGTACGGCTTGGGGCTGGACTATCTTTTGCGTTATAAAGAGATGATCTATGCCGTCACCGTCGCGGATATCCAGCGCGTGTGCGCCGAATATCTGCGTCCGGAGCGATGTGTCACCGTTGTTGCTGGGCCTGCTGCGGCTTAGCCTGTCCATGCGGTGCGCCCGTTGCGGCGCCGCATTATCAGTTTGAATGCTGTGTCTGCCCCAATGAAAAGCTGCTGCGCCCATGTTGCGAACAGGTGTTGATTTAATTGAAATTGAGCGGATTCGCCGGGCGATTGAACGTCATGGCGACCGTTTTTTGACGCGTATCTTTACGCCGTATGAACTGCTGCAAAGCTGCGGTCGTCTGGAGTCGCTGACGGGTAAATTTGCGGCCAAAGAGGCAGCGGCGAAAGCACTGGGCAGCGGCCTGTGGCGCAACGGCATCCGCTGGCTTGACTTTGAGGTGTGCAAAGACCCGGAGAGCGGTGCGCCCGAACTGCGTCTGTATCAGGCGGCTGCCACACGTGCGCAAGCGCTGCGGCTGAGCCTGTGGTCGCTCAGCATCAGCCACGACCGCACCCATGCTGTCGCCTTTGTAGTGGCGCAGAAAAGTCAGGGCGCGGCATGAGTGACTTCATCCGAGTGACGACAGCGGTTGACAATGTGGACGATGCGCAGAACATTGCATCCGCCGTAGTAGGCCAACGGCTGGCCGCCTGCGTCCAAATCATCGGCCCCATGCAGAGCACCTACTGGTGGGATGGCGATATCCAGGTCAGTGAAGAATGGCTGTGCCTGATCAAGACGCGCGCTGACTTATTTGAGTCATTGAGCGCCCTCATTCACCAAGTTCACCCTTATGACGTGCCTGAACTGCTGGCTACACCCATCGTTGCGGGTGGCAAAGCGTATCTGGCGTGGCTGCAAGGGGAACTGCGGCTGCAGAACCCAACCCGTACAGGGCTGGGTTCTGCATAAAGAGAGACGGAGAAGAAAAGCGAAAGTAGATTAGTGAGCGTGTTCCTCATCGCGGACGATGAAGCGCACACACAGCAGCCACGCCAGTGCAGCCGCAGCCAGAATGCCAATGGTGGATAACCACTCCAAAATGTGCGGCGAGTAGACCGGCGCGCCGGCTGGGAAAAGCTGGGCAAAAAGCGTAGCGTCAAAGCGGTTGAGCAATACACCGCCCAGTACGAGCAGCGGCGCCGCAATTTGGACGAACTGTGCGCGACGCCAGGTGGCCCGGCTCAACAATACCAGCGGCAGCAGCACACCGGCAGCCATCTCAAGCAGCCACAGCCTGCCGTACCCACCGTCCAGCAGCAGCGCCCACTCGTTGGCCCAGGTAAGCTCCCCCACTTTGAGCAGCAGATAGATGATTCCTATCCACAGCAGCCCCTTACCCAATCCGGCAGACAGATCTCTATCTGCGGCTGCGCCGCGCAGACGGCAGGCAGCCTTATAAGCCAGAATGCTCAAACTCAGCCCCGCCATAATCGACGAGACATAAAACAAGAGCGGCAGCAGCGGCGTGTACCAGAGTGCCTGCAGCCTGTGCGGCATGTTGAGATAGAGAGTACCCAGAGTAGACTGGTGCAGGGTGGACAAGGTAACGCCGATGATGCTGACCGGGACAATCAAGGCTTGCGCAGCGCGCATCGGCCAGCGCCAAGGCAGAAAGCGCAGAAAATCCGGACTGACCTCGATCATGAGCACCGTGCTGTAGAGCAGCACACACCAACTAATCTCAAACAGGGGTGAGTGCAGATTGTAGTACAGCAGGAAATGATAGAACCGATCGGGGCGGCCCAGGTCGAGCACCAGCAGCGCCAGGACGCCCATGTAGCCGAGCAGGCCGACCAGCAGCGCCGGACGCAAGGCACGGTGAAACTGTTCCAAATGAAAAACGTGGACGACTGCCGCCATGGTAAAGCCGGCCCCGGCAAAGGCGATCAGCCCAAAGTCAAAACCGATCCAGATGCCCCACGAGGTGCTGTCGCTCAGTGCAGTGGATGCCCGCAGCCCCATAAAGAGCCGGCCCACACCCGCCGTCACTCCCATCAACGCCAGAAAGGCGAGGATGCCGATAATCCAGTCTTTGCCGGCGACCGCCTGTGGCAGCAGCGGCTTTTCTTGCCAACTGATACTCTTGGTGCTCATTCTTGGTTCGCTTTCTTGGACTGGCGCAGGTTGAACTCCGCCACCTGCTGCCGGCGCCGGAAGATCAGGTGCAGGCCGGTCGCTACGGTCGCCACGGCAGCGGCCAATGCCGGGGTCAACTGCATCATGCTTTCGGCATTGCCCGACACAGTCGTCTCCCCAAAGGTGGGGAAGCCGAGTTGGGCAAACGGGATATCCGACAAGTACAACATCGATGTGCCGCCAACTTCGTGTTCACCGTAAATATGGTCGATGTAGCGGTCAGGAGTGGAAGCGATTTGTGCCTTGGCCTGCGCCAGCAGATGGCCGCGCTTGCCGAAGCGCAGAGCGCCATTAGGACAGGCCGCCACGCAAGCCGGTTGTTCGCCGCCGGCCTGGCGGTCAAAACACATTTCACATTTGTGGATGAGACCGAGCACATTGTCCCATTCGTAGGTGGGAACGCCAAAGGGGCAGGCATACTGGCAGTAGCGGCAGCCGATGCATTTTTCGCTGTCGTACACCACTGGTCCTTCCGCCGTTTTGCGCAGCGCACCTACCGTACAGGCGGAAACACAAGCCGGATGCAGACAGTGCATGCACTGGCGCTTGACAAATGCCTCGTCGCCATTGGCCAGCGTGCGCGTATCGATAAACGAATAGGCGCCGCTGTCCAACTGCGCCGGTGCGACATCCGGCTGTGGCCGGTTGTTGGCCGTTTTGCAGGCCAGCGCACAGGCATGGCAGCCGCTGCAGCGCGTCAGGTCGATCAACACACCCACGGCCTCGTCTTCCGCACCATTGGTGGCTGTACTGTTGGCGGCAGCCGTCTGCACGTCGCCCACCAGTGCGCAGCCGGCAACGGCGGCGCCAAGGCCCAATCCTTTTACAAATGAGCGCCGTGACAGTTCCTGTCCTTGTTCCAATGTATCCAATGTAATCGTCTGCCGTGTCATTCTTCGTCTCCCCGCTTGCTGCGGTTCAAGCGGACAACAGCCAGCACAAAGGCAACGCCAAGCAGTCCGCCAATGCCGATACCCGTGCCCAGACTGACCGGCTGCCACAGGCTCAGCGTGCGGTTCGTCTGTTGGGCATTTGCCAGTTCGCTGCGCAGAAGCGGCACTTCGTTGGCCGTCTGCATCAACTCATTGCGCACCACAAAATCCGTTTTTACCGGCCCATCCAGCGTCGTCACATCCTTGCTGTGGCATTCCAGGCAGTTACGGCTGGAAACGGTGACAAAATCGTGGCGCGGCGCAGCTTGCAGGATGGCGTTAGGGTCGCTGGAGGCTACGCTCTGGCCCACGTGCGCCGTGCCTTCCGTCAGATGGCAACTGGTGCAGCCTGCTTCACCGAGCCAATGAGCAGTGTGCAGCGGATCCTGCAGCGCGTCGCGATGACAGGTCTGGCAGAGCTGGTCACTGGTTATGCGCAGATCTTGCGTGTGCGAAAGGTGACAACTGATACACTGGATGCCGGCCTCAGCATGGATGGTGCCCTGCCATTCGGCCGCTGTCTGCGCGTGGCATCCCTTGCACGACGAAGAGTCGGTGGCGAGCGGGATCATGCCTTCATCAGGATGACCTTCCACGTATTCACCATGGCAGGT
Source organism: Caldilineales bacterium (assembly GCA_038205395.1). Taxonomy (GTDB): domain Bacteria; phylum Chloroflexota; class Anaerolineae; order Caldilineales; family Caldilineaceae; genus Fredericiella. The sequence continues at coordinate 19,068 of JBBRBX010000051.1, forward strand.
AGTACAGGCTGCCATCGGCTGGCCGTCTGCATCCAACTGGCCGTGTGGTGACATCTGCCATGATTCTTTTTCCAGCGAGTGGCAGCCGCATCCCTGCTTTTCTTCCAATGTCATGGGGATGGCGCCAGCGTCTTCTTGCGCCGGCGGCGCCGCCACTGCATGCTGTGCGCTAAGAACCAGTAGTACCGGTAACGCCAAGGCGACGAGCACAAGGCGCACCCCCATGCTCGTCGCTGCTGCGTCGTTATTTTGATTCCGTAAAAATTTGCACATTGCCAACGCTCCTACTGCTGTGTGCTGCGGGTTACGCAGCATGCGTAATACGATTGGCGGCCTTACCCACCAGCCAGGTAATGGCCAGCGGCAGCCCAAAACGGAGCGTCGCCAATGTTGTCAGGACAGCCGACATGAATGCAAACTCGTTGAGGCTCATGGTTTCTTCCTTTCCTGGAAAGCGCGACCTTGTGGCCACTTGGTTCTAGGATAGCAGTGAGCAGCGCGTCGCGCATCAGGATTGAAACCCATCTTGATGACCATCTTTGCCGCGCAGCAAGTGGCGATATGGGGCGAACACCCTAGAGCACTATGTGTGGTTTGCCCCATTGATCTCAAAAATTGGAGGTCTGCTTGCGCCCGGCGCCGTGTTGTGGTTGCGGCTGTGGAGCAACAAAACAGCCTGCGCACGTGCGCAGGCTGTTTGAGAGCTATAGAAGGCTGGGAGGCCAGACCTAGCTGACTTCGATGTTGTCCTTGCCGCCGTAGAAGTCCCACCACGGCTTGGCGCCTTTAGCCAACACGGTGTTGAGCGCCTCGATGTTCTGGACGCCGCGATCTTCCAACCAGGCGACTAAGGCGTCGTAGCCCTGCTTGGCGTACACGGCGATCCCATCCTGCCAGGTGGCGCGGCCGCAAAGGACACCGGAAAATGGCGTGCCCGCTTCGGCTGCCAGTTCCAGCGTCTCGCGGAACACCTCATCCGTTACACCGGCACTCAAATAAATAAACGGCTTCTTGGCCACGCTCGCTGCTTCTTGGAAGAGCGCCATCGCATCACTGCGCGAATAGGCCTTCTGCCCGCCAAAGGTGGATGTGCCTTCGACATAGCTCATATTGACCGGCACTTCTACCTTGAGGATATCTACGGCATACTGCGGTTTGGAAAATTCAGCCATATACGCTTTGACATACTCAGGCTTCACCTTGGCAAATTCAAGGCTTTTGGCGTCGCCTACGTTATCGTCGTAGCAGATTGGCTCTAAGAAGAAGGCTACATCGTTAGCCGCACATTCGGCGCCAAGCCGCTCCAGAAACGCCTTCTTGACAGTGTTGATGTGGTCGGGATGGGCGGGATTGTAGTAGAGCAGAATTTTAATGGCGTTGGCTCCCGCATCCACCAGGCGGCGCACGCTCCATTCAGGCAGCAGGTCGGGCAGGCGGCTGTCGTCTTTGGTGTCGTAGCCAGTCTTCTCGTAGGCGAGTAGGACGCCTGTGCCGGGGGCGCGCATCGGCAGCGCCGGCAGGCCATATTCAGGGTCCATCAAAATAGCGGTCGAATGTTTGGTCAGCACCAGCGTGACCGCCTTTTTGAAGGCGGTCATGTCGTCAGCAGTCGTGGCTGATCCGCGCGCCTTGGCGATTGACTTCTCCAGTGAACCACGCTGATCCATCGCGGCGGCGGCGATTACGCCTCTGTTGTCGGCGCAGGCGTTGATGCCGGCGAATTTGCCACGCGAAATTTTTACCTTGGCCATAATTTCCTCCTTGAGAAACGTGGGATACACAGTTGCTACTCGTGTTTTAACTTTCGATAGCGACGGATCAGGATATTGGTAGAACTGTCGTGGCTCAACGACGGTTCCTCCCGGCTGCCCAACTCCGGCGCAATGCGTTTAGCCAGCACCTTGCCTAATTCCACACCCCACTGGTCAAATGGGTTGATGTCCCAAATTGCGCCCTGGACAAATACGGAATGTTCGTACAGCGCCACCAGCTTGCCCAGTGTGTCAGGCGTGAGACGGTCCACCAGGATCGTCGAGGAAGGATGGTTGCCTTGGAAGGTGCGATGCGGCGCCAGCCAGTCGGGCGTGCCCTCGGCCCTGACCTGCTCAACTGTTTTGCCGAAGGCCAGCGCCTCGCTCTGCGCCAGTACATTGGCAGTCAGGAGATCATGGTGGCTGCCGAGCGGGTTGAGCGTCTGGCAAAAGGCAATAAAGTCGCAGGGGATCAGCTTGGTGCCCTGGTGGATGAGCTGGTAGAACGAATGCTGGCCGTTGGTGCCTGGCTCTCCCCAGTAAATCTGCCCCGTCTGGTAGTCGGTGATGTGCGTGCCGGCCAGCGTGACAGATTTGCCCAAGCTCTCCATCGTCAACTGCTGCAGGTAGGCAGGAAAGCGTTTGAGATACTGGTCATACGGCAGCACTGCCTGCGTCTCGGCCCCAAAAAAGTTGTTGTACCATACGGCCAGCAGCCCCATCAGCACAGGCATATTGCGGTCAAGCGGGGCCGTGCGAAAATGTTCGTCCATGGTATGAAAGCCGGCCAGCATGGCGCGGAAATGCTCAGCCCCAATCGCGATCATGGTGGAAAGTCCGATGGCGGAGTCCATCGAATAGCGGCCGCCCACCCAATCCCAAAAGCCGAACATATTGGCCGTGTCGATGCCGAACTTGCGCACCTCATCGGCGTTGGTGGAGACGGCCACAAAATGGTTGGCGACAGCTTGCTCGCTGCCTAACTGGCCCAACAGCCAGGCGCGCGCTGTGTGGGCGTTGGTCATTGTCTCCTGCGTGGTGAAGGTCTTGGAGGCCACGATAAATAATGTTTCGGCGGCATCCAGATCGCGGGTTGCTTCGGCAAAGTCGGTGGCATCGACATTAGAGACAAAGCGGAAGGTGAGGTCGCGCAGGCTGTAATGGCGCAGCGCTTCATAGGCCATCACCGGCCCCAGGTCAGAGCCACCAATGCCGATATTGACAATGTTGCGGATCGGCCGGCCCGTGTAGCCGAGCCAGTTTCTACTGCGCAACCGTTCGGTAAAATCGGCCATATGGTCAAGTTCAGCGTGTACGTCGGGCACGACATTTTGGCCATCGACCACAATTTCTGCGCCGCGCGATGCGCGCAGCGCCACGTGCAGCACGGAGCGCTGCTCTGTAGCGTTGATCTTGTCGCCGCGAAACATGGCTGCGCGCCGCTCTTCGACGCCGCAGGCGCGCGCCAACTGCACCAACAGGCGCAGGGTTTCGTCCGTCACACGCTGCTTGGCATAATCAAAATAAAGGCCGCCGAATTCAAGCGCCAGCCGCTCACCGCGTGCGGGGTCCTGCGCAAACAGGTCACGCAGATGCAGCGGGGCAATCGTCCGGTAGTGCGTCGCCAGCGCTTGCCAGGCCGGCTGTTGGGTTAATACAGAAGAATGAGTAGTCATCTTGGGTGTGCAATCTGTTTTTGGATGCCGGGGCAGCTTCAAATAAAGTCGCCCATAGTCACTCTAGTATACGACCAGCGCGGTCAGAGGCGCAAGCCACTCGCGCAAGCGCCAAAATATTCCCAATATGGTTGGAGCCGTTTGTGAAAATTCGCCTTGCTGCGGCACCCTGGAAATCAAGTTTTTCGGGGTGCCGCAGCAAGGAAGGTTCGTTAGCTTTCCCACGCCACCCGTAACGACTGGCCGGCTTGGATGGTGACTGGCTCGGCCAGGTGTAGGGTGGCGCCGCGCTGTTCAAAGGCAATGCGCTGGTCGCCCAGGCTGATCGAGTTGGCTGCCTGACCAGGGGCCAGCGGCAGTTCCAGAATGCGCAGGGGCAGTTCGCCCTGCAGCAGCCGCAGTTCAGCCGCACCGGGCGTGATCTCCACCTCGCCCCAGCCGGGCGCCAGTGACCAGAAGCTGCGGAAGCGCCCTTCGTTCATCCGCACCGGCTGGAAGCCGATCAGCCCCTTTCCCATGTCGAAGCGAAAACCGCTAAATGCGTTGAGCAGCGCATAGGCCGCCATAGAACGTGCATAGTTGCTGCCGCACTCGAACTCGTTCCACGGGTTGCGCCGCTCGCCGTCATAGCGGCGGCGAATGGCTTCAATGCAGGTCATGCCCTCGTCCACCAGCCCCGTCATGATCATGTGGATGGCGGCGGAATATTCAAAGCCGTTCATCGTCTCCTGGGAATACGGCGCGGGAATTGTCGGTTTCTGCGCCCCCTCCGGCCAGGCGCAAATCACCAAGCCCCCCTCATCATTGAGACAGTAGATGCGGCAGGGGTTGTAGACGTCCCCCATCACGGGAATGTAGTTGTACTTGAAGATGGCGGCATTGGCCTTGCGCACCTGTTCAGGGCGGAAAATCTCACCCAATCCGTAAAGTGAAGCGTGCCACTGCCCCAGCACCTGATCGATGCTGGAGCCTTCGCCGATCTGATATTTGATCTCGTTGTGTTCTTCATCCCAGTAGGCGTCCAGCGTGGAACCACCGATCAGCACACTTTCATCCTTGGCAAAGTCTTCCACAATGCTGCGGTCATGCAGATCAATGCGCTGCACGAAATACTCGCCGTTGAAGAGATTGGCATCGGACCACTCTTTGCCGCGTGCAAACAGGACGCGATAGTGCTCGGCGGCACCGTGGTCACCCAGATAATCCGCCATCTCCGCACCGGCTTTGAGTGCGCCGAGATAGATGCCTGTCAGCCACGCGTTGGGGCCAAACAGTTCCATGTCCAGCGTATGGTGCTGGCGTCCCCACAGCACCCCAGTCTGCTCGGCATCCCAGCGGTCTTCATTGCCCGGATGCCAGGCAAATTCGAGCGAACGTTTGACTGCCGGCCACAGCCCGGCCAGCCAGTTGTCATCGCCGCAAATTTTCCAGTCGCGATAGGTCTTGAGGACGCCGCCCAGTTGGCCATCGGCGCAAGCGCGGAAATCCCACTGCCCCGACCCCAGCGGCAGTTGGATGCGGAAGGGCATGCCGCCGTCGGCGCGCATGTTGTACTTGTAATCCGCCGTGCGCATGGAACGTTCGAGTGCTGGAAAGAGGAAGGGCAGCGTCTGCTGATAGTTCCAGACGTGCGTACAACTGCCCTCGCAGCAGCCCTCGTTGGGGTGACAGCCCTCCCAGCCGTAGAACGTGCCGTCCTCTACCCGCAGCACAGTGGGCGATTTGAGAATGGCTAAGTTGCCGGAGATGGCGTCGATGGCAGCCGCCGGCAGGTCGGAGGCAAATAGGCTCTCTTGAAACAGGCGCGTCTCCGCCAGCAGCCGTTCCCAATGCTGCAGCGCATAGTGGGCGGCGGCTTGCGAATCGGCCCACTGCGTCGCGTAGTAGTTTTTCCACGTGGGGTCAATGCCTGCGGCCAGCAGTTCGTCCCGCTTCCAATAGTTCTCACAGATGGGGAAGCTCCAGGCGATTACATAGCGCAGGCGCTTCGTCTCGCCTGGCGCAATGCGCACGTGGGCGGCCAGCATACCTTCGTTGTTGGAGCCGGCTTTGTCCGCTGCATAGGTGCGGTTGTGGAAGGGGCCGGCGCTGGTGAAATCTTTCCAGTAGACTTCCAGGCTGTCAAACCAGACGCCGCGAAACCAATACTGCTGCCAGCTCAGCTCTGCTCCCGGCGCGCTGGCGGCATCGGTGGCCAGGCTCAGATCGCCAAAGGCCGGTGTGCCGGGGCGGACACTGTCTGAGCGCAGATGCAGCGCAGTCCCCCAAGGCTCTTGGACAATCTCGTTCAAATTATTGGCAGGCAGCGGGTTGCACAGCACACCGGCTAACGTGTAGGTCATTTCGCGGTCGCTGCTGTTGGTGATGGCGAACTCAAAGAAGGCGGCGGGAATGCTTGACTCGCGGTCGTTGAGCGGGATCAGCGGGTTGAAGGCCAGCAGCGTAACTTGGCCGGGAAAATGCTCGTCGCTGAAGGCTACTTCCGCCAGTGGAAATTTGCCGGTGAAGGTGGCTGACTGGAAGTGGGGCAGGCCGGTCAAATATTCGCGGCGCGGTCCCCAGCCAAAGCTCTGAAAGCGAGTGGCATGCACTTCGCCCTGATAAGGCGGCGCGAGCGGCCCGTTGAGAACACGGGCGTCAACCACCTGCTCGCCATCTTCGGCGCGGATGGCAAAGTGGGAAAAGCCGTTGACGCTGCCCTTGTTGGGGCGGTTGAATATCTCCCAGTCGATCAGACGGCCGTTGCCGCCCAATCCGATACAGCCGGAACCGATGCCGCCCAGCGGAAAGCTGATCTGGTTGGTTTTGGCTCCTGTATAGACAAACGGTTGCATGGCGCTTCTCCTGTTGCCGATTGTGAATAACGTATGAATCATACTGTTGTTGCCGCTGGCAGACGGCGCAGCTAGGCCGGCGCCAAGATGCGCTGTGACGGCTGCGGCGCGGCTGGGCTGATACAACTGAAATGGGTAAAGCGGTAGTCGAAATCGGGCGCAGGGCATAACTCGGCCAGCACGCCGCGCACGGCGCGTTCGAGCACTGGGGGCGAACATTCGACACGCGCATTGAGAACGAAATCCAGACGGCCAGTCGCAGCTTCGCCCGTTTGTAAATCCCACACCGGCGTCTGGCCATTATAGGTGATGCCGGCCTTAAACATACCCCCCGCTGTGGTCGCCTGCGCCTTGATGTGGGCGATAGACGCGCCTGTTTCGTCCAGCGCGTCGTTCAGGAAGCGCAGCAGGTAGTTGAGCCAGTTCTGCGCCGAGAAGGGTGTGCCGGCTGTCACCGTCCCGCGCGCGTTCAGCCAGCCGAGAGCCGCCTCAGCCTCGGCATAGGTGGCGTAATCGATCTCCAGCGCCTGCGCCAGGCTGCTGCGCTCCGCCAGCACACGCGCGAGCCAGTCGCTGACGCCGTCGCCGGTGCGCGCCGCCAACGGCAAGACGCGCTGGGGGCCAAAACGCTGCACCAGCCGCTGCATGGCTGCCTGGCCGGCCTCGTTTTCTGCGGCATCCAGCTTGGTCACGCCGATCAGTTCGGCCTCCTCCAACTGTTTGCGATAGACATACTCCGCCGCCCCTTGCTCCTGCGCCAGCCGGTGCGGGTCCACCAGCACAGTGAAGGGTGCAATTTCGAGGGGAGCAGGTTGGATTCCTGGCTGGGCCGACAAACCCTTAGCGGCCAGTGGGCGCATCACTGTGGCCATAATGTCGGTGCAACTGCCCACCGGCTCGGCCAGGATAACGTCGGGGTCGACGCTGTTTTGCAAGGCATGGATAGCAGCCTGCAGGTCGGGAAGACGGCAGCAGAAGCAGCCGCCCGCCACCTCCACCACCGGCAGTTGCGCCTGCTGGGCCAGCGCCGTATCCACCAACTGCTCTCCCTGGTCGTTGGTGACCAGCCCGACGCGCAGGTTGCGCGCCGTCAGCGCCTGCGCCGCCGCCAACAGCAGCGTTGTCTTGCCTGCACCCAAAAAACCGCCCACGAGAATCAATTTGGCCATAACGATTTCCTCACTTCACGTTTGATACTGTTCTGGCGCGCCTGCTCAAGCTGTACGGCCAGCCGGCAGTTGTTGGCGACAAACATGCCATACAGCACAGGCAGCACAAACAGCAGTCCCAGGCTCAGGTAGAGCGTCGCCAGCGCACCCAGCACGGCCATCGCCACCAGCCCCAGTGTGTGGTTGATGTGGCGCGCCGGCAGCAGCAGGCTGTTGCGCAGCGCCGCCGGCAGGTCCGTGTCATACAGCGCCAGCAGCGGACAGGTGTAGAGCACAAGGATTCCCCCTACCAGCAGGCTGGCCAGCACCCCGCCAGTGGCGACAGGCACAGCCAAGGACGAATCCGCCGCCAGGCGCGTCGCCAGCAGCCAGGTGAGCGCCGGCAGGAAGAGGGCGAGCACGCCTAAACGTACGCTGCGCAGCCAGAAGCTGCGCCAGCCGCTGAGCAGCAGGCGCAGTGGTGTAGCTTTGCCCTGCAGAAGCTCTCCTTCAAAGTGCTGCACCGCCATCCAAGCGGGAACCGCCAGCAGCACCCCGGCGGCTGCAGCGGGCGCCGGCCATTCTACCGCCGCCAATGCAAAAGCCGGCCCTGCGCAGAGGCTGAGGAAGGCAGCCGCCACGACCAGTTGCGGCAGGTTGTCCCACAGCGCGGCCAGTGTCTGGCCCAGATAGCTTTGCTGGTTGAGCGGTGGCTGGCCGTTGTCAAGTTGCATCAAGAATGGCTCAGCCTTTCAAACCGGTTACAGCAATCCCGCGAATCACAAAGCGCTGCGCCAGCAGGAAAAAGAGCAGCACCGGAAAGATCGAGATCATGACCCCCGCCAGCACGTGCGCCCGGTTGCCGCTGCCCATATAGTCGTTGAGCAGCACGATCGCAATGGGAAAGGTATAGTTATCCCATGAACGCAGAAAGAGCAGCGGCCCCAGAAAATTATTCCAGGAAGCCAAGAAGGTGAAGATGCCCAGGGCCGAAAGCCCTGGCCCCACCAGCGGCAGCAGCACCTGCCAGTAGGTGCGCAGATACGAGGCGCCGTCGATCTTGGCCGCATCCATTAACTCACCAGGAATTGTCATAAACGCCTGGCGCATGAGAAATACGCCAAAAGCGCTGGTCGTCGCCGGCAATATCAACGCCAGATGGGAGTCAATCAGCCCCAGCGACTTGATCAGAATAAAGGTAGGTATCATGATCACGGTGGCCGGCACCATCAGCGACGACAAGAAAAGAAAAAAGAGAAAGTCGCGACCCGGATAGCGCAGGCGGGCAAACGAAAAACCTGCCATGGAGCAGGTGATCAACTGCGCGCCGGTCACGAGCAAAGCAATCTTGAGGCTGTTCCAAAAGAAGCCCAGGAAATTGAGCTTGGGGGAAGTAATCACCGCCCAGTAGTTTTCCCAGTGAAAGGCAGTAGGCCAGAAGTCCGGCGGCAGGTTGAAGGAGTCGGACGGATTGCGCAGCGAGGTGGCAAAAATCCAACTGATCGGCGCAAATTCGATAAAAGCCATCCCGATCAAAAAGAGCCAGATCAGGATCTCCGCCAAATAAAACCAAAGTGAGCGGCGCAGGCGTGGGCGGTGCGCTGCTGCCGGCGCAGGTTGTGTCGCTGTCGTCATGGACAACCCCCTTCCATAGCTTGTGGCGGTAATTCTGCTGTGCGCTCAATCATAGTGCACCCAGCGCCGTGAGATGCGGAACTGAATGATGGTCAGCACAATGAGCACTACAAAGAGCGTCAGTGACAGTGCGGCCGCATAGCCCATTTCAAAACGCTTAAACCCTACTTCATAAATGTAGAGTACGATCAGGCGCGTGGCGTCGCCAGGGCCACCGTTGGTCAGCACCCACACGTTGTCAAAGACCTGCGCTGCGCCGATCAGCGAAATGATGACGGCAAAAAAGGCAGCGGGCGTGATCAGCGGCAGTGTAATGTAGCGCATGCTCTGCCACTGGTTAGCTCCGTCGATCTCAGCCGCCTCGTAGAGCACTTCGGGGATGCCTTGCAGCCCAGACAGATAGATGACCATGAGATAGCCGCAGGCGCGCCAGACATCAAACATCACCACCGACACCATAGACCAGGTGGTGCTGCTCAGCCAAGGCACCGGCTCCAGCCCCACCTGCTGCAGCAGATAGTTGACTACGCCGCGGTCTTGGGTGAGCAGAAAGTTCCAGACTAATGCCAGTGAGGCCGCTGTGGTCAGTACGGGAAAAAAGAGCGCGGTGCGCAGTAGATACTTAAAGACCGGGTGCATGGCGCGGTTGACACCCATTGCCAGCAGCAGCCCCAGCATGTTGTTGATCAGCGTGGTAAAGAAGACAAAGCGCAGCGTATTCCAGTACATAAGCAGCATACGCTGGTCGTTGAATAAGGCGCGCACATTTTCGAGGCCGACCCATGTCGGCGGGCTGAGCACATCATAGCGCATAAAGACAAGTACAAAGGCGGCCACAATCGGTGCGATCAGAAAGATGAGCAGGGCGAGAAATGCAGGCAGCACAAAAGCGTAGCCGGCCAGCGCCTCCTGCATCCGGTTGGTGCGCCAGCGTCCGCCCTTTTTCTGCGCACGCGTCGCCGGCTTATAAGTCGTGGCTGTAGTACTCAAGTGCATCCTCCTCCCCAAAAGTGGAGCGCAGGCGCCCCCGCCTGCGCTCCGGGGTGATCTTACCAAATTTACTTACTGCAGCTTGTCCATTTCCACCTGCAGCTCGGCATCGGCGGCAGCCAGGGCTTCTTCGACACTCTTCTCGCCGTTCCAGATTGTCTGGTAGTGGCGGTTGAGGATCGGGTCGATAATATTGAAATTAGTAGGCGATGGCACCGTCTTGGCTGCATCCAGCGAGCCATAGAAGATGGCGGTGTTGGCCGGACCATACTCGGTGAAGATCGGCATTTCGGCTACCGAGCGCAAGGCAGGGATGTTGCCGCCGCTCTTGACCATGTCGATCGATGCCTCTGTGTTGGACAGGAATTTGACCACTTCCCAGGCTTGCGCCGGATTCTTGGAACCAGAGGCGACGCCCCAGCCATCGGTTCCCGCTACGGTCTTGATCGGGCCGGATTTGTGCGGCTGGTACTGCAGATCATAATCGGTAAATTCTTCGGTCAGCGATGAGGCAATGCACCAGCGTCCGCAGGTGCGCATCGCCAGGTGCCCGGCGTTGAACTGCGCACCCTCATCCCAGCCTTGCGGATTGGGCGACACCCTGTGTTTGAGGATCAGGTCGGCCAGGAACTGGAGCGTCTCCGCCACCTTGGGGTCTTGCAGGTTGGAAGCTTTCCAATCTTCGGTGAGCGCGGAAGTGTCGTTGTTGAAGTACCAGGCGCTCATGCCAAAGGCGCTGTTGCCCCAGAAGGAGTAGGCAAAGAGATCATCCGCTCCGCCCTGAACATCGGCAATCTGGAGACAGGTGTCCAAAAATTCATCCCATGTCCAATCTGGGCCAGGAGGGGTGACTCCCTTGTCGGCAAAGATTTTGGTGTTGTAGTACGTAACCATGTTGTTCCATGAGAAGGGATACTCCATCTGCTTGCCGTCCACCTGCAGCATGGCGCGCAGCGTCGGGTGAACATCCTGCTCCAGCACCTCTTTGGCGGCGGTGTCGGCAGCCAGGAAATCATCCAGCGGGGTGAGGATCTGCTTGCCGGTCAGCAGTCCCAATCCTTCGATGGCGATCATGATCACGTCTAGCTGTTCGCCGCCGGCAATCAGTGTAACGATGTTGTCCGAATAACCGGCCCACCCGCCTTGGCTGATGTCCGTCTGGGTGAGCGTGAGGTCAATATTGGGCAATTGGTCTACGACGCGCTGCATGGCTGCGTCCCACTGCGTGATTGGCATCGATGTTGTGGCGACAACTTTTACTTTGGCTTGGGTTGCCTCGGCCCCGCCGGCCTGCGATGTCTGGCCGGGGGCAGCCGGTGCGGCCGGCGCGCAGGCTGCCAGCAGCGCGCCGGCGGTGGTCATGGCCGATAGGCGCAGCATGTCGCGGCGGCTGATTTGGCGGCGGCCAAGGCCTGTCTGGGGAACGGTCGGATGGGACATTTCTTCCTCCTGTTGCTAAGATGCGTTACCTAAGTGCGAAACAGTATGCTGCGATTGTGGTGCTGCTATCAACAAGCTTGCGCTCGGCGGGTCGCCCCCAATCGGGGCCGTCGAGGCACGCACAACCAACTGGGTCAGGACGCAGGTGCGCGTCGGCAGATCCGACTTGTTGTCGATGCAATCCAATAAACAACGCAACGCCACGGCGCCCATCTGCGCGCGCGCATAGTGTACGGTGGTCAGAGGCGGGACCGCATATTCGGCGTTCGCCTCGTCATCAAAGCCGATTAGCGAAATATCCTCCGGGACACGCAGCCCGGCCTCCTTGATGGCATCCAGCGCACCCAGCGCGGCGCGGTCGCTAACGACGAAGACGGCTGTCGGTGGCTGCGGCAGGGCGAGCAGTTGCTTCATCTCGCGGTAGCCCTTCTTGGGATAGCCGGAGGAAATTGATGGTTGGCAATAAACAGGGGGAATCGCTACCCCTAGTTCTTCGGCTGCGCGCAGTGCACCCCAGCGGCGGTCGGTGAGCGTTTTATACTTAGCCGGCCCTTCAATGATGGCGATGCGCCGGTGGCCTAGTTCCACCAGATGGCTAAAGGCTTTGTAGCCGCCCCACTCGTTATCGGGCACGACGGAGGCCACGGGCAGGTTGGCATTGTAAGTGTCCACCAGCACCAGCGGCACCTCACGCGCTGCCAACTCCACGGCCAAGGCGTCATTGGTGGGTGAGCCGCCCAGAATGATCACGCCCAGCACCTGGTTATCGCGCACCGACTGCGGCACACGTCCTTCTTCGACCGTGGCCAGCAGCAGCCCTATCTCGTGGCGGCGCGCCGCCAGTTCGATGGCGCGAATCACTGCGCCATACACCGCTTCGGGGAAGGCCGTCAGCGACAGCTCCTCCATCACCAAAGCCAAAAAAGCGCCCTTGCGCCCGTTGCTGGTGCGCGGGCGCGGCACATAGTCCAGTTTGCGGATCGCCTCAGCGATACGGTCGCCCGTATTGCCGGCCACGCCCTTGCCGCCCTGCAGATAGAGCGAAACCGTAGCAATCGAGACACTTGCCTCAGCCGCCACATCCCGGATTGTCGAACGCCGCGCCGGCGGTTCATCCATAAGAAGGGTGTCCAGAACGCGTTTTTTTGCGCGCCGCCGATCTAACAAGATCAAACAAAGATTATAGTTTGGAATCGAACAATTGAGGAACAGCTACAAATTTAGATGAAATTGGTGGGTTTGTCAAGAGGGGAAAAATTGGAGGGTGTGGTTCAAATTTTTGTACACCTCTGGAGTCGCTGCATCTTCAGGGGAGGCGTTGGTCGAGCAAAGCCCAAAAATTTGAAACACACCCAAAAATTGGAAAAATTGATGCAACAATTGTCTGTTGCTACAGACTGGTGGATGACCTAAGATGGAGTTGCCCGCTTGGCTGACGCCCAAAAGCTGCCTTGCACTTTCCAAATCTCATCCAAGGAAAAATCGGCGGGAACAGCGTAGTTCCCTGCGAGTTGCTATAATAGAGACAAGAAGCCAATTGAGCCGGCGTCAGCCCCTACGGTAAACCGGCGACCATCCACAGCGGGTAAACGAAAGAGTGTCAATGCAAGATTTTTGGGCACATTCTCAGAACAGTGCCGGACAGCGGCAGAGCATGGGAGATCATCTGCAGGCTGTGGCGGGCAGCGCCGGCGTTTTTGCCCAGCCTTTTGGCGGCAGCGAACTCGCCCGCTATCTGGGCCTATGGCACGACGTCGGCAAGTACCACAACGACTTTCAGGAATATCTGCGCCAGGCTGAGATCAACCCCCATGCGGTGCGGCGCGGGCCGGATCACAAAGCGGCTGGGGCGCGCATTGCACTGGAGCAGAATCTTGTGCGGCTCATGTTGGCGCTGCAAGGGCATCACGGCGGATTGCACAAACCAAGCACAATGGAGAGTTGGTACAACAAGCACAAAAAGGTGACGGACAGTGCCATCGAGGTGGCGCAGCAGCGTATCCCTGGCTTGCTGCCGCTCGCTCCCTTGTCGTTTCCGCCTTTTGTGCGCGATGCCTGCTCACAGGAGTTCTTTGTGCGTATGTTGTTTTCGGCGCTGGTGGATGCCGATTTTTTGGACACGGAACAGCACTTTTCGCCCGACGCTGCGTCTTTGCGCGGCGGGCGCATCGGGATGGATGAGTTGTGGCTTCGCTTTGCAGAGAGCAGCGCCGCCCTGGCGGGCGCACCTGATACGCCGGTAAACCGGGTGCGGACAGAGGTCTACGCTGCCTGTATTGCGGCGGCAGCAATGCCGCCCGGCTTCTTCCGGCTCAGTGTGCCCACAGGCGGGGGCAAGACGCGTTCGGGCATGGCGTTTGCCCTGCGCCATGCGTTGGCCCACGGCCTTCAGCGCGTGATTGTCGCCGTTCCCTACCTGACCATTACACAGCAGACGGCCGACGTCTACCGCGCCATTTTTGATCGGCATGAAGATTTGGCCACGCCGGTGTTGGAGCATCACAGCGCAGCGGGAGAGTCCCATCATGAAGCGGAAGAATACGCCGTGGATGAAGTGCGGCGGCGATTGGCGGCGGAAAATTGGGATGCACCCATTATCGTGACCACGACCGTGCAGCTGTTTGAGAGTTTATTTGCCAACGGCACGAGCCGCTGCCGCAAATTGCACCGGCTGGCGGGCAGCGTCATTGTGCTGGATGAGGCGCAGACCTTGCCGCCCTATCTGCTCGACCCCATCCTGGATGCGCTGCAGGAGTTGTGCGCCAACTATGGTGCAAGCGTGGTGCTGTCTACGGCTACCCAGCCGGCCTATGAAGCGGTGCCGATATTTGCGCGGGTGCAGGCGCGCGAGATCGTGGCGGAGCCGCAGCGCTATTTTGCCGCCCTCAAACGGGTTCGTTATGAGTGGAGGCAGGATAAGCCAATGAGCTGGAGCGAGGTGGCGGAACAGATGCTGCAAGAACGGCAGGTGCTGTGTATCGTCAACACCAAACAGAATGCGCTGGATTTGCTGAGCGCTCTGGACAGTCCCAACTGTCTGCACCTGTCCACGCTGCTGTGCGGACGCCACCGCCAACAGGTCATTGCCGAAGTCAGGCGCCGGCTGGCGGCTGACCTGCCTTGCCTGTTGGTTACGACCCAGGTGGTGGAGGCCGGTGTCGACCTCGATTTTCCCGTTGTGCTGCGGGCCATGGCCCCGCTCGACAGCATCATTCAGGCGGCGGGTCGTGCCAACCGCGAAGGGAAATTGGCGTATGGCCGCGTGATTGTTTTTCGCCCCCAAGAAGAGAAATTACCTGGGGCAGAATATAAACGCGCCACGGATGTGGGGCGCATGGTGCTGAATATGGGTTTCACCGATCTCGATGATCCTGCTGCGATTCGCCGATACTTCACGCTGTTATACAAGATGGAAGACACAGACAGCCGGCAGATTCAGAAGCTGCGCCAGGCGCTCGACTATCCCGCCACTGCACAAAAATTCCGCCTGATCGATGATGAGACCATCAGCGTGGTTGTCCCCTACGGCAGCCCCGCTGAGCGCCGGCAGGTGGATAGGCTATGGGAGGCAGTGGAGGCGCGCGCCGGCAATCTGCGCCAACTGCTGCGCCGGCTACAGCCGTATACAGTCTCTTTGTATCAGCATCAGGCCAGGCAGTATCAGACAAAAGGATGGATTCAATCATCGGCTTTGCTGCCAGACTTGGGATTGTGGCTGGGACGGTATGACGATGTTTGTGGTCTGGTCGCTGACGATTTGTCCGCCGACGAGCTGATTGTTTAGCTGGTTTCTTTCATTCTGTATAGAGGAGGTGTTCATGCAACGGCGCTGGGCGGTAAGTTCTTTTTGGATCAATCACAGTAAGGAGGGACAGAGCCTATGAACGGAGGATATCGACCGCTGGAAGTCTTAGTGTATGGTGATTACGCCTGTTTCACCCGACCGGAAACCAAGGTGGAGCGCGTCACCTATCCGGTTCCGACACCGTCGGCGGCGCGCGGCGTTCTGGAAGCCATTTTTTGGAAGCCGGAGTTTCGCTGGCGTGTGCAGGAAGTCTGGGTGCTCAAACCGATCCGCTATATCTCACTTTTGCGCAACGAAGTAAACTCGCGCCAGAGTGAAGCAGCGGCGACCAAGTGGGCCAGAAGTGGGGGCGGCTATATCGCAGCAGAAGATCGAGCACAGCGCCACACGCTGGCCTTGCGCGATGTGGCGTATCTGCTGCGCGCCGATGTCGAATTGCTGCCGGGGGTCGTGAGCGACCCCGCCAAGTATCGCGATCAATTCCGGCGGCGGGTCGAAGAGGGCCGCTGCTTTCAACGCCCCTATTTCGGCTGCCGAGAGTTTGCCGCTGATTTTTGTAAGCCTAGCGGAGCAGAAAAACCGATTGCGTTAAGCGACGATCTTGGCTCAATGCTGTATGACCTGGTGTATACACCTGGCGGTTCGGGTCGCGCAACACCGCACTTCTTCTCGGCTCGTCTTGAGGAAGGGGTGCTGCATATCCCGCCCTGGGTGCCACATGGGCAAGAAGGAAAGGGGGCGACGGATGCTGCTGCAGCGACTGGCTGAGTATGCCGACCAGCTTGAAGAAGTGCTTCCAACCGGCTATGCGCGCAACAACGTGCGCTATGAAATTCATCTCGACGGCGCCGGCCGCCTGCTGTCGCAAGCGCCTATCGATCTGGCTAGTAAAGAAAATAAAGCGGGACAGAAGCGGCCCGTACCCTTCAAGCGGCGTTCAGGAACGCAGCCGCCGCCAATCCTGCTGGCCGACCATGCCGAGTTTACCTTGGGGCTGCTGCGAAAGGATGAGGATACTGCCAAGGCGCAGGTGCGCCATGCGGTTTATTTGCAACTGCTGGAACGATGTGCCGAGCGCACACAGGATCCTGCGGTCAGCGCTGTGTATACCTTCTTGTCCTCGCAGCCGCTGGCGCAGCTCAAACTGGACGACGACTTTGTCGCCAATGGGACGATTGAGTTTGTGGTGGATGGGCAGCGCGTCACCGAGCGCGCATCTGTGCGCAGCTTTTGGGCGGAGTATAACAGTCCAGACGATGGCGGGGAGACGATGCAGTGCGTCGTCTGCCGGCGCTGGCGACCGGCGTTGGAGCGGCTGCCTGGTGTGCTCAAAGGCATACCGGGCGGCAATGCCACCGGCACGTCACTCATATCGGCCAATGCCGATGCGTTTGAATCCTACGGGCTGAAGGCATCGCACGTAGCACCTATCTGCGCCGAATGCGCTGAAAGATTCACCAACGGGATCAACGTACTGCTGGCGGATTCACTGCACCGGTTGGCTATCGACAAAGTTGTCTACCTTTTTTGGTCGCAAAAAGAGGCCGGCTTTTCGATCACCGGTCTCTTTGGTGCGCCTGACCCTGATAAGGTGCGGGAGCTGATCAACGCTGCGCGGACGGCCAACTTTGATGCCGAAATGGATCCCACCCCTTATTACGCGGTAGCGCTCACGGCCAACAATGCGCGCTCCGTCGTGCGCGATTGGCTGGACACGACCGTCGGGCAAGTCAAAGCGTCGCTTGGTCTCTGGTTTATACGCCAGGCCATCATCGGCCACGATGGAGATGAAGCAGCGCCGCTCAAGCTGTATGCATTGGCCGCCGCCACCGTGCGTGACCCGAAAAAGGAGTTGTCCGGCCAGACAACGGTGGCGCTGCTGCGCTCGGCGCTGACGGGTGTTCCGCTGCCGAATCGTCTGCTCCAGCAGGTCGTGCGCCGCTGCCAGGTGACACGTGATGTGACGCGCCCGCAAGCAGCTCTGCTCAAACTTGTTATGCTCAGCAACAATTCAGACTATCAGGAGGATTTTATGATTGAACTGCAAGCCGACCATCCGGATGCTGCCTACCACTGCGGGCGGCTGCTGGCTGTGCTGGAGACCATCCAGCGCTATGCGGCGGATGGGCAACTCAACACCACACTGGTGGATCGCTTTTACGGCACGGCTTCCAGTGCGCCGGCCAGCGTCTTCGGCACACTGATCCGCGGCGCCCAACCGCATATCACCAAGCTGCGCAAAAACAAGCCGGGTCTTGCCGTGCGTTTAGAACAGGAGATGGAGGAGGTTCTCGCCGCGGTTGCTCTCTTCCCCCCTATTTTAACGGTCAAGCAGCAGGCGTTGTTTGCCCTGGGGTATTATCACCAGCGCGCCGCCGGCCGCGCTCATGCGAAGGCGATCAGCCAGCAGAAGCAGCGCCAGACAGCAGGCGCACCGGCAGCCACGAGTGAAATTGAATCAGACACCATTGAATCGTTTACAGGAGACGAAGCATGAACACCCCTATCTACTGTGATGTTGCACGCCGCCATGATTTTGTGCTGCTGTTTGACGTCAGCGACGGCAATCCCAATGGCGATCCCGACGCCGGCAACCTGCCGCGCATCGATCCCGAAACCATGCAAGGGCTGGTGACGGATGTCGCCATCAAGCGCAAGGTGCGTGACTGGGTGCATACTGCCATGCATAGCGCCAACGGCCAACAAGAGCCACAAGAGCGTTACAAGATCTATGTGTTGGCTGACGGCGAGGCATTGAACAGCAAACACCAGCGTGCCTACACGGCCCTGAACCTTACCTCAAAAGGCACCAAACAGCAGCGCGATGAAATTGGGCAGGCGCGCAAATGGATGTGTGAGAACTTTTTTGACGTGCGCAGCTTTGGCGCCGTGATGACGACAGGCGTCAACGCCGGGCAGGTGCGCGGCCCACTGCAGATTACCTTTGCGCGTTCGATTGACCCTATTACTCCGCTCGACTTGAGCATTACCCGCGTGGCCGTCACGCGGCCCGAAGACGCTGAGATTGTTGTCGATGGAGATGGGAATGCCAAGGGCAAGACTACGGAAATGGGGCGCAAAGCCATCGTCCCCTATGGCCTCTATCGCGCCCACGGCTTTTTTAACCCGCACTTTGCGCAGCAGACTGGCTTCAACTCGGATGATCTGGCGCTTTTCTGGCGGGCACTGGGGATGATGTGGGACTTAGGGCCTGTAAAAGAATAAGGCCGCACATTGACAACATCATAGGCTCGACGACCTGGGCGAGATGGTGTAATTCCATCGTGGACAAATGGCGTGCATCTGGATGGAGAGGGTTTCCATGACGGATTTGGTAACCTGA
>JBBRBX010000052.1:0-36678 GCA_038205395.1 Caldilineales bacterium
CTCTACAGTGATGACCGAGCGAAGGAAAACTTGTGGTGCTTCCGCCACACTTGCTAGTCTGGCACGTTTTGAATAGAGTCAAGGTGAAACCCTGCGAGTTGCTAGCCCGATGAGGTGGCTCCGAACTTCCTCACCAAGGGAGATACCTTTCCTTGCTCTCGCTCTTTCATTATCTGCCTCACTTGGGCGTCTGTGCAGCTTTTTCTCTCTCTTACTGACTTTGTAAATGCTCTGGTGATTCAGCGATTCAGCTTCAGCGCGCGGCGGTTGACAGGCGAAAAAAATCGCGCTATATTGGAGTCACGAGCAATCTAATCGATTAGAATTTGATGGCGCGCGCTTGTTGCCGGAATCTTACCACCCCGGACGCCCGCCCGCTGAAGTGTCGCAGAAGTTTCCGGCAGGCAGCCGGACTGTACTGTTAAGGAGAAAAGACATGTTGGCAACCGCCTACAAAAGCCCTCTGCTCGAAACTGTTTCCACCACCGCCACCGATTATTGGAATGATTCTTGTTCGGTCGAAGAACTGACTTACGCCATCGACAACGGTGCAGTAGGGGCGACGACCAACCCTACGATTGTGCTGGGTGTGCTCAAAAAGGAAATGCACCTGTGGAAGGATCGCATTTACCAGATCATTGCCGAAAACCCACTGGCAAGCGAAGATGAGATTACCTGGCAGTTGATCGAGGAGATGGCGGTCAAAGGCGCTGAACTGCTGAGGCCGGTGTATGAGCGAGAAGCTGGTTTCAAGGGGCGGATCTCGATCCAGACCAACCCCATTTTTTATCGCAACGCCGAGGCCATTACCCGCCAGGCCGTTCACTTTGCCGCTCTGGCCCCTAATATAATGGTCAAAATTCCGGTGACTCATGCCGGTGTGGCTGCCATTGAGGAGGCCACCTATGCCGGGGTCGAGATCAACGCCACCGTCTGCTTTAGCGTGCCGCAGTCGCTAGCTGTGGCCGAGGCTGTCGAGCGCGGTCTCAAGCGGCGCGCTGCCGAAGGTAAGCCGGTGGAGCAGATGCGACCGGTATGCACGATCATGGTCGGGCGTATGGATGATTGGATTCATGTGCTGGAAAAGCGTGATGGCGTCGCCGTCCCGCCCGGCTATGGCGACTGGGCGGGAATTGCCTGCATCAAAAAAGCCTATGGTCTTTATTACGAGCGCGGCTATCGCACGCGTCTGCTGGCAGCCGCCTACCGCCATCATCTACATTGGTCCGAACTAATCGGCGGCGATATCGTCATGACGATACCGTATGAGTGGCAGCGACTTTTTAATGCTTCGGATATCGAAGTCAAGCCGCGGTTTGACAATCCGGTTCCGCAGGAGATTGTAGACACGTTGTATCAGAAGTTCCCCGATTTCCGGCGCGCCTATGATGCGGACGGCATGAGCACGCAGGAGTTTGACCAATTCGGCCCCTCGTCGCGCACGCTGCGTTCTTTCATCGCCTCCTATCGCGACCTGCTGGCGCTGATCCGTGACTTTATGCTGCCCAACCCGGATGTAAAAAAGTAGATGCAACGCAACAGAAACAGGACGCAATAAGAGGCAATCATGAGCGACAATGGACAACTGCTGAATTTCATCAATGGCCGCTGGCAGCGTTCCAGCGCAGCGACGGCGCTCAACATCACGAATCCCGCGACAGCCGAATTACTCACGCAGGTTCCGCTCTCGCCCGGCGCAGAGGTGGAGGCGGCAGTGGCGGCAGGCCAGACGGCCTTTTTCAATTGGCGCGAGACCCCGGTGGGCGAGCGTATCCAGCATCTGTTTCGCCTGAAGGTGCTGCTCGACGAGAATATCGACGATATCGCCCGCACCATTACCAATGAGTGCGGCAAAATCTATGCCGAAAGCATTGGCGAGATGCGCCGCGGCATTGAAAACGTGGAAGTGGCCTGCGGCGCGCCGATTTTGATGCAGGGCTACAACAACGAAGATATTGCACAGGGGATTGACGAGCACATGTTCCGCCAGCCGCTGGGCGTGGTGACGGCCATCACCCCCTTCAATTTCCCCGGCATGATCCCGCTCTGGTTTATGCCCTATGCGCTGGCCGCCGGCAACTGCTTTATTCTCAAGCCAAGCGAAAAGGTGGCAATGACGGCGCAGAAACTGTTTGCGCTGCTGGAAAAAGCCGGTTTTCCCCCCGGCGTGGTGCAGCTTCTCAATGGCGGTAAGGAGACGGTTGATGGGCTGCTGGACCACCTCGGCGTGCGCGCCGTCAGCTTTGTCGGCTCGACGCCGGTGGCGCGCTATGTGTACCAGCGCGCCACCGCCAATGGCAAGCGCGCACAATGTCAAGGCGGGGCCAAAAACCCTGTGATCGTCATGCCTGACGCCGACATGGATATGACCACACGTATTATGGCTGATTCCGCCTTTGGCTGTGCCGGCCAGCGCTGCCTGGCCGCTTCGGTGGCTATCACGGTGGGCGAAGCGCGCAGAACCTTTGGCGAGATGATGGCTGATGTGGCGGCCAACCGCGTGGTGGGCTATGGGCTGGACAGCGGCGTGCAGATGGGGCCGGTGATTACACCGGAGAGCAAGCAGCGTATTGAAGCGCTGATCGGCCAGGGCGCTCAGCAGGGGGCTGATGTGCTGGTGGATGGGCGCAACCGCAAGGTGTCAGGTTATGAGGACGGCTATTTTGTTTTCCCCACCGTGCTTGACAATGTTGACCCCAAAAGCGAAATTGCACACACGGAGATTTTTGGGCCGGTGCTCAGCCTTATGCATGCCGACAGCGTGGAAGAGGCCGTTGCTCTGGTCAACGATCGGGCGTTCGGCAATATGGCCTGCATCTTCACCGCCAGCGGGGCTACGGCTCGTTACTTCCGCCACCATGCCGACGCGGGCAATGTAGGCATCAACATCGGCGTAGCGGCGCCCATGGCCTTTTTCCCTTTCAGCGGCTGGAATGACAGCTTTTTTGGCGATCTGCACGCCCAAGCGCACCACGGGATCGAGTTCTACACCCAGACCAAAGTGGTGGTCGAACGCTGGCCGCAGACGTGGAGCCGCCAGTTCTAAGCGTTTTTGTCTTCTCTTTTAGTGAAAAATACAGAGGAATCTCCTATGTCGGAATTGCGCCATTATCATGCTGAAGACCTGCTTGTGCGGCCACAGCAGTTTCCCGATGACCCTGGTCTGCTGCTGCAGGTAACACCCGCTGCGGCAGGCTGGGACTATATTTCGTTTCAGGTGCGGCGGTTGGCCAAAGGGAAGTCGTGGTCGCTTGACTGCCGTGAGAACGAACTGGCCCTGGTCAACCTGACCGGCAGCTTTGCTGTCACCTCCACTCATGGCGAGTGGCCACAGGTGGGGGGGCGCGACAGCGTCTTTCAGGGGGCGGCGCATTTGCTTTATCTGCCGCGACGCAGCCAGTTTACTGTCACCGCGCTTGATGACTGCGAGTTTGCCGTTACGTGGACGCCGGCTGATGAAGATCACGAAGCCTTTCTGCGCACGCCGGAGCAGATTGCGAGCTCCGTGCGCGGCGGCGACAACGTCAGCCGCCAGATCAATGATTTGCTGCCGCCTGGCTCGCCCGTCCAGCGATTGGTGCTGGTCGAAGTCTATACGCCCAGCGGCAATTGGAGCAGCTACCCTCCGCACAAGCATGATGTACACATTGCCGCGGCGGATGGGAGTCTGATTGAGTCCGACCTGGAAGAGGTTTACTTCTACAAAATGGACCGGCCCGAAGGGTATGCCTACCAGCGCGTCTACACCGACGAACATTCGCCGCTTCATCAGGCTGGTTATCCGATCGATGCGCTGGTGCGTGCGGAGGACAATACGGCGGTGTTGATCCCGGAAGGGTATCATCCGGTGGTGAGTGCGCCGGGCTACACGACCTACTATCTCAATGTGCTGGCCGGCAGTGCGCAAAGCCTGGCCAACCAGGACGACCCGCGCTATACGTGGGTTAAGCAGGGCTACCGCGGGGTTGATCCGCGGCTGCCGCTGTACTGAGCGAGAAGAGCAAACTCATGACAAGCACCCGCAGACTCACGACGGCACAGGCCGTAATCCAGTTTCTCAAACATCAGTATGTGGAGCGCGACGGCGTTGAACGCCCCTTTTTTGCCGGCGTCTTTGGTATCTTTGGTCACGGCAATGTGGCGGGCTTGGGCCAGGCGTTGATGCAATATCCGGAGATGCGCTATTATCAAACGCGCAACGAGCAGGCGATGGTGCACATTGCCGCAGCCTATGCCAAGCACAAAAACCGGCTGCAAACCCTTGTCTGCACCTCATCCATCGGTCCCGGCGCCACCAATATGGTGACCGGCGCCGCCACCGCCACCATCAACCGGCTGCCTGTGCTCCTTTTGCCCGGCGACATCTTTGCGCGGCGCAATGTGGCGCCCGTCCTCCAGCAGCTTGAATCCGAACATTCGCAGGACGTTTCGGTCAACGACTGTTTCAGGCCCGTCAGCCGCTACTGGGATCGTATCAACCGGCCTGGCCAGATTCTGACGGCGCTGCCTGAGGCGATGCGGGTATTGACCAGCCCAGCCGATACGGGGGCCGTGACGTTGGCTATGCCGCAGGATGTACAGACCGAGGCGTGGGACTATCCGGCAGCACTGTTTGAAAAGCGTGTCTGGCGTGTGCCGCGCAACCGGCCGGATGTCAGCGCACTGCGTCGCACTGCTGAATGGATCAAAGAAGCCAAGCGCCCCTTGATCATTGCCGGCGGCGGTGTGCTTTACAGTGAGGCAAGCGAAGCTTTGCGCGCCTTTGTCGACGCCACGGGCATTCCTGTGGGTGAGACAATGGCCGGCAAAGGCAGCCTGCGCTATGACCACCCGCTGGCTTTGGGCGCCGTTGGGGTCACCGGCACAGCGGCAGCCAATGCAATTGCACAGGAAGCAGACCTGGTGATCGGGATCGGCACCCGCTACAGCGACTTCACGACATCGAGCAAAACTCAGTTTCAAGACCCGGATGTGCGCTTTATCAACATCAATGTAGCGGAATTCGACGCCTACAAACATGCGGCTCTGCCGCTTATTGGCGATGCGCGTGCCACGCTGGATGAGCTAGCCGCTACGCTGGACGGCTATCAGGTGAGCGAAGCCTACCGCAACCATTCTCAGCACCTGCACGATACTTGGGAAGCGGAGGTCAACCGCATTTATGCCATCCGCAATCAACCGTTGATGAGCCAAGGTGAAATTATTGGCGCAGTCAATGACATGGGCGATCCGGACGCGGTCATGGTCTGCGCCGCCGGCAGCCTGCCCGGCGACCTGCATAAGCTGTGGCGCACACGCCACCCCAAGCAGTATCACCTGGAGTATGGCTATTCGTGCATGGGGTATGAAATTGCCGGCGGGCTGGGCGTCAAGCTGGCTGACCCCCAGCGTGAAGTATACGTGATGGTTGGCGACGGCTCTTATTTGATGCTGGCCAACGAGATCGTCACCTCCATCCAGGAAGGTATGAAGCTGACCATTGTGCTGATCGACAATCGCGGTTACAAGAGCATCGGTGCACTCAGCCGTTCGTTGGGCACGCAGGGCTTCGGCACGCGCTATGCCTTCCCCAAGCAGGACGAGGAGATGGCGGTGCTGCCCAGCGACCAAGACCCTACGGTCGATCCGCTGCCGGTAGACCTGGCCATGAATGCACGCAGCCTGGGCGCCGAGGTGCTCGACTGCCGCACCTACGATGAACTATTGGCTGCACTCAAAACCGCAAAAGATATTGAGCGCACTGTGGTCATCCATGTACACAATGACCGCTATGTGGGTGTGCCGGGTTACGCCAGTTGGTGGGATGTGCCGGTGGCCGAAGTTTCTACCGTGGAGACGGTGCAGGCTGCGCGCGAGGAATGGGAAGAGATGCGCGCCAAAGAACGCTATTTTTTGTAACTCTCGATGTTACGCGCAGCGTAACTGATAAACCTAGCTGGTAAATCGATGAATGTGGAGCCGTAGTATGTCGAATATTCCTGTAGGCAATGCGCCTTGTTCTTGGGGTGTGATCGAAAATGTAGAGGGTGAGCGCGGCGGCTATGCGCGGGTGCTGGATGAGATGCAGGCAGCCAGCTATGCTGGCACCGAACTGGGTGATTGGGGCTTTATGCCCACTGACCCCGCTGAGCTGCGCCGGCAATTGGATGCGCGCAATCTCAACCTGTTGGGTTCGTGGGTGAGCGTTTTTTTACACGATCCCGCCGGCCATGCGCAAAGTGAAGCGGACGCCGTGCGCACAGCACGCCTGCTGGCGGAGGTAGGCGGCCCCAATGCGCTGATCGTATTGGGCAATGACCCCTATGGCGATCCCAGGCGCACACTGTATGCAGGCCGCATCAGCCCTGAGATGGGGATGGATGAGGGGCAGTGGACCATTTTTAGCGCCGGCGCCAACCGGGTTGCGCAGGCTGTCAAGCGAGAAAGCGGTCTGCGCACCGTTTTTCACCACCACATCGGCACCTGGATCGAGACGCCGGCGGAAACGGCGCGCCTGCTGGAAATGACTGACCCGGACGTGCTGGGGCTCTGCTTTGACACCGGCCACTATCGCTTTGGCGGCGGAGATCCGCTGGCGGGGCTGGAGCGCCATGCTGACCGTATCTGGCACGTCCATTTTAAGGACCATAATCCACTGGTGGCTGAGCGTTCGCGGCGCGAGGGCTTTGGTGGCGTTGAGGCGGTGGGTCAGGGAATCTTCTGCGAACTGGGCAAAGGCGACGTTGACTTCCCTGCCATACTGGCCAGGCTGCGGGAGTTGGACTATGGCGGCTGGATCGTTGTCGAGCAGGATATTCTGCCCGGCATGGGCAGCCCCAAGCAGAGCGCGCAGCGCAACCGTGACTATTTGCACAGTATAGGGGTGTAAGAGGGCCGCCATCTGTTGTTAAGGCAAAAACGGGTGACTCACAAGGATGTAGCGGCGCAGGCGAGAGTGTCGGTGGCGACAGTCTCCTATGTCATCAACAATGGCCCGCGTCGCGTAGCCGCTGAGACACGCGAGCGGGTGGAAGAGGCCATCGCGGCGTTGGGGTACTATCCAAGCGAGGTGGCGCGCAGTCTGCGCTTGCAGCAGAGTTCAACGGTAGGCTTGATCATTCCCGACTCCGCCAACCCTTTTTATGCGGAAATCGCGCGTGAACTGGAGCGCGCCTGCACGGAAGAGGGACTGCTGGTGCTGCTCTGCAACAGTGACCGCGACCCGCAGCGCGAGCGCCGCTTTGTGCACATGCTGCGCGCCAAACAAGTGGATGGTGTGGTGATTACCCCGCAAGGCGATGTCCAGGCGCTCTTGCAGCCGCTGCTGGCTGCGCATATCCCGGTCGTCGTGCTCGAACGTGCGTTGGCAGGCGTCCATTGCATTGCCATCGACGACCTGGAGGGTGGACGGGCGGCCACGCAGCATCTGATCGACCTGGGCCACCGCCGCATCGGCGTGATCCGCCACCAGAGCACAGCCTTGAGCATGCAGCGCCACCAGGGCTATCAGCAGGCGTTGGCGGCGGCGGGCATTCCGTATCGGTCTGCGTTTATTATCGAGAATGGCCCCACGCAGGCGGACGGCTACAAAGCCATGTTGGCACTGCTGGCGCTCCCGCAGCGGCCTACAGCCGTTTTTACCCACAACGACATTATGGCTTTGGGCGCCATGCGCGCCATCTATGACAGTGGGCTGCGTGTGCCGGAGGATGTCTCATTGGTCGGCTATGATGATATTACGACGGCTGCCTATCTGGCGCCGCCGCTCACGACGGTGCGTTCGCCCAAAACGGAGATGGGTGTGCTGGCAGCGCGCACAGTTTTGCGTCTGGTGCAGGAGCCGGATTGGCCGGCTCAGACCGTCACGCTGCCGGTGCGGTTAATTGTGCGCGCTTCGACGGCAAAGGTAAATCAGATGGCGGGGGAACCATCCGATTCTGAGAGGGCGCTGGGTGTGGGTTCGGTTTGCCCCTAAAATAGTGAAGCCTTACAATTGCGTTGGGTATATTGCCCTACTTTACTGCCTCTCGGAAGAAATTGCAAGCAAAAACCTACCCGTTTTTCGGGGGTGAATCGCCGGATTTTCGGGGGTAAAGCGTAGAGTTGCAGTATAAGACGTTGTTGCGTATTCTGTAGACCAGCAAACATCACATCTGGAGCAAATATCGTGCAGCGTACCACCTTTGGCAAGATTATTGCCGCTCTGCGCAAGGAACGGTTTGACCCGGTTCAAGCACGCGGCTGGACCCAAAAGTATCTGGCGCAGATCGCAGGGCTGTCGGAGCGACTGATGGCCAATATTGAGCATGGGGAGAAAGTCAATTTGGAGGGCGATATATTGGCGCGCCTGGCCGACGCCTTTTGCTTGACCACCCTCGAGCGCCGCGAATTTTTTGCGCTGGCCGCTGAGGTGACGCTGGATCAGACAGTGAACCCCAGCCATGATCCCCAGCAGATCAGAGAACAAATTTTTATCGTAATCAATGGTCTGCAGCAGCCTGCTTTTGTGTATGATGATTATTTTGATATCGTGGCCGCTAATCACAGCTCGATGGCGCTGCACGGCATCTCCAGTGAGTGGCTGCAGCAGTTGGCTGTGCAGCAAGGGGCGGCCAATTTTATGCAAGTCATTTTTGCTCCCGATTCGCCGATGCGCCTGTCGATGGCGCGCAACTGGGAGGGGCTGGCTGGCGGCAACATGAGTCAGTTTCGCGCCATGTCGCTGCGCCATCGCCACACGCAGCGGTTTCGCACCCTGTTTACATATCTTTGCAGCCTGCCCGACTTCCTAACCTTTTGGAACAGCACCCAGCATGTGCATAGCGACTTTGCCAGCCGCATGCGCATCCACCGCTATCTCCATCCGCAGTATGGTTCGCTCTTCTACTCGGTATTTGCCGCCACCTCCTATTCATTTCCGAACCATCTGCATGTCACAGCCCTGCTGCCGCTGGACAATGCGACGGGGCAGGTGTTTAACAGCCTGCATACGAAGCAGCCCTGCTTTGTCTTGCATTTGGCCGATTGGCCGCAAACGGAGGGAGAAGAGGACGCTGGCGGCTGAGTGGGCGCCGCTTCTTTTATCCAGCCAACGATGTTTCCGCCGCCGGCTCGCCTGTAGACAGGGCGGACTTGAGCCAGCGGGCGACAACCGCATCGTTGGAGGGATGCCATACCTTTCCCTTATTGCTTCACCCTGCAAAACCGGAATATTTATGAGCGCCGCCGCTTAACAGCCCGAACCAGAGGCGCCAGCCAATAACGGCGTCGTGGGAAGACCCACTAGTCGCGTTGAATGCAGATAAAACGATCTGGGGCTATAATGCGCAGGTGGCTCACTGCTCTTACTAGCTGATAGCGAAGTAAAAAGACGAGCGCGCCAAACCATGAGCTTATCCAAGCTTTTCCGAACTGGACAGTTGAACCAACGCACTTTAGGTTGGGGAGATGCCGTCGTTCTTTTAGGCGTCATTGCCATTCTGTATATAGGTGTCCGCCTGGCGTTACAAGCACCAGATGTGGTTCAAGGGCCGGACATCTCCCTTGCGCTCGATGCGCTTCCTTGGTACGGCGTGTTGTCCGTGGGCCGCATGGCCGCAGCCTACGTACTTTCCCTCCTTTTCACGCTTGTCTATGGCTATGTGGCGGCCTATAACCGTCGCGCTGAGAAGGTGTTGATGCCGCTGCTTGATGTCTTGCAAAGCGTGCCAATCCTCTCGTTCCTACCTGTAGTCTATAATTGCTGGCTGCGCCTGAAATGGTTGGAACTGCCCTTTGCCGCAGGCAGCCTGATCTGGAACAGTATGATGAGTTGGGCTGGTGGCTGGTTCTTTCTCATGGCTGCCGAGAGTTTTACTGTAGGTCAACGCGATTTTCGTTTGCCTGGGCTGGGTTCCTATCTACAAGAGGCAGCTAACCAAGGTGATGTGTATGCCCTGAGTTGGGGAATTCTGACACTTGTATTCGTGGTTGTTCTCTTGACCAAATCATGTGGCGTCCCCTATTGGCTTGAGCTGAGCGTTTTAAGCTGGAAATGGTAGAGGATGAGGAGCCTGCCACTTCTTGGTTCTATGACCTGCTGAGCGACGCCAAGTTATTGGCGCGGCTGGCACGCCGGTGGCAACACTGGAATGAACGTTTCGACCTATGGCTGTCGATGCGCATCCGTCCGGTTGAAATGGAAGATGGAGACAACC
This sequence comes from Caldilineales bacterium, assembly GCA_038205395.1. Lineage (GTDB taxonomy): Bacteria > Chloroflexota > Anaerolineae > Caldilineales > Caldilineaceae > Fredericiella. Next base: position 10,176 of record JBBRBX010000052.1, read on the forward strand.
GGTCTGTAAGTGTTGGCGTCTACGCTGCCGGTGGCCTTGCTCTGCTGGGACTGCTCTATGTCGCTTACCTGGCCAGCCGATCATTGGTGGCGGTGCCGGCGGCGCAGTGGAGCATGATCGTCATTGGCCTGCTTGCCACGCTTCTGCGGTGAGTATCGCCTTAGCCATTGCTTTGCTCTGGACGATCCCACTGGGCGTCGCCATTGGTTCCAATCGCCGCCTGGCTCGCTGGCTGCAGCCGGTAGTGCAGGTTGTGGCCTCGGTGCCAGCGACGGCTCTGTTTCCTGCTTTTCTTCTGGTCTTTCTCAATCTGCCCGGCGGTCTCAATCTGGCCGCTGTGGTTTTGATGTTGGCAGGCACGCAATGGTATCTCCTTTTTAATATCATTGCCGGCGCCGGCGCTATTCCCCAAGATCTCAAATACACAGCGGCTCTGCTGCACCTCGACCGAACCGCACGGTGGCGCACGCTGATTTTGCCTGCAATCTTTCCCTATATTGTTACGGGCGCTATTACAGCCAGTGGCGGCGCCTGGAATGCGAGTATTGTGGCTGAGTATGTGCAGTTCAATGGACGCACCCTATCCGTCACGGGTATCGGAGCGGTCATTGCCAATGCAACCGCTGCCGGCGACTATTCATTTCTGTTGGCGGCAACGCTGGGTATGATCTTGGCCGTGGTTGCCATCAATCGCCTGCTTTGGCGTCGTCTCTATCTACTGGCCGAAGAACGCTTCTGCATGGAATAAATCTATATGAACGAAGAATATCTACTTGAACTGGACAGTGTAGGCCAAAGCTATCACAGCGGCCAGCGTACTTTCGTTGCCGTGCAGGATGTCAACCTGACAGTACAGGCAGGCGAGTTTGTAGCGTTGCTCGGGCCTTCCGGCTGCGGTAAAAGTACACTGCTACGTATTGTTACCGGTTTGCAGCGCCCTACCACTGGTCAGGTGCTCTACCGCAACCAACCGCTACGCGGCGTCAATCCCCATGCCACCATCGTCTTCCAGACATTCGCCTTTTTCCCCTGGCTTTCTGTAGTGGATAACGTTGAGGTTGCGCTCAAAGCCGGGGGGTGCCGGAAAGTTTGCGTACACCACGCGCCGTGGATCTTTTGGATCGTGTAGGTCTGGACGGTTTTGAGAGTGCATATCCGCGCGAACTCTCCGGCGGTATGCGTCAGAAGGTCGGTTTTGCACGTGCCATGGCCGTGGAGCCGGAACTGCTTTGCCTGGACGAACTCTTTTCGGCCCTAGACGTGTTAAGCGCCGATTCTTTGCGCAGCGACCTGATTGAGTTGTGGACAAGCGGGAGCATCCCAACTAAGGCAATTCTGATGGTGACGCACAATATTGAAGAGGCGGTGCTGATGGCCAGCCGAATTGTGGTGATGGACAAAGAGCCAGGCCGCATTGTGGCCGACTTACCCAATCTGTTGCCTTACCCGCGCCGGCGCAAAGAGATAGCCTTTACCCAACTTGTTGACCATGTGTACGGATTGCTGGCGGGCCAGACGCAGCCGGAATATGTGGAGGTGGGCACCGCCCCCGGCGAACCGGGGCTGACGCGCAGCCTGCCACCTATTGCTATTAACGACCTGACCGGTCTGTTGGAGCATATAGCCGTTACCGCTGCCCCTTATGTCGATATTTACCAACTTGCAAGTGATTTGGGCCTTGATTCATACCCTCTGCTGCGTCTACTGGACGCGGCAGAGTTACTAGGCTTCGCTACAATCGTGCAGGGCGACGTCGCATTAACATCATTGGGTGAAACTTTTGTTGATGCCGGCATCCTTGGGCGTAAGGATATTTTTGCTACCCGTATCCATAAGCTCCCTATCTTCAAGTGGCTTTTTGCAATGTTGCGCGCCGCTGACCATCACCACCTGGAGTGGAATGTGGTCAATGTCGCTTTAAAGCTAGAGTTTCCTCCCGACGTAGCCGAACGGCAGCTCGACACGCTTGTAGACTGAGGACGATACGCTGAATTGTTGGCTTATGACGACGGCGATGAGTTGCTCGTCCTGGAGCCAGAGACTGATCGCGCCGGCCAAAGCGCAATGTAATAGATCAGCCTTAATAGAATTCCATCTTTTTCTGGCGCATGGCCACGCTTTCGGCCAGTCCGATGGCAAACATCATTGAGATCAGCGAACTGCCGCCGGCGCTGATAAAGGGGAGCGTTAACCCAGTGACGGGCATGACTTTGAGGTTGAAACCGACGTTGATCAGCACCTGAAAAAAGATCAGCGCAGCGACGCCGGTGGCCAGCAACTTGCCGAATTGGTCGGGCGCCTGGTCGGCGATACGCAGCACACGCCAGACTACCAGCAGCAGGAGGAGGAGTGTGAGGCCGGCGCCGATCAATCCCAACTCTTCCGCGATTACGCTGAAAATGAAGTCGGTCTGGCGCACACGCAGAAAGTGAAGCTGGTTTTGCGATCCTTGCAGCCAACCCATTCCCGTCAAGCCGCCATTGCCGACGGCGATCAGCGCCTGCTCTACATTATAGGAGGCAGCCGAGTTGGCTTCCGGCGTCACGCACTCGCTGGGCAGGCTGTCAAAGTTGCTGCGCAAGAAGTCCAAGATCGGCTTCTGGATCTGCCCAGTCTGCGCATCGGTAGGTAAGAAGATGCACAGGCGCGCCAGCATATAGCCTTGCAGCGAGGCGGCCAGCAGCGGCAGCGCCAGCACGACGACAGCCAGCAGCATGACCAGATGGCGGTAGCGCACGCCTGCCACCATAATCAAGGCGCCGCCCAGGAAAGCGTAGGTGATCATCATGCCAAAGTCCGGCTGGATAAAGACCAGAACCAGCGGCGCGCCCAGCAAGATAAGGATTGCCAACAGATAGGGCAGCCGCCCCATGCGATCTTGAAACCAGCTTAGGTACCAAGCCATAAAGATGATGATCAGAAACTTACCCAGTTCCGTCGGCTGCACCAGGGTGCCGGCAACACGGATCCAACTTTTGGAGCCGCCCTGCGCTTCGCCAAAGAGCAGAACCAAGAAAAGAGACACGATGAACAGCAGAAACGCCGGCATGGCCAGCAGCGAAAGCTGGCGATAGTCGATGGCGGCGACGATAAAAATAGCGACCAGCCCGACAACGGCAAAGCCTACCTGGCGCACCCAGTAGTCGGTCAGTTCGGTGTTCATGGTGGCGCTGTAGATCATCGCAAAGCTCAAAAAGCAGAGCAGCAGCACGATTCCCAGCAGCCACCAGTCGAATTGTTTCCAGTTTAACCCTTGCACGATTGCAAATCCTCTACCCTCGTCCCAACCAGCGCCACAGCCATGCCAGCGGCCCCGGCTTGTAGTAGTCGGTCAAAGGAACATTGTTGCCCAATACGCGCCGGGCGATATTCATGTAGGCCCGGCGCACGTTCATGCGCTTGTCAAACACAGCCGGCGTGCCTCGATCCGTCGTCAACATCAGCATCTCATCTTCGGGCACGACACCCATCAGATCGATTGCTAAGATATCGAGCACATCATCGATCCCGCGCATTTCGCCTGCCTTGACCAGACGCTGATTATAGCGATTGATCACCAGCCCCGGCTGTTGCTGCCAGTCACGCTCCAGCAGGTAAATCACCTTATCGGCGTCGCGCAGCGCACTGACATCGGAGGTGGTCACAATCAGCACGCGGTCTGCCGGCGCTACGGCATTGTTGAAGCCATCCTCAATCCCGGCGGGTGAGTCGATGAGGACAAAATCAGCCAGCGCCACCAGCTTGGCACAGATCATTTTCATCTGTTCGGTGGTGAGGTCGCGTTTGTCGCGCGTTTGCGCCGCCGGCAGCAAATACAAATACTCGGCGCGCTGATCCTTGACCAACGCCTGCTGCAGCGTACAGCGCCCTTCCGCCACATCAATCGAATCAAACATGATGCGGTTTTCCAGCCCCATCACCAGATCGAGGTTGCGCAGACCAATGTCGGCATCCATGGCAATTACGCGCTTGCCCATCTGTGCCAGGGCCGCGCACAGATTGGCAGTCGTCGTCGTCTTGCCTACACCTCCCTTACCGGAGGTCACGGTAATTACGGTTCCGGTCATGAGTTCGCTAGGGGCGCGTAGCCTGAATTTGTCTCTGTGTACGTGTCTGAATTAGTGGTTGTGTTGCTGTACTCCTTCGGAGTACGCAAAAAGAGGTGCACAAGTGTTGTACCGAATCCTCATCTATTTGTCAAACAATTGGTGCTCAGCCGCCGCGGCGCAGGCTGACAATACCGCCTGGGCGTGCGGCATCCCATTCCTCAATTGAGATCGTCTCATTGACGATGCGGGCAATTTCGGCTCGCTTGTTGGCCGAGCGGCGCCAGAACCACTTACCCGGCTGCCCAGGCCGCGGGTCAGCGCCGATCGTCATCACATCGGCGATACGCAACTGTGTCGGCTCCAAATCCAGCGCCGCCACAATGGCGCGCACATTGCCCTTGGCGCCTGCGTGCACCACGCCGCGCAGCCGCCCCCAAACCAGCACATCGCCATCGCTGCTCACTTCGGCGCCTGGGTTGACGTCGCCGATCACCAGTACGCTCTCCTTGCGCTGCAGGCGATGACCGGATCGCAAATAGCCGCGGTAGACAAAGTAGGCGCCGACAGTGGTGTTGGTCGTCGCCGGCGCCGCGTCTGCTACCGGCGTTCCTTCGGCTGATTCCAGTGTGCTTGTCAGCCCCAACGCCAATGCAGCTTGAAACGTGCGCTCGGTGCTGGTGCGCACCGACCCTAATGTCAGCTCATGCGTCTGAAAGAGGTCAAGCAAAGGCGTCAGTTCCGCCTCAGTCGTTGCGCGTGCGCCCAAATCCAGCGCCACGCGTGCGTTGCGGAAGAAGCTGGCTGACTGCTGCAGGCGTTCGTCCAGCGCCGCCAAAATTTCACTCCATGATCCCTTGCCGATTTCCACCACCAACCCATCCGAACGTCCCCTGATGCTGATCGGCGGCCCTGCCGGCGCCATGGCAGGCACTGTGGCCGGCGGTGCGCCATCTTCAGAAGAAGGCGGCGGCGCAGACTCCGCGCCGGAACTGGGTTCGGCCCCTGTATCTGCTGACGGCTGCGGCGCTGTGGCGGCAGCCAGGGCCGGAACCGCCGTTGTGACGGTAGCATCGGCGTCAGCCGCCGGCGCGGGCTGGGCGCCTGGCAGCGTTTTGGGCGCAGCTTGATGCGGCGGCGCGAATATTGATGCACCGGGCAAGCTGGAACTCTTCTCGCTGGGTAGTGGTTGGCGCAAGAAAGGCGGCAGCGCTGTTTCGTCCTTCCCCGGCAGCGTAGACGGCTGAGGAGGGATTACAGGCGCTGCTCTGGCTGCAGGAGCACTATCTGCAGAGGCGGCAGCCGAAGGGGAGACGACAGATGAAGTATCCGGCTCGTCCTGCTCAGCGTTGACAGTTACGTCGTCCAGCAGGTCGGCAAGGCGGTGGTGAAACTGCTGTGTAGGTGGTTGCCCATCACCCGTCATTGCATCTCCTCTATGGTTGCTGCGCCGCCACCTGTTCCGCCGCGGGGCGGGGGGCGATTTCAGTAAAATAACCCTGCAGAATTTTCTGGGCCACCGGCCCCGCGGTGAGTGAGCCTTCGCCGCCATCGTAGAGAAACACGACAATGGCAATTTCAGGATTGTTGTAGGGAGCAAAGGCCGAAAACCAGGCGTGCGTTGGTAGATTATCATCTTTATCACGGCGACAATCCTGCTTTTCCGGCACATATTCGCAAAATTCAGCCGTCCCTGTCTTGGCCGCCATCTCGATACCGGGTACTCGCGCAGCGGCGCCCGTGCCATAGTCCGTATTTATCACTTCCCACATGCCTTGGCGTACGTACTGCATGTCTTCCGCTGAAATCGGCAGCTTGCGCACGACCGTGGGTTCAAAATCCTGTTGCAGACCACCGTTGGCGTCAGTCATATGGTGCACCACGCGCGGCTCATAGATGGTGCCGCCGTTCGCTACTGCCATCGTTTCCACCAGCACCTGCAGCGGCGTGGCCAGCACATAGCCCTGGCCGATTGCCATGTTGTAGCTGTCGCCTGTGGTCCAGGTTTCGGCAAACAACTGGCGTTTCCACTGGTCCGTCGGCACCTGTGTCACCACTTCACCTGGCAGGTCGATGCCTGTTTTCTGGCCATAGCCAAACAGTTCCATCCACTTGGTCAGCCGCTTTTGCCCCAGCCCGACAAATTGGTCGGGGAAGCCGCCGCCCATGTAGTAAAAGAAGACATCGTTGGAGAGGGCCAGCGCCTTGACGACATTGATTGCGCCATGAACGATGCCATACTTGTGGTTCCAACTCACAAACTTCTGCGCCTGGTTCAAATCATTAGGGAAGTAGCGGTTGGCCAAAAAGATGGGGCCGGAGTCCGTCACGGTGGTGTCGGGCGTGATCACGCCCTCGGCCAGCGCTGCTGACGCCGTAATCATCTTGAAGGTGGAGCCGGGAGGATAGAGGCCGCCGATGGCATAGTTAATCAGCGGCCGCCGTGTGTCCTTCTCCAGCTTCAAATAGTCTTCACCGATTTTCTCGGCAAAAATATTGTTGTCGTAGGTGGGTAAGCTGACCATACCCAGAATCTCGCCATTCTGGGGATTCATGGCCACCGCCACCGCCCACGGCGATTTCTTCTCGTCCATGGCCGCTTGCAGCGTTTCCTGCATAATCACCTGCAGCCGCCGGTCAATGCTCAGGTTGAGATTCCAGCCGGGCACCGGCTCGCGCACCGGTCCAACCGTGCGCACATCGGTGCCTAGAATATCGCGTTCGACAAAGCGCAGCCCCGGTGTGCCGCGCAACTGCTCCTGATACGAGTACTCCAGGCCGTTCAGTCCCACCTTTTCACTGGGATCGTTGTAGCCGGCTTCTTTATAGTCGTCGGCCACCACGGCCGGAATCGGCCCCATAAATCCCAGCACATGGCTGAGCAGCCCGCCATAGATATATTCGCGGATAGGCACCTGGTTGACGCGTACGGCGGGAATGCGGAAGCTTTCTTCCGATACTTCAAAGGCACGGATGCGGTCGACGCCATCGAGAATGGGCACGGGGTCTGAGGCGCTGCCTTGGCGCTCGATGGTGACTGCACGCTTGATGAGCGCCACCAGGCCGGGCAGTGGAATTTGCTGCTCCAGATCGGGGAAGTAAACTTTGCGCGGCTCGGTTTTAACCAGGCGGCCGTCCTCCAACTGGGGCGCGACAAAAGCCGGATCAGCCAGTAATTTCAGCTCAACACCCGCTTTTTGCACAGTGCGGGTAAAGTCGTCATAGCCCAGCTTTTTAAACATCATTTCACCGATGCGCAGCGCCACATCCTGATCTTTGTCGGCGCTCAGGATCATCAGCACACGCTCGATCTCCTGCGCCTCTTCATCGGTCTCCGTATCTTCGTCGTCGGGCGGCAAAAATTCGGGCACCAGCGCAATCTCAAAGCTGGGGCGGTTGCGCACCAAAATCGTGCCGTTGCGGTCGTAGACGACCCCGCGCGGGGCAGCCGTCTCGATGCGAACCAGCCGGTTTTCATCCGCCAGGGTGCGGTATTCGTCGCGACTGACAATCTGGAGTTGAAACATACGCGCAACCATCACCATAAACACAAGTACGATGGCTGCTCGAAAGATCAGCATCGCCAGTTTGGATGTATCGCGGCTCGTTTTTTCTTCAAACATGTTTGCTAAAAGCCTCCACTGCTGGAGGTCCTATCCTCAAAGGTCCTGGCTTTCGGGCATCCGGTTGAGCAGCGGCAGCGCCAACAGCATCAGGACCGTATTATACAGAGTAGCCGGCAGCACAATATAGCGCATGGCCTCTAAGAAAGGCAGGTCACGTCCAAACCACCCCATCGTCTTGAGCAGAGTGAGGATGGCCAGGTAAACCGCAGCATAGGTCAGTGTGCCCAAGGTTGCGGCTGCCAGCGGAACCATAACGTTGAAGCGCGAAAGCGGGCGGTGCCCCAGACTTGCCAGCAGCGCCGCCGCCATCAAGGCCAGGCTGGATGCGCCGATCGGTCCGCCGCTGAACAAGTCGACTCCAATGCCACCGACAAAGCCCCACAGCACACCTGAGCGCCCGCCATACAGCATCGTGCCGATAATCACCGTCAACAGCACCAGGTCCGGTTTGACGCCTCCCAGTTGCAGACGGCCAGCCGCAGTGGATTGCAGCAAACTCAGGAGCAGAAGCAGCGGAACCATCAAGTAGAAAAGAACGCCGCGATTCATGGCGTTGTTCCTGCAGGGGCGGGCGTTGCCGCCGCACCTGTATCTGCACCGCTCTCTATGTCATTTTCCGGTTCGGTGGCGGGCGGCGTCGGAAGAGGCGCATCCTCCGCCTGGATCGTATCCGTAATCGTGGACGACGTCTGGAAGTCCGGCAAATTCTCGTTGGCCTCAAAATTGGTAATCACCAGAACCAGTTCAAGGCTGCCGAAATCAACCGAGGGGTCAACAACAGCCTTCTGAAACACGGCATTGGCCTGCGTCTCAATAGATTTGATCGTCCCTATCACGATGCCTTTGGGAAAGCGGGCGCCCAAGCCTGAAGTCAGAACCACTTCGCCGGTCGTAAAGGTTGGCCCCTGCGGAATAAAATCCATCACCAGTTCGCCACTGGCGCTGCCGCGCACGACGCCGTTCAGGCGGCTTGTACCCAGCAGCGCGCTGGCCGAACTGCTGGCATCGTTGAGCAGCAGCACAGTTGAGGTGGCGTCATTGACGTCGCTGATGCGCCCAACCAGGCCCTGGGCGGTGACGACGGGCATTCCAACCTGGATGCCCTGCTCTTTGCCCAAATCGATCTGAATGGAATCAAAAAAATTGGTGCTTTCCACGCCGATCGAACGCGCCACCATCTGCGCGCCGCGCAGGGCGAGACGCGGGCGGGTCTGCGCAAAGTCGAGCATACCGCGCAGCGACTCATTTTCTTTCTCAACTTCCTTGAGCGTATTAATTTCCGCCTGCAACTGGAGGTTGCGCACGGCGAGTGAGGCCGCATCCTGCTGGATAGTGCGCAGGCTTAACAGTGATGTCCACAAGGTGGTCACACTCTCGGTGACGCCTGTGGCGCTCAACTGCGCGGGCGTGGTGATCTGGGTGGCGAGGCTGGTCAGCGGGCTTAAATTGCCTGACACTTGCAGCGCCAGGAACAGCAAAGCCGCCAACACCAGGATGATGAGACGGATGCCTAGATCGCCAAGATTGAGGGGTCGTTTGTCGGTATTACGCATAGCAGAATCCGGCGCAAGCTACCGGATGGTAGATTTACGCTGCATGGTCGTCAGGGTCTCACGATAAAATTCCGGCTTTTCCAGAATCATTCCCGTGCCCATCACTACTGCCGTCAGCGGGTTGTCCGCCACATAGACATGCATACGCGTCTCATCTTGCAGGCGCTGGGCAAGCCCTTGCAGCAGCGCGCCGCCGCCGGCCAGTACAATCCCGTACTCCATCAAGTCGGCCACCAGTTCAGGCGGCGTCTCGTCCAGTGTGGCCTTGACCGCATCGACAATGACCTGCGCCGAACTGGACAACGCCTCGCGAATTTCGACCGAACTGACTTCGACTGCTTCCGGCAGGCCGGTGATCAAGTTGCGGCCGCGCAAGATCATGGTGCGCTCCCGCTCCATCGGGTAGGCTGAGCCGATTTCGATCTTGACCCGTTCGGACATACGTTCGCCAATCAGCAGATTATACTTCTGACGGGCATAGTTGATGATGTCTTCGTTCATCTCATCGCCGGCCACGCGGATCGAGCGTGAGACGACAATACCGCCCAGCGAAATAACCGCCACCTCGGTCGTGCCGCCGCCGATGTCCACAATCATCGATCCCACTGACTCAGTCACCGGCAAACCGGCTCCAATTGCCGCCGCCATCGGTTCTTCTACCAGCCCGGCTTCACGGGCGCCGGCGCTGATGGCGGCGTCGCGCACCGCTCGCTTTTCAACTTCCGTTACACCGGAAGGGATGCCGATCACAACACGGGGCCGCGCCGAACCGACAGCGCGATTCCCATGCACCTTGCCGATAAAATACTGGATCATCTGCTCTGTTACGTCAAAATCGGAAATTACGCCGTCCTGCAAGGGGCGCACGGCCACAATATGCGCCGGTGTACGACCCACCATCTCTTTGGCTTCGGCCCCGATTGCCTTGACCTTATTGCGCCGCCGCGATGATTTATCAATCGCTACCACTGACGGCTCATTGATCACGATGCCTCGATTTTTGACGTGCACTAGGGTATTTGCTGTCCCCAGGTCGATTCCAATGTCCAGAGAAAACAGGCCTAACAGCCAGTCCAGTGGATTTTGCACGCGCCTTTTATCTCCTCAGCCACACAGCCTGCCAACAGGCTGCGTGTGGTTGTATTCTACAAATGTTACCCCAGGCACACTGTGGGTAAATCACACTTGATTATAGCATGTGCCGCAAACCACCCCAAACAACATGGCCCAATGGCGGATGCATCTCATGTGCATCTCATCCCGAGGGTGAACGGCTGAACGGCTGCTGCTGAGCCGCACGCCATAGAAGGCCATGCTATAATTGTCTTTGTGACAGTTGATCGTGTGTCTTCTATACCTGATCCGCTGCTGGCCGCCATTATGGCAGCTCAGGCGCAGTACGAATTTTTTGCAGCGGCGCCGGCAGAGCGCAGAGAGCGCACCCGCCGTCCCGTGGTGGTGGCCGTCAGCGGCGGGGCTGACAGTGTCTGCCTGCTGCACGCGCTGCGGCAACTGGCCGATAGCTGGCATCTGACGCTGCACGTGGCCCATATCGACCACAACCTGCGCCCCCAGTCTGCCGCCGACCGCGCCTTTGTCTGTGCTCTGGCCGCACGGTACCAACTCCCACTGCATCTTGCTGTGCTTGATCCATCTCTTCTGTACGCTGACCCCAGCGGCCTTGAGGCGGCGGCGCGCCACGCGCGGTATCAGTTTTTGTGCCAAGTGGCGCGCACACTGACAACCGATGGGGGCGCTGCCTGCGTGGCCGTCGCCCATCATGCCGGTGATCAGGCGGAAACGGTGTTATTGCATCTGGTGCAGGGCAGCGGGCTGCGTGGGCTGGGTGGGCTGCGTCCCGTCGCACCTGCCCCAGAGGCTATATTAGGGCCAGTAGTAGATGCCGGCCCTGAAGGCGCAGCGTCGGTGCGGCTTGTGCGCCCACTGCTGGATGTGGAGCAGGCTGTGATCACTGCCTATCTGGAGCGCCACGCGCTGGCGTGGGTGGAGGACGAGTCCAATCTGGACCTGCGCTTCAGCCGCAACTATGTGCGCCATGTCGTGCTGCCGGCACTGGCGGTGCTGAACCCCAACATTGTCACAACGCTTGGCCGCAGTGCCAATCTTCTCGCCGCTGAAGCCGAGCGCAGCGAGCTGGCGGATGCCGCCACCCTTCATCAGCTTGCGGTCACGTCGCCAACAGCCACGCGTGTCGTGCTTGACCTTGTGCGCTGGCAGGCACTGCCGCCCGCCACACAGCGCGGCGTTCTACGTTCTGCCTTGAGGCAGCTGGCGGCGGATCGTCGCCAACTAAATTTTGATACTGTTGAGCAAATTGTGCGGGAGGCGACGCCGCGGCGCAGCAGCGGCCCCCACCCGCTGCCTGCAGCTCTGGCTTGGAGCGTGGCCGGCGCCAGCGCCGGCCAGCCGGCGCGCCTCTGCCTGCATAAAGCGGGTGTGCCGCCGCTTGCGATTGAATATCCCTATCTCAGCGCCGCCTGGCGCCGGGCAGCGCCCGTCTGGCCGCTTCCTCTCCCCGCATCCAGTGTGGGTGAAGTGGGGGTAGGCGATTGGAAGCTGGTGGTGCGGCGGCTGCCGGCGGCTGCCCTGCCGGCAGGTTGGCAGGAACAGCCGGCGCCCTGGCGTCTTGTAGCCGATGCGGCGGCAGTGGGTGCAGCGGCGCTTACAACGCCCACTGCCGGGCTGCGCATCGCCCCGCTAGGCATGGAGGGCCATCATCGCCTGGTGGCTGATATTTTGAGCAGCCACAAAATTCCACCCAGTATACGCCCAGGCTGGCCGCTCCTTGTTGATCGCCGTGACGGGCAGGTATTATGGGTGTGCGGGCTGCGCAGCGCAGAGTCACTGCGCGTCAGCGCGCACACACGCGAGGTTGTTTGGCTGGAGTGGCAGCCAGACGAGGGCCAGTCCAGTTGATGGGCCGGCGAACAGCAGCGCCTGGACAAAGAACGCTATGCATGCCAATGTGAAACCGCTCACCCATTGGGCCATCTATAAAGGCTATAAGCTGCGTTTCCGCGACCGCACGCCGGCGCGCGTGGTCGGTGTGCTGACTGACAGTGCAGGCAGCCGGATTGAATTTGCTTATTTGCCCGACGCTCTAATCATCCAACTGCCGGACGCGCAGGTGCAGATCAATGAGTTCGGCTGGGAAGTGGAATGCAGGAAAATGCCGTGACAAGCGCCAGACAAAATGCAATGATTCGCCTCAAATCGCAGCGCGACAAGCCCGTACGCCAAGGCCATCCCTGGATTTTTAGCGGTGCCATCGCCGAAATTCCCGCCGCGGCTCAGGACGGCGATATTGTGGATGTGGCCGCGGCTGATGGCAATTGGTTGGGTGCAGGCTATCTCAACCGCCGCAGCCAGATTCAGGTGCGCATGCTGACCTGGACGCCCACTGCCATCGACAGTAATTTCTGGCGCAGCCGGCTGCGCAGCGCGCTCGAGGCACGCGCCTTTCTCCCCGGACTCGAACAGACTACTGCACTGCGTCTGATCAATGCCGAGAATGACGGACTGCCCGGCCTGACTGTTGACCGTTTTGCAGACTATCTGGTTCTCCAGGCAGGAACCTTGGCCATCGACCAGCGCAAGCATCAGCTTGCTGAGTTGCTGCTGGAATTGACCGGCTGCCGCGGCGTGGTAGAACGCTCGGAAATGGCGCTGCGCCGCCAGGAGGGCCTTGGCCCAGCCGCCGGTCTGCTCGCCGGTCAAAGCCCCAGCGGCCCGGTCTGGATTATGGAAGACGGGCTGCATTTTGCAGTGGATATCGAGCAGGGTCAAAAAACCGGCTTTTATACCGACCAACGGCAGAACCGCCGCCGCTTTGCCGCCTATTGTGCGGCCTATGCGCACGCACATGCGGCAGCGCCACGCGTGCTCAATGCCTTTGCCTATACAGGAGCCTTTGCCGTCTACGCACTGACCGCCGGCGCCGCACATGTCACTAACATTGACAGCAGCGTGGAGGCGCTCGAACTGGCCGAAACCAATCTGCGGCGCAATGGATTTGACCCTGACAGTGCTGCCGCCGGCATAGCGGGCGACGTTTTTACCATTCTGCGCGACTGGCGTTCTTCTCCCCAGCCGCCGCGCTTTGACCTGATCGTGCTCGACCCGCCCAAGTTTGCGCAGAGCCGGCAGCATCTCGAGAAGGCATTGCGCGGCTACAAGGACATCAATCTGCTGGCAATGCAACTGTTGGCGCCTGGTGGGATTTTGACCACCTTTAGCTGCAGCGGGCTGGTGGATGCCGCGCTGTTTCAAAAGGTGGTTTTCGGCGCCGCGGTGGACGCCGGGCGCAGTGTGCAAATCCTGGAGTGGTTGCGGCAAAGCGCCGACCATCCTGTCGCCGTCACCTTTCCCGAAGGCGAATATTTGAAAGGGCTGATCTGTCGCGTGCTATGAGCGAGTTATATGGCGCCTTTCTGCGCCGGCTCCGCCGCGACCTGGCCGGCCCGCTGCCCGGTAAGATTGCACAAATGCGTATGGCGCCCCGCTTGCAAAGCAGCAGCGGCGAATCCTACGATACGCCGCGCGACGATGCACGGCGTGGGGGAGTGCTGGCTCTTTTCTATCCGCAGGCTGAACGCCTTTACATCCCGTTGATTTTGCGCCCTACCTATACCGGTGTACACAGTGGCCAGGTCGGTTTCCCAGGCGGCGGCTACGAAGCATTGGACGCTGACTTGACGGCGACTGCCCTACGCGAAGCCTACGAAGAGGTGGGTGTCCATCCTGATGAAGTGACGGTCCTTGGCCATCTTACGCCTCTTTACGTGTATGCATCCAATTATTTGGTGCAGCCTACGGTAGCTTGGGTGGACTATCGGCCCGATTTCCGGCCTGATCCCTATGAGGTGGCGCAGATTATTGAGGCGCCACTGCAGGACTTGCTCAACCCGGCCAACCGCCAGGTGGAGAACTGGGATCTGCGCGGCCGCAGCGGTGAGGTCGCCTTTTTTGCCATTGCAGGCCAGACCATTTGGGGCGCAACGGCGATGATGCTCAGCGAACTGTTGTCGCTGCCGGCCATGCTTTCTGCACCGGGAGTGACGGGTATACAGTCCGGCTTGCCGCCTGCTTAAGCGAACGTTCCCTTGCTGCCTGCGGATTTTGGCGCTGTCCACGCCCGTGATACCATCGGTCTTTGTGGGAACCGACATGAAACAGAAGCAGTTCGTACACAAGCAGTGTGTACACATTCGACAGCGCGCTCATCTACCCAGCCAGTTTGCCGCCTCCGCCGCCCATCAGCCGGCCGGCGCCAGCTTCCTCAACGGGGGCAACTGTGCTTAGTTCACACCCATTACCCAATATGAAATCCGTTGCAACCAATCCGCCGGCTTTGCCCGCGCCCAATAAAGGCAGCATCCAGACAGTCGTCCTCCCAGCCCCTGCGGCTTCCACAACGGGCCTGGCCCACACAGTCAGCGGCGGTGATTGGCCGGAGCCGGCTCTGCAGTTAGGGTGGCGCATCGTGCTCACCTTGCTGCTGCTTTTGCTCGTGGCCGTATTCAGCATCCTGCTGCAGCCGGCCCGTGCAGCCAAAGCGGCGTCTCCGGCCCAGGGTGTGAGCGATCCGCTGGTGCTGGCCTTCTATTACAGTTGGTTTGACGACAATACCTGGAACTCCGGCCAGCTCAGCGACCTGCCGGCGGAGCGCTATGTGAGCGCCGACCGTGCGGCGATGGGGCGCCACATTGACCAAGCCAAAGCAGCCGGAATCGATGCGCTGCTCGTCGCCTGGTATGGGCCGTATGGCGATTCCAACCAGACTGAAACGAACCTGCAGGCGCTGCTTGATGAAGCCGCCGCCCGCAGTTTTCGTATCGGCATTCTGTTTGAGACGGATTCTCCCTTTTTGGGCGGCGCCGGTGATGTTACGGCTGCCTTGCAGCAAGCACTGAGCACCCATGCCAATCATCCCGCTTATCTGCGGGTGGACGGCAAACCCGTCATCTTCTTCTGGCGCTCCAGCCTCTATGATGCCGGAACATGGGCCGCGATGCGCAGCCAGGCTGATCCGGGCAGCAGCTCGTTGTGGATCGGGGAAGGGGTCGATACGAGCCAACTGAGCGTATTTGATGGTCACTATCTTTATTCCAATACTTGGAATCCCCCCGCCGATCTCAACGCCACCAACCAGAAATTTGCCGGGCGCGTCGAAGCCATGCGCAATGCCACAGCTTCGCCCAAGCTGTGGGTGGCAACCGTGATGCCGGGTTACAACGATGTCGGTGTGCGGCCCAACAGCGGCTTTGTGCGCGGGCGGGACGGCGGCGCCTATTATGCCCAATCGTGGCAGGCAGCCATCGCCAGCAATCCCAACTGGGTGGTGATCACCAGCTTTAATGAATGGCCGGAAGGCACTTATATTGAACCTAGCGCTGCCTATGGTGACGCCTATCTTGGCCTGACCGCCCAGTACAGCAGCCAGTTCAAAGCCGGCGGCGGCGCAGCCTGGGTGGCTGCCGCCGGGCCGGAAGCGGACGCAGAAAGCGCAGTCGAGACCGCAGTCGAGACCGCAGCCGAGACTTCCCTGGATGACACCGCAGCCGCTGTGACGCCAGGAGAACCGGCAGCAGATACGATTGATGATCCGGCTGCGCCCACCGTATTTGTGCAGACAGCGGTGCTCAATCTACGCGCCGGGCCAGGGACAGACTATCCGTTGGTCGGGGCCGTGGTCGAAGGGGACGCCCTGGTAATCGTGGGGCAATCAGCGGCGGACAATGCGGCGGAAGGCGATTTTCGTTGGTGGCAGGTCGATACGATAGCCGGTTCCGCCTGGTTGTTTGGCGAACATGTGCGTGCCGCTGGAGCGCTGGAACTGGTGCCGCAGATTGATGTGGCCCCTGCTGTGGCCCTGGCTGTGCTGCCTGCCGCCACGCCGAACGTGCAGATCGCCGGAATTCCTACCACGACGTTGACGATCAACGGCGTCAGTATTACGTTGCGCAATGGCCGCAGCATCCCCTAGCTGTGCAGAGTTGTTGGAAAGCGGTTTTGTGTGCGAAACTCAGCCATGCGTCTTGACGCCCTATCTGTATTGAATTGATTTTTTACCCGACTTCTACCCGATGAGGTGAGGCCATGCTTGATAAGTCACTGATAAGCCAACCTGCCCAACCCACTAAGCTTGACGACGATATTGCCAAGGTGCTGGTCGATGCGGAAACGATCCAGCGACGTGTCAAAGAATTGGGTGAAGCGATCAACCAGGCCTATGCCGGCCAGGACCTTGTGCTGATTTCGGTGCTTAAAGGCAGTATTATTTTTATGGCCGACCTGGTGCGCGCCATTCAGATTCCGCATGAGATTGATTTCATGGCCACCAGCAGCTATGGCGCCGCCACCAACAGCAGTGGTGTTGTACGCATCCTCAAGGATTTGAATATCTCAATCCAGGGGCGCAATGTGCTGGTGGTGGAAGATATTATCGATAGCGGCCATACGCTCAGCTATCTGCTGCGTCTGCTCAATGAACGCCAGCCCGCCAGCCTGCGTATTGTCACCCTGCTGGACAAGCCTGACCGTCGCGCCGTCCCGATCGAGGTCGCCTGGATCGGCTTTGCGATCCCCAACGAGTTTGTCGTGGGCTATGGGCTGGACTACAACGAACATTACCGCAATTTGCCCTATATCGGCGTTCTCAAGCCCAGCGTTTATGGAGGCGAGTGATAAAGCCGATGCGGGGTTGCGTGCGTGCGCTGTTGCTGCTGCTGCTGACGACATGGCTGCTTTTGCCGATCTCTGCCGCTGCCCAGGATGCGGGCGACTACACCGTTGCACCGGGAGACACCTTGGGGGCCATCGCGACGCGTTTTGGCGTGGGATTAGATGAGCTTGTTGCCGCCAATGCCATCTGGGATCCCAATCTCCTGTCCGTAGGTCAGGTGCTCGTGATCCCAGATGGATCAGGTGTTGCTGTGGCCGCGGTGGGGGGTGCTGCCGGTGGGAGCAGCAGCGTTGTCTACAGCGGGCCGACCGGTGTCGTGCACGCGTTGCCGGGTGACAGCATTGCGCGGCTCGCCGTACGGTATACCCAGGAGCCGAGTGTAGTGGCGGCGCTCAACGGCGTCGGCGCCGACACCCGTCTGTTTCCCGGCCAGCCGGTTGCCGTGCCCGCCGCGGCTGCACCGCAGCAGGAGCCGATCTATTTTGGGGCCGTCACGAATGTCGAAGTGACCCCGGCGATTGTGCAAGGGCGAACGGGGCGCGTCTATGTCGAAACGCTGCGGCCTATGGCGGTCAGCGCTACGTGGTTGGGGCAGCCCGTGGTCTTCACACCCATCGATCCGGATGGTCTGCGCCAGTTTGCTTTGCTGCCTGTGCCGGCGCTGCAAGATGTAGCCGTCTATGATTTGGTTCTGGGCTATACAACGGCACGTGGTGCGTCGGTCAGCCGCAGTTGGCCGATCAGCGTTGAAGATGGTGGCTATGAGAGCCAGCAGATCGTCATCTCTGAGGACAAAGCTTCGCAAATGACGCCGGACGCCATCAGCGCTGAGAGCGCCAAGGTGATAGGCTCCTGGTCGCAGGTCAGTCCGATGCTGTTGTGGCAGGGTACATTTGTGCGGCCGATTGATCCCCAATATCTCACCACAAGCCCCTTCGGCACACGCCGCGACTATTCGGTGGCGGATATCGGCAATTTTCATGCCGGCCAGGACTTCGGCGCGCCGGAAGGTGTGTTGGTGACGGCGCCGGCTGCGGGCATCGTTGTTCTGGCTGAACCGATTACTGTGCGCGGCAACGCCGTCATTCTCGATCACGGGCGCGGCATCTTTACCGGCTATTGGCATATGAGCGAGATTAAGGTGGCTGTTGGTCAACAGGTGGCTGCCGGAGATACATTGGGCGTTGTAGGCAACACCGGCCTCAGCACCGGCGCCCACCTGCATTGGGAGATGCGCATTGACGGCGTGGCCGTGGATCCAATGCAGTTTTTGGATGAAGCTGTCTACTAGAGTGCGCCGGCAGCCGCAGCAAAAGTTCTGTATAAAAACAGTGCAATAAAAAGGGCCGCATCTCAAGCTTGAGATGCGGCCCTTTTTATTGCACTGACTTTTGCTGCTCGGCAGCATAAACGAACAGAAGAAGACTACTTTTCCTCGTCCTCGTCGGTCTGCTTGCCCTTCCGGACGACCTCAGGTTCGGCGGTTTCCTCTGCGATCTCGGTCTCCTCGGCCATTTCTTCCTTGGTTGTCTGCATATTGAACAGCACTTCGTCGACGTCATCGACATAGGTAACGCCCTGCACCTGCGGCAAGTCGGCAATTGTGATGGACCGCTCCAGAGACAGTTGGGTAATGTCCACCGTGATCTCGCCGGGAATATCGTTGGGCAGCGCTTCCACACGGATGCTCTCATGCAATTTGAGCACCATTTGCCCGGCGAGCAGACCTGCCGGTTTGCCGGCAGAGACCAGGGGCACCGAGACATGCTGCTTCTCAGTCATATTGACGGCATAAAAATCAGCGTGCAGCAGGTGGTGGCCGATAGGCTCGCGCTGTACATTTTTGACCAGCACATTGTGCTTGCCGCCGCCGTTGACCGTCACCTCAACCAGGCGCGTATCGCCACCTTCATGCAGCATGCGTTCGAGCAGCTTCGCATTGACCTGTAAATTGACCGGCTGCTTGATATTGCCATACACGACAACCGGCACCAAACCTTGCCGGCGCAGTTGGCCAACCTTGCGCCCGGTCAACTCGCGGCGGTCGGCTACTAAATTTAGCTCAGACATTGGGCTGCTCCTCTACGCAAACGTCTATCTTCAAAACCAATTTCGATAAAGTTCATCCCGCACTGGCGGGAATGGGTTTCTACAATGCCGCCTAAAAATGGCGCGCCCATTAGTATAGGCCACACAGGGGCCGCCAGTCAATTTTGGCGGCCCCTGTGTGGATTTCAGATTGGGAGTGAATCTATGTGCCGCTGGAACCTACTTCACCTGCTCGACCATGACTTCGACATCTGAGGTTGGGTTGCCCTGCGTGATGACGGGCGTCATGGTTGTGCTGACAAAGAGCAGCTTGCCCGCGCTGTCGCGGATGGTGGCGCCCACCGAATACAGCACGCGTTCATCTACGTCAGCGCTGCTGTACAGCACGGTAAAGGGCAGCGGAACCTGTTGGCCGTCGGTGAGAAACACCTGGTTGGCCAGCAGTGTCATTTCGGACGGCGCATCGGCCAGTGACGCATTGCGAACTGTCACCTCGACCATCGCATCAGGCGGCAGTGCAATACGCGGCAGATAGGTGATGGAGCCGGTGACGGCATCCATGCCCTGCGTGTCCACATCGGTCTCACCGGCGGCGGCTGCTTCACCTGCCGCAGCCTGCATGCTCACGGCCAGTGCGCCGTCTGCGGTGCGCAGTTCCAGAGAGTTCCCTTCCACGCTGTAGGTGGCTGCCGTCGTCAACGCAGTCAAGAACTGCATTTCCTGTTCCATCACCCCTGCGGGTTCCAGGCAGGCCATCATGGTCGTGGCCAACGGCTCAATCGCAATGGTGGAGACGCCATCGGACGTATAGCCGCCTCTAAAATTGTTGCAGCCGGCGGAACCGCTGATCTGGCCGCTTGCGCCGAACATTGTCGTCAGCTTGACATCCGGCAGTACGCCGACCACCGCCTGCTTGCCGTTGTTATAGCTGACCACCTCCCAAGAAGTGCCGGCCAGATCGGTGCTGACGGCGGCAAAGGTGGCGACTGCGGCTCCGCTTGCGTCGCGCAGCAGCAGGCTGCCGCCTTCAACGGCATAGGTGGCTGTGGATGTCAGCGCGCCGATAAACGCACTTGCCTGCGTCATTGCCGGTTCGGGGCAGGCCATCATGGTGCCGGCGGCGTTGGGGCTGAACGTGAGGCTGTCGCCATCCAGCGTAAAGCTGGTGACAAAGCGGTTGCAGCCGTCTGAACCGTTGGCCGAACCGTCAGCGCCGAAATTCAGCGTGATTTGGGTGTCGGCGGCCGGCGACTGGTCATTGAGGGTGGTCAACATCCAGTTCGTACCGGCCAATGCAGCTGCTGCATTGCTGCCGCCCATTTCACTTGGCGCAACGGGTGGCACTGTGCCCCCTGCCACGTCTGCTCCCTGTTGCGTTACCGGGCGGCAGGCCGCCAGAAGCAGTACTGCCAGCGTTAAGACGATAAACTTCAAAGCATTCATTACCCTTCTCCTCTTGCCATCAAACAAAATTGTCGGATATGAGACTGCAGCAACTTATTGAGTTCAGCCTGCATCATTCCGCGCCAATCTGCGGCAAAAAGGCGGCAAAAACGCGACTGTCTTTGGGGTGTGTTAGACTTGCAGCCATGCAACGTGTTACGCCTATGGCCTGGTTCCTAATTGGCGTCCTCCTTATCAGTAGTGCGGTTGTCTGGTATTGGCGTGCAGGCACAACTGCCTGTGCAACGTGTATACCGCCGGCTCCACAGAATGCAGTGGTGCTTACATCGGGTGCGGTCGCCGGCATGGACAGCCCTTTCTTCGCCTACTCCCCCGGCTGGCAGGTCAGCGCCGGTGGGGCTGATCCTGCCGAGCCTGCAAATCCATTCGAGCAGCCGGCCGGCGTCGTCACTTTTCCCTATACAGGCGCCGATCTCTATCTGCTGATCGCCCCCGGCGACTACTGGGGCTACTTGTACGTTACTGTAGACGGCCAACCTGCCAATCGTGTTCCCGTGATTGCCGGTAATTTTAACAGCCAAGGAGAGGCGGCGGGTTATACCACACTGTTGGCGCCCGAACGCGTGCCGGATGGAGGAGGGGAACCGCCGCCGCACTGGCTGCTTGTCCAGCAAGGCAGCGGTGAGAGCGCCCACAATGTCCGCATCGAAGTCTGGCGTGGCTGGGGTCAAACGCCGCTGCGCGCGGTGGCCGTCGATCCGCCCGCCAATGCGCTTGTCGAACTGGATAGCCTGGCGCAGCAGAGCAGTGTGCGCTGGCCGGCAGTGTTGGTGATGGGGCTGGGTTTCTGGCTGGCGGCAGCCGGCGGGCGGCGCTGGTTGGTGGGGCGAAAGATGACCTGGCGTTCGGCCCAGCGGCTTGCTGTTCCTAAGCGGCTTGCAGCGGCTGCGCCGCAGTACGCGGCTGCGCTCGCCGCCGGCGGTCTGCTGCTGGTGGCCGGTAGTGTCGCTATTGGTGGTACTGTGCCGGCGAACTGGCTGCTGTGTGTGGCGGGTCTGCTATTGTTGGCGCTGGCGGGCTTGCTGCGGCCTGCCCTGTGGTGGAGCGCCCTGCTGTTTGGGCTGCCATTTGCCTTTGGCGTCAAGCTGCCCCTGCTGCCCACCCGTAGCTTTGACCTGATCGACGTTGGTGTCTGGGGAGGAGCAGTGCTGCTGGCTTTGCATTGGGCCGGCGCTTATTGGATAAGCGGCGGTGCTGTTCCTGATGATACCTTCCAGCCGGCCACACGCAAATCCTACACCAGCTGGCCGCTGCTGGCGCTGGCCGCCATTGTCACCTGGGCGTTGGTCGCCGCCGCGGCTGCTCGTTATCCCGACCTTGCTCTGCGCGAGTGGCGTGTGGTCTTTCTCAACGCCTTAGTCTTTGGCGGCGCGCTGGCCTTAAGCCTGCGGCTGGCGCCGCCGGCGGCCACAGAACGCCGGCTGCTGATGACGGCCTGGCTGGCAGGGGGGGCTGCCGTGTCGTTGTTTGGCTTGTGGGGCTATGCCACCGGCAGTGATTTTGTTACGCAAGCCGAAGGCGTGCGCCGCATCCAGGCCTTTTACGGCTCGGCCAACAATCTGGCGCTCTATTTAGACCGCACCGTGGCGGTGAGCCTGGCGCTTGTTCTTTTTGCTCGCAAACGCCGGCTGTTGTGGGCGCTGCTGGCGCTTCCGCAACTGCCCGCCTGGCTGCTCACCTTCAGCAAAGGCAGCCTGCTGCTGGCGGCCCCGGCGATGGCGCTTGTGCTGCTGATCGGCGGCGGCCAATTGCTGCGTCGGCAGGGACGCCCGCTGCGTCCACTCTGGCTGCTGCTGGGCGTCGCCGCGCTAGCGGTTCTGCTGCTGACACCCTTTGGGGGGGCGGAACGCTTTCAGCGACTTTTTGATCTGAGTGAGGGCACTGGTTTTCTGCGCCTGCAGTTGTGGCGCAGCAGTTGGCAAATGGCGCTCGACCATCTCCTGCTGGGTGTCGGCCCCGATAACTTTCTGTATGTCTATCGCAGCAGCTATCTCCTGCCCGCTGCCTGGCAAGAGCCTAATCTCAACCACCCGCACAACCTGCTGCTCGACTGGTGGACTCGTCTCGGTCTGCCGGGTCTGCTGCTGGGGTTGGCGTGGCTGGGCAGCGGCACGGCTGCCGCCGTGCGCCGTCTGCGCTGCGGCAGGGACGCCGCGCTGGCGCTGGGTGTGCTGGCGGCCATCGCGGCGGCGCTGGCGCACGGGCTGATTGACGTCAGCTATGCGCTGCCGGAATTGATGATCGTATGGGTGCTGCTGTTTGGGGTCAGCGTGGCACGCTGTGACGACTGAGCTTACTCGCCGGCGCCTGCCTCCCACTCCAGCAGCTCCAGCGTCGCCTTGTTTCTGGCGTCAATATATTTTACCAGTATATGCGGCGCTTCTTTGCCGATCCAGGCTTTACTCTGCACATCGCCTGCATCCAGTTGCACCGCCCACGTGGCAAACGAGCCGGCCTGCGTTTCCACTACTTCTTCACCCACCACGCGTACGGTGATGCGCTCAAGCTGCGGCACCACCGGCATGTAGGCGTTGATTTGGGTGGCATAGCCGGCGGCCAGCGGCAGTGCGCGCAGGATCATGGGCAAGGTCACGGTCTCGCGCGCGTCGCTCGGCGCCTGCTCACGCTGGACGGATAGGTTATTCTGCTTTGCCAGCAGGGTGAGGTCCACCTGCCCTTCGCTGTAACGAGCTTCAGCAATCTCCTGACCGCCCGCGACTCCTGTGCGCTGCACGCGTGAAATCTGTGGTCGGAAGCCTTGCGCATCCATCGTAACGGTGATGAGTTCGCTGCTGCCCAGGGCGTTGATCTCGCGCCGGAAATCCCATACAGGCTCGCCGCCGCTGTTCTGGCCGCTTGTCAGCGTATAAACCGCAGACCCCACCTGTTGGCCGCTGGCGTCGATCAGCGCCAGCGTGTGCTGCTCGCCGCTCGTCCAGGGCGCCGGCCCAAACAACAGCGGGCTGATCGTCGCCTGGCCGCAGCCGGCCAGCAGCAGAAGCGCAAGGAGCACCGCCGGCCGCCAGCCGCCCCTCCACCCACTTCGATACTTACTTGGATATTTGCTTCGGTATTTACTGCCCATTCGCACCACCGTTTGTTTTATCGTTTTTGCTGCATCCACGCCAGCGCCGCCGTGACCAGGGCTGCCGATCCAATCGGCAGCGCATTTTCATCCAGCCGAAAATCAGCGCGATGGACAGGATAGTAGTCTGCCCAGGCAGGGTCATGCACACCCAGCCGCAAGAAACAGCCGGGGGCCGCCTGCGCCATATAGGCGAAATCTTCCGCCCCCATGATCAGGTCGCTGTGCACGACCTTCTCTTCGCCCAGCAGTTGGCCCATTGCGCCCAGGAGCACATCCGCAGCCTGCTCGTCATTGACAAGCGGCGGATAGCCGGGATAGATGGTCAACTCAGCCTTGCCGCCCAGCGGCTCGACCACGCGCACGGCTTTGTGCAGTTCGTCCTGCAGGAGCCGGCGTACTTCGGGCGCAAACGAGCGGATCGTGCCTGTCATCTCCACGCTGTCAGGAATTACATTGTTGACGGTGCCGCCGTGGATGGTGCCGATGGTGATCACGCCCGGCTCGATAGGGTTCAGCCGGCGGCTGACGATCTGCTGCACGGCGTTGATCACATGCGCCGTCAGGGCGATCGGGTCCACGGTGTTCTGCGGGCGCGCGGCATGGCCACCGGAGCCGCGCACGATCAGTTTGAATTTGTCCGCCGCCGCCATCATGGGGCCGGGTCGCGTCGCCACATAGCCAACATCGTGATTGGCATCGACATGCACGCCGAAGACAGCATCCACGCCCGCCAGCGCCCCTTCGTCCACCATGCGCATGCCGCCGGATTTGCCTTCCTGGTCCTGCGCCTCTTCGCTGGGCTGGAACAACAGCCGCACGGAACCGGGAAGCTGCCCGGCGTCGGCCAACTGCTTGAGAATAGTGGCTGCGCCCAAGAGCATAGCGGTATGGGCATCGTGCCCGCAGGCGTGCATAATGCCCGGCCGCGTGCTGTCAAAGTCGCTGCCGTTGATCTCCTGGATAGGGAGGGCGTCCATATCGGCGCGCAGCGCTACCACCGGCCCAGCTCCGCCGCGGATGTGGCCCACCACTCCCGTCTTAGCCACCTCGGTTTCGGTCTCCACGCCTATATCCAGCAGCGCGGCATTGACAAGCCCAGCCGTGCGTTGTTCGGTGAAGGTTAACTCGGGGTAGCGATGGATCGTGCGCCGCCAGTCGCGAATTTGCTCGTGCAGGGCATGCGCCCGCTGCAAAATTTCGTCTGCGGCAATGTTTTTCGTCATCGGCTTTTTGTCCCTTCGGAATTCAGTCTGTCCCATGCTGCTGCTGACCGTTCTGCTGACCGTTCTGCCACAGCCTGTGGGCGTCCAGAACCACCTGCCGGCTTTCCGGCAGCAGCGCATAGCGCTCGATGTCGCCTATTTCCACCCAGGCCAGGGCGGCGGCATCGTCGCCGGCCACGGCTTCGCCTGCTACATGGCGCGCCCAGAAATCGATCACAACATAATGGTATTCGATGCGCCCCTGCTCATCGTATGTGATCGGTTCAAAAACACCGGCCACCCCACCGATCGCAACAGCAATGCCGCATTCCTCCTGCACCTCACGCGCGGCGGCAGCGGCGAGCTGTTCGCCCAGTTCCAGCATCCCGCCCGGCAGCCCCCACTGTCCCAGCAGCGGCGGGCGGGCGCGCTGCACCAGCAGCACGCGCCCCTGCCCGTCAAAGACAGCCGCCGCCGCACCAACCAATGGGGAATCCGGATAGCGTCTGCGCACGTTCATAACTAGGCCCACTCCGCAATCAGCGCCGGCAGTTGCGCCAGCGTCTGGATGGTGGCGTCGGGCTGCACCTGGCCTGCCAGCGTGTGATTCTGCTGCTCTATTTGCGCCGGCGACGGCCCCTCGACCAGAACGGTGAGCGCGCCCAATTCCAACCCCCCCTGTACATCCTCCAGCAGGCTGTCGCCCACTACCACCACCTCGTAGGGCAGGGCGTCCCAACGGTCAAGCACAAGGCGAAAAAAGTTGGTGTCCGGTTTGCGATACTCCACCGCCGCACTGCACAGACAGACATCAAAGTATGCGCGCAGCCCCAAATAATCGACCGTGCGCTGAAAAACGCGGTCGCAGTTATAGTTAGCCAGCAGCGCCAGCTTATGGCCTTGGGCGCGCAGTGTCTGTAACGTTTGTTTGGCGCCGGGCAGCAGCCGCCAGGCGGTCATCTCCGGCGCGTAGAAAATGTCCACCGCCTGCTTGAGCACCTGAGGGTCCATGCGCGAGGTGGGATAGCCGTAGAACTGGAGCAGAAAGCTGAGGGCGTCGTCGGCGATATGTTCTTCCTTTTCCTCCTCCGACTTCTCTTCGGCAAACCGGCGCGCCTCCACAATATTGGGCGCGAAATCGGGCGGCAGCTCCATGCCGGTCGAGCGCATATAAGCTTCGGCGGCGGCGGCGCCGGCTGCCAGCAGCGTGGGCAGCGGCTGCGCCAAAGCTGCCAGCGTGGCGTCAAAATCAAAAATGACGCCGTGGATTAGCCGCAGCGGCGGGCGCGGGGCTGCGGCGCCTAGTTCGGGGAAAAAATCCGTGCGCAGCCGGTCGAGTTCGTTCTCGTCCAGCGGCGCGGCGGCCATTGGGGCAACATCCTCGTAGACAGGGGACTCCAGCGGCGCTGCTGTGGGCGGCGGGCCAAAGAGGGCATACTGCTCCTCACTGCTCAGCGCCCGCCCTTGTGCACGCGCGTGCGCCAGGAAGCGCTCCTTCTCCTCTACTGTCAGCGGCTCCATCCCTGGCCGCAGTTCCAGCGCGTCCAGCCGGTCGTCTGTTTGCTCGTCATCCTGCCGCCGGCCACCCTGCCTGTCGTCTTCCTCGTTGTGCATGGTGGCTATTATAGCATGGGTGCATCTCTGAAAACCCATGTTTTATGCGGCCAGTGGCAGAGAGGCAAACTCGAATGGCCTAACAGGTTGAGTGGCAGCCGATAATGGAAGCGGCTGTGTTTGGCCCAAGCTGATGAATTTCAGCTTGTGCTGGTT
>JBBRBX010000053.1:0-35915 GCA_038205395.1 Caldilineales bacterium
ACTCCAGCACATCCAGCGCACTGCCGCGCACAAACGGAATGTCGTCGCCGGGGAAGTGATAGCTGCTCAACAACTCCCGCAGCTCCATCTCCACCAACTCCAACAGCTCCTCATCGTCCATCATGTCCACCTTGTTCAGGACGACCACCATCGACGGCACTTCCACCTGGTACGCCAGCAGAATGTGCTCGCGCGTCTGCGGCATCGGCCCATCCGGCGCCGCCACCACCAGGATCGCACCGTCCATCTGCGCCGCACCCGTGATCATGTTCTTGATATAGTCCGCATGGCCAGGACAGTCCACGTGCGCATAGTGCCGCTTCTCCGTCTGGTATTCCACATGCGAAATCGCTATCGTGATCCCGCGCGCTTTCTCCTCCGGTGCATTGTCGATCTGGTCGAACGCTCGAAAGTCCGCCCAACCCTTCAGCGCCAGCACCTTCGTGATCGCCGCCGTCAACGACGTCTTCCCGTGATCAATGTGCCCAATCGTCCCCACGTTCACATGGGGCTTCGTCCGCTCAAATACTGCCTTGGACATGATAGGTAGTCTCCTGTTTAAGACCGGGAGCTGCCGATGGAGCCCCGTGATAAAACACACTCGCAAGTTTGGCACAATTGCACCGCCGAAACTGCCGGCGGTGCAAAGTCAAAGCGATAACAAGACGACAAGCTATGCCTATCGCCACAAGCTTCATAGTATACCTGACGACCGGCAAGCTGCCAAATTGGAGAGTTGACAAAATATAATCAATTGTTCTCTGCGCGCCCGCCATCCACAATTGACCGGCCGCCCGGCAAGCGATAAAATAATCTGCACATATGTTCTAACGCGCCGGCAGGTGTGACTGCGCAGGCAAATACGCACTTTGGAGGGCCAGGCAGCCTTTATGAGCAAAGACAAGAAACAGTATATCTGCTCCGCCTGCGGCGGCATGCAGTTAAAATGGAGCGGCAAGTGCCCTGACTGTGGGGAGTGGAACACGCTGGAGGAAACGGTTGTGCGCGCGCCCGACAAAGCGCGCCCGGCGAGCAGCAGCAGCGCCACCCCCGGCCAGGCAGTGCCGCTCAGCACCGTCACACGCGACGATCTGCCGCGCCTGCCGCTCAGCATCGGCGAACTCAACCGCGTGCTGGGGGGCGGCATTGTGCCGGGTTCCTGCGTCCTGGTGGGCGGCGAGCCGGGCGTCGGCAAGTCAACGCTGCTGTTGGCCATGGCCGCCGATGTCGCGCGTTCCAGCGGCAGCGTCCTCTATGTCTCCGCCGAAGAAAGCGCCCACCAGATCGGGCGGCGCGCCAACCGCATGGGGATTAACGAAGAGCGGCTGCTGGTCCTATCCGAAATCGCCGTCGAGGCGATCGTCGACCAGATC
Organism: Caldilineales bacterium; assembly: GCA_038205395.1. Lineage (GTDB taxonomy): Bacteria > Chloroflexota > Anaerolineae > Caldilineales > Caldilineaceae > Fredericiella. The sequence continues at coordinate 1,374 of JBBRBX010000053.1, forward strand.
GAGGCGCTGCGCCCGGCCCTGGTCATCGTCGACTCCGTGCAGGCGATCTATGCCGGCACCAGCGCCAGCGCCGCCGGCACGGTCAGCCAGGTGCGGGATTGCGCGGCAGCGCTGCTGCGCGTGGCCAAGGCGCAGAATGTGCCGGTTTTTTTGGTCGGTCATGTGACCAAAGAAGGCGCCATCGCTGGGCCAAAGGTGCTGGAGCACATGGTGGATGCGGTGCTGCAGCTGGAGGGCGAACGCTTTCACGCCTTTCGCCTGCTGCGCTCGGTCAAGAACCGCTTCGGCAGCACGAATGAAGTCGGCGTCTTTGAGATGAACGAGCAGGGCATGGTGGAGGTGCGCAACCCCTCCGAACTGTTTCTGGCCGAGCGGCTGCCCAACGCCACCGGCAGCGCCATCGCCGTCTCCATGGAAGGCACGCGCCCGCTGCTGGTCGAAGTGCAGGCGCTGAGCAGCACAACGGCCTTCAGCATGCCGCGGCGCACAGGCAACGGCGTGGATCAGAACCGCCTGCTGCTGCTGACCGCCGTGCTCTCCAAGCGGGTGGGGATGGATCTCAGCGACCAGGACATCTTTGTCAATATTGTCGGCGGTATGCGCGTGGATGAACCCGCCGCCGACCTGGCCATCGCCTGCGCCATTGCCAGCAGCTACCGCAACCGGCCGGTGTGGGCCGACCTGGCGCTTGTGGGCGAGGTTGGGTTGAGCGGCGAGCTGCGCAGCGTCGGCCACCTGGCGCGCCGCCTGCATGAGGCGACCAAGCTGGGCTTTACCCGCGCCCTGACCCCGCGCAGCATGCTGCAGCGGAAAGGCGACAGCCTGCCCCAAGGCATCGAAGTGATCGGCGTGCGCACCCTGTATGAAGCGCTGGACGTGGCGCTAGCCAAGTAGAGGTGGTAAGCCGCCTGACTGCCTAAACTGCTTCCAAGGTGAGAACTACATGTGCGACGTACTGGACCATGTGGATTCCACCTTGGATTCGGTTTAGAAGCCTCACAGCAGCGCGCTGTCTGTTTTCCGCCGCGCGCAGATGGTGTACAATATGCCTGCAAGCTGGTTCTCGCTTGGGTGCACTGATTGATCAATGTCGGTAAACGGCTGCACCCGCCTTTTTCCCACTGCGGCGTCCGGAGAGCGGCCATGCGTGTTGCCCATCACCTGATAGTGCGGCTGGTCTGCCTGGCGCTGCTGCTGGCGTCTGCCACCCTGGCGCAGCCGGCGCATGCTGCCCCGCCTGGACAAGAACAATCCTCCAGCGTGCCGATCTACGGCATTCAGGGTCATTTTGAGGTGCTGCAAGGCCAGCCGTTTGGCGAGCTCTTTGTCGCCGCCGACGGCGCGCGCTTGACGGCGGTCGGCGCCAACGCCACTGTCGCCCAGCAGATCGATGTGCTGGCCCGCCAGTCACCGCCGCCGCCGGTCAAGGTGTGGGGCACACGCAACTTTGACCCCAAAGCGGATTACACGGCGGACTTGTTGGTCAACGAGATTCTGCCTGAAGGCGACCAGGCGCAGCCGGAGACCGCTCCGGTATCTAATGTCGCGCCCGATCTGACCGCCGTCGTCAACTTCAATCTGGTCAACCTCTACAACACGCCCAGCCAGTCCATGTCGGTGGTAGGGCAGGCGCGCGCCGGCGAACGCTGCAATGTGCAGGGACGCGATGACACGGGCGCCTGGCTGCTGGTGGACTGCGGCGGGACTATGGGCTGGATCGACCACCGTCTGGTCAACGTGACCGGCAGCCTGCAGGATGCACCGGTCACCAACACGGAAGTCAATCCGGCGCCGCCCACCCAGCCGCTGCAGCCGACGCCACCGCCGGCGCCGGTCACGCCACCGGCCACATTTCAAGGCTGGAAAGCTTCTTACTACAACAACCCGACGCTCAACGGCGCGCCGGTGGCCTACCAGGATACACCGACCATCGATTTTAATTGGGGCTATGGTTCGCCGGATCCCGCTGTGCCCGTGGACTATTTCTCCGCCACCTTTGAGCGCACCTACACCTTTCCGGACGGCTACTACAATATTAACGTGCTAGTGGACGACGGCGTGCGCGTCTTTATCGACAGTGACCTGGTGATCAACGAGTGGCGCCAGGCGACCGGCATCCAGTACTCGGCGTCGCGCCGCCTGGTGGGCGTGCACAGCCTGCGCGTCGATTATCTGGAGCTGCTGGGGCCGGCCAGCATCCGCTTTACGCTGGAATTTTCCGCCAACCCGCCGCCGTGGCAGGCCACGTACTACGAAGGGGCGCCCAACCGCGGCCCGCAAAAAGCGGCGCAGGGCGAATTTGCGGGAGCAATGCAGCTGCAGCGTATGTGGGGAGGCAACTCGCCTTTCCCTGGCGTGCTGCCGGCTGACGGCTGGAACGGGCGCTGGGTCGGCCGGTTTGCCTTCAGCGGCGGCAACTATTTCTTCCGCGCCCGCGCCGATGACGGTGTGCGCGTCTATCTCAACGATACGCTCGTGATCGATGGCTGGACGGATGGCTCGCACGACATGTCCAATGCCTTTCGCAACGTCGGCCCCGGCACGCACACCATCACCATCGACTACTATGATCGCTTTGGCTACGCCTATCTGCAGGTTTTCTGGTATGCAGATCGGTTTGGCCCCAATTATGTTCCCTGAGCGCAACCTTTGTCCGCAGCGCACGTATTAGTAGACAGAGAGCCGCAACAAGTGGTTGCGACAGCGAGCAGATAACGTTTGCAAGGAACAACAGCCATGCTAAGCCAACACAAAAACCGCTCGACCGTATGGGGGGCTATGCTCATCGCAATGGGAGCATTCTTTCTGCTCCAAGTGACCGGCATCTTTGGCGTACTCTCCACCCTCTTCTGGGCGCTGGCGTTTGCCGCCGGCGGCGCCGTGTTTCTCTACGTATTTCTGACCGGCCTGCACAGCCGCTGGTGGGCAGCCATCCCCGGCTTTACCCTGTTGGGGTTGGCGGCAACCATCTTTTATGACCGCTTTGCGCCCCCCTTCTTTTCCGACATCGGCGGCGCCGTCTTCTTGGCCTCAATTGGAGCCGGCTTTATCGCCATCTTCTTCACCAACCGCGAACAGTGGTGGGCGATGATTCCCGGCGGAGCGCTGTTGTCCGTGGCGGCAGTCGTGCTGGTCGATCAGGCGGGTGTAGGTTTTCTCAATCCTGCCAGCGTTCTCTTTATCGGCCTGGGCCTCACCTTCGGTGTGGTGGGGTTGATGTCCACCTACTTGAATATGAACCTGCGCTGGGCGTATATTCCGGCCGCAATTTTGCTGGTGATGGGCACCGTGATCTTCACGCCGTTTGCTGGGGTCTTAGGCTGGATATGGCCGCTCGCGCTGATTGGCGGCGGCGCCTACCTGGTGCTGCGCCGCCCACATGCGGAGGAGTTGGCGGTTTCAGCGCCACCGACAATCACACCGGCAGCCACACCGGCAAACAGCCAGACAGACGGGAGCGCAGCAGCAACGCAAACCGTCGAACTGCGTTAAGTTCACCCCAACCGACTGCGCTTGGTAATGGCGAGCCTGGAATTGTTCAGGCTCGCCATTTGTTTGCAACCATGGTTTCCTCGCGCAACTTTCTCCCTCCAACAGTGTTTTAACACTCCAGCAGTTTGTCAGTTCCGCACCCCATTCCAGGCGTGGATTGCCGCTATTTTCGATTATTCGGAAATGGGTGGCGACGCTTTGAGCGGTCTGTCGGAAACTGGGCGGAAAAATTATTATGGATAGAACAGAGATTATGACAACCAAATCCAATCACACAAGCGCACACAATGGTTCCACTCCCCCACGCGTAGTCATCACGGGTCTTGGCGCAGTCACGCCTTTGGCGTTGTCTGTTGGGGAAAGCTGGCAAAAATTGCTGGCCGGGCAGTCAGGCATCGACTATATCGCCAAGTTTGACACCAGTGACTTGCGCGTCAACTTTGCCGGCGAGGTGCGCAACTTTGACCCCGGCGACTATATGGACCGCAAAGAAGCGCGCCGGCTTGACCCCTACATTCAGTTTGCCATCGCCGCCGGCAAGGAAGTTTTTGCCGACGCCAATTTGAGTATGGACGACGAAGACCCGGAGCGGATGGGGGCCATCATCGGCAGCGGCATCGGCGGGCTGCACTCGTTTGGCGAAAATGTTGATTTGGTCGCAGCCAAGGGGCTGCGCAAGGTCAGCCCGTTTATGATCCCCAATATGCTGGTGGACAGCGCTGCGGGCAAGCTGGCCATCAACTACAACTTGCAGGGGCCGAATCATGCCGTCGTCAGCGCCTGCGCCAGCGGCACCTCCGCCTGTGGCGAGGCCTTTGAACTGCTGCGGCGCGGCGACGCCGACGTGATGCTGGCGGGCGGCGCCGAATCGGCGATTCTGCCGATTGTCGTCTCGGCCTTTGACGTGATGGGGGCGCTCAGCCAGCATGTCGAAGAGCCCAAAGCCGCTTGCCGTCCCTTTGACAGCGATCGCGACGGCTTTGTGATGAGCGAAGGGTCAGCGCTGCTGATTCTGGAGACCGAAGAGCACGCCTTGCAGCGCGGCGCCCGCATTTACGCCGAGGTCATCGGCTACGGCAGCAGCGCCGACGCCTATCACATGGCGGCGCCGCATGCCACCGGACGCGGGGCAGCGGCAGCCATGCGCATGGCGCTGCGCAAAGCGGCAGCCTATGGCGTGGGGCTGGAACAGATCGACTACATCAACGCCCACGGCACGGCGACGCGCCTCAACGATGTGGGCGAGACATTGGCGATCAAGGAAGTGCTGGGCGAACACGCTTACAATGTGCGCATCAGCAGCACCAAGAGCATGACCGGCCACCTGCTGGGCGCCGCCGGCGCACTCGAAACGATCATCGGCGCCAAGGTAATTGAGACAGGCAAAATTCCACCCACTATCAATTTGCACAACCAAGACCCTGAGTGCGATCTGAACTACACGCCCAACGCGGCTGTGGCGGCAGACGTCAAGGTCGTGCTTTCCAACAGCTTTGGCTTTGGCGGGCACAACGCCTGCATCATGCTGCGCCGCTATGCCTAGCGTAAGCTACAGCCTGCGGCTGCATTATGCATGGTGAAAGGAGTATTATGGCAGAATCTTTGACTTCAACTACGGAAAACGGTGCCAGTGGCATGTCGCCCACGACCAATGCTGCGCCACAGCCCGCCAAGCCGATCGTCCAGCCGGCTGCGCCGCCGGCGGCACAGCCGGTTGCCCCAGCCGCACAACCTGGCGACGCCGGTTACGCACGGCGCTATGCGCACATCGTCGGCTGGGGCTACGAAGTGCCTTCTAAGGTGATCACCAACCACGATCTTGAACAGATTGTGGATACGACAGATGAATGGATCCGCTCGCGCACAGGGATTGAAGAGCGCCATGTGGCCGCCGACCCCAAAGAGACCACGGCCTCCCTGGCAGTGGCGGCCTGCCGCCGCGCGCTGGAGGTGGCCGATGTGCCGCCCAACAAGATCGACCTGATTATCTGCTCGACCACCACACCGGAATATAGCTTTCCCGCCACAGCCTGTCTGGTGCAGAACGCGCTCGGCGCCACCAACGCCGGGGCATTCGACCTCAGCGCCGCCTGTTCGGGCTTTGTCTATGGCTTGAGCATGGCGCGCGGGCACATCCTGGCCGGCGACGCCGAATACGTGCTGGTGATCGGCGCCGAAACGCTGAGCCGCATCGTCGACTGGACGGATCGCGAGACCTGCATCCTGTTTGGTGACGGGGCCGGGGCTGTTTTGGTGGCGGCCAGCGAAGTGCCGGGCGGCATCCTGGCGACCGAGTTGGGCAGCGACGGGTCGGGCGGCGACGCTTTGATTCTGCCCGGCGGCGGCAGCGCCATGCCCACCAGCTTAGAAACGGTCAGCAGCGGGCAGCATTACATCAAGATGGATGGCAAGGCGGTGTTTCGTTTTGCCACGCGCGTGATGGCCAATGCCACGCGCCGCGTGCTCGAACGCGCCGGCTACACAACCGCCGACGTCGACCTGGTCGTGCCGCATCAGGCCAACCTGCGCATTATTCAAAACAGCGTCTTCAACCAGTTAAAAATCCCCGAAGAGAAAGTATTCGTCAATCTGCAGAAGTACGGCAACACGAGCACGGCCAGCATCCCGATTGCCCTGTGCGAAGCCATTGAGGCCGGCCGGCTCAAACCCGGCTACAAGGTCGTCTTTGTCGGCTTTGGCGCCGGTCTGACCTGGGCGGCGTGCGCCATCGACTGGCGAACACCAGTGGAGAAGTTGGACACCGGCTGGTGGCGCAACACACGCCGCCAGGCCACCTACAGCGCTGCCGCTGCCCGCAGCATGTGGAAAAAAGCCGTGCGCTGGGTCTACGACGTGCTGCCCAGCGACCCGGAGGCGCCAGTGAAAGAGATTGTCAAAGAGAAGGAATGAGAGGGTGTATTTCACCAACACACCCTCTCATCCCCCCACCTGGCTACCTGCCAATCACCGGCAGATACTGCCGGCACGGCGTGCCGGTAATCGCCAGTGTCTCGTTATCCTCGGTCCCTGGCCCCCTTGCTACGACGTAAATCAGGTTGTCGCCACAGCCCTGCGGCGTGAAGATAACGCGGTTGACGTGCGTGGCGCCTGCGCCGATATAGGGCACCGATTCCCAATCAAACATCTGGCCGCCCTGGGCCGGGTCGCCGGCATAGTATTGAATTTGCAGCGACTTTAGCGGCGCTGCGCCCCCGTTGGCGAGCACCGTGCTGACCAGTTGCTTGCCTGTCACCGTCTCGGTCAGCGGGGAACTGCTCATCCCCTGGATCGACAGCAGGGGCGTCACGACGGCGCCGGCCACCAAACCCGTCGTCGAGAAGGGCTGCACCTGGAACACCTGCTTGAAGACGCCCACATTGTTGCTGTGAAGTTCAATCGGCACATCACTCGGCGATCTGAGGTTGGGCACGTCGGGAATGGCAGTCAGCCCGTGATCCGGCATCTCCTGCACCAGGTTGCCATTGGCGGCGAGCATATAGACCACGACCCAGAAGCGCACGATCACGCCGCCGTTCAGCGTCTGGTCATAATCCGCCGAGTTGAAGGGCACCGCGGCCATGTTCCAGTTGGGAACGTCGCCCACCGTGGTGCGCGAGGCGAAGCCCGGGATCGTCGGTAGGGCCGTGCCGCCAATCACAAAGCTATCGCCCACAGGGTCGCCGGTGGCAGGGTTGAACACCTGGCCGTAGAAGACAACATTCACGCTGGCCGCGCCGCCCGCGTTGGTGTCCACCAGGCTAAAGTTGTACACACGCGCTTGCAGCAGCACCGTCTCCGTCACAGGCGCGCTCGTCACCTGCGGGCCAAGCGGCGAGTCGGCAGGCGTGATGTACAGCCCGCGCATAAAGTAGAACTCCTGGTCGTAGGGCGAGGCATTGGTCTGCGGCGCGTTGAAGGTCATCTGGTTGGTGTTGGTGGAATTGACGTTCTGCCACGTCCAGCGCCGCGGGTGGTTGAGCGCCACATCCGGCAGCGTATACGTGTTGGTCCACCAGTTGTCCGTGTCTGGCCCGTCGGTAAACGGGTTGGCCCAGTAGGCCAGGCGCAGTGTGCCCGAAGTCTGCACCGTGGCCGTGAGAGCCAGGCTTTGCAGCGTGCCGGACAGGGGTGACTGCCCCAGAATGTAAGTCTGCGCCGCAAAGGTGTAGTCGGGCACGGCCTGCGCCGACTTATGCGTGGTAAAGCCGGTGGAGGCGCCGTGCGTGTTGGCTGAGGTGTTGAGCGTCTGGATCGACTTGCTTGTGCTGGCATCAAAACCCGCCGACCCGCCCACGCCAATGATCTCGGCATCCACCGAGACGTTGGTCGAAAAATCGTTGGCATGAGCCTGCGTCGAGCCCTGCGTCTGGCTGCTGCTGCTTGAAGCCGACCAGTTGACGCTGACGTTGGCGTCGGATGTGTCTGCCTCCCAGATGCCTGAAGTCTTGTTGACGATCTGGGTGCGCGGCAGCAGCGCCAGCAGTTGGCCTTCAGTCCAGGGGTAGGAAAGCAGGTTGCCCGGCTCCCACGCCGGCTGGTACCACTCCAAGCTGCTGCCGTCGGCATTGCCGGACTCGATTTGGTCGGGGGCCGAAAACTGCACGTGCAGCGGCAACATCTCCGCCGGGCTGCAAGTGGGGTTATCCTGCGGGCACGCCATCTGCCCCAGGATCGGGTAGCTCCAGATGTTGAGGCGATAGCCGTCGTACCACACCTGGTCGGCGAAGCCGGTCTTCACCGAAGCGTCAAAACTTTGCGATGTGTAGCTGTTGTTCGTCGTCGCCACCGAACTGTCGTGCGTCTGCTTCGCCGCGTCCTTGACCTCGGCGCTGGCCGTAAAGACGCCGGGAACGTCGTAGGAGACCTTGACCCCTACCGACTCCTTCGTCGCCAACGTGTAGCTGGTGGTCTTCTGGCTGCTCGACTGCGTCTCGTCTTTGACGTCGGTGTTGAACTCGGCATAGTTATTAAACGGCTCGGCCAGGATCTTCACCACGTCCGGCGCGGTGCAGTTGCCCACATAGTTGGGATCGTCGCAAGAAGGAATGGCCCAGTCGATGTGCATGGGCGGCATCCCTACCAACAAGCGCGGGGTGGAGTGGCCGTTGATAACGATCTTGTCCGGCTTGCCCAGGCGCAGCGAGCGTCCTTGCAGATCGGCGGTGATCATATTGATGGCGAACTGGCCGCCGGGGACAAGCAGGGACACGCTGGCTTGCGTCGTCGTCGTCTGCATGTCGCTCTGCGCCCAGGCGAAGTTGCCGGCGGCCGCCGAGGTGAGACGCCAAATGCCGTGGCGGTAGCGGGTGGTCGCATCCGTGTTGCTGTCGATCGACAGCATCGATAACTGCATCGTCGGATCGACCGAACCATCGCCGTTTAGGGCGTCAAAGCGGCCCACGGCCAGGTTCACCATCGCAAAATCGTTGGCGATAAAGCCATTCTGCTCGACAAATGCCCCCTGCTCAACCGAGTAGACATAGACCGAGGTGCTTGTGGTGCCGGCATCCTGGATCGCCACCACAAACTGGTCACCGCCGGCAAAAGGTGCAATCGGGCCGGCGACAAGCTGCATGGCCCCGATTTCAGTCTGTGAAAAGCCGCCGCCCTGCGCCAGCGTCATCGGCTGCGCCGAGCCAGCATACTGGTACAGTTGCACCTGGCCGTTCGAGCCACTCGGCAGCGGGATCGCCATTTCCCGGCTGTAAAAGGCGACGACTAGCTCTTCATCGGAAGGGTCCTGATCGAAATTGCCGCTCGCCACCTGCGGCAGCCAAATGTTATCGGTTCCCAGCGTGACCGGTGGTTCCGCCGTCAACGCCAGCGTGGTGGGCTGGACGCGCAGAACGACCAGCAAGGCCGTGCCATTGGCATAGGCGGCGGCGATTTCGTTCTGCCCGTCGCCGTCAAAATCGCCGGCGGCCAGCGACGTAATAGGCCTGCTGCCGTAAGCAAAGCGTTCCCCGATGCGTACGCCCTTGCTCCAGTCGTTTACGTCTACGGCGCTGATCACGACCGTATTGCTGGCATAACTATAGTTCACCACCAGGTCGTCAAAGCCATCGCCCGTAAAGTCGGCCATGAGCATGCTGTTGGGGCTGTGCGACCAGTCCGGTGTGTTGGGGATGGTGACGATAAAATCGTTGCCGGTGCTGCTGTCCCAGAAGTTGAGCGCCAGGTTGACGGCCCCCTGCTGCGTGTCCAGTGAGGCAAAGACCACCGTGTCGCTGGGCAGGTTGAACATGCGCCCTGCCGCCACAGCGAGGTTGGAGGCGTGCGGCGACACATAAGGAATCGATCCGGAGCCAATAGGGTCGAAAAAACGGTTGCTGACGGCGGCGTTCTGTGTCTCGGCAAACTCCACGTTTTGCAGGATCACGGCTGGGAAAGCCGCCGTGTCGATTGCGCCATGCACGATAACAAGATCGTCGTTGCGCAGCAACTGCGTCTTGCCATAGAGAATGTCGGGCACATCCGAATAGTCCGGCCCATCCGGTTCCTGGGCCAACGCCGGCGCGGCGGCCAGCGCCAGCACGATGCCTAGCAACAAGAGACCGCGCGAAAGAGACTTCCATGCACGTTGCATCGAACACTCCTTTGAAATGCAATTGTCCGCGAAAAGCGGTGCTGCGGAACGGAAAAAACGCGTCACGCTGCTAACGTGATCTGCGGTACTACGATGCCGGGCTGCCGTACTTTGCTTGGAAATAGGCGGCAAAGATCTCGCCCAGGAGATCGCCTTGCTCCTCAAAGGTGGCGTGCGGCTGGCCCAGGTAGTGCTCCAGCATCAGCCCGTCCATGATGGCGCAAAAGAGCGTCACCAGCCGCGGGTCGCCGATGTGCATGGTGGTTGCCACCGCCTGGCGCACGGCGTCGTTAGCGGCTCGCACCGAAGGGATGCGCTCGGCGGCAGGCTCGCCGTGCTGCTTGGTGTAGTCGATCAGGATCAGCAGGTTGCGCAGCAGCCCCTCGGCATGAGGGGTGAGCGCACGAAAGGAATTTGCCACTTGCTCCTGCACACTTTCGCCGCCCGGCGTCTGCGTCGTCACCCGCTCCAAGTCGCGGTCGTTCATCTCCTGCACCAGGGCGCCAAAGAGCGATTCCTTGTCGGGGAAGTAGTGATAGAGCGTCCCCGTCGTCACCCCCCCGGCCTTGGCGACCTGCTTCATCGTGACCCCCGCATAGCCGTGCTTGGCAAACAACTCGGCGCAACTCGCCAGCAATTGCTTGCGGTACAGGTCATGATCGACAATTCTTGGCATGATCGTCCTTTTTATATCTAACGTTCAGTATAAAATAATTTGGCAACAATGTCAACAGGTAATTTTTTGCTGCGAATGATGGCGGCGCCGCCGCCATTCGTCTTTTTGCCCAATTCATGGTACAAACAGAGATGTTATTGCATCCTATTTACATGGGTCAAAAGGAGTGAATTCCTATGAGCGAAATCGTAGTCGTCCATGCGCGTGAAGTGCTCGACAGCCGTGGCAACCCCACCGTCGAAGTTGAAGTACAGCTGGACAGCGGGGCCACCGGCCGCGCCATTGTCCCCAGCGGCGCCAGCACGGGCATGAACGAAGCCCTGGAACTGCGCGACGGCGACAAGAAACGCTATGGCGGCAAGGGCGTGCTGAAAGCGGTTGATAACGTCAACGACATCATCGCCGACGAGATCATCGGCATGGAAGCCACCGAACAGGTGGCCATCGATGAATATATGGTGCAAGAGCTCGACGGCACCGACACCAAGAGCAAGCTGGGCGCCAACGCCATTCTCGCCGTGAGCCAGGCCGTAGCCAAGGCCGCCGCCGAAGATGTGGGGCTGCCGCTGTACCGCTATCTGGGCGGCATCAACGCACGCGACCTGCCCGTGCCGATGCTCAACATCCTCAACGGCGGCAAACACGCAGCCAACAGCACCGACTTTCAGGAGTTCATGGTGATGCCGGTCGGCGCTCCCACCTTCCGCGAATGTCTGCGCTGGGGCGACGAGATTTACCAGAGCCTCAAGAAGGTGCTGCACGATGGCGGCTACAGCACCAATGTCGGCGACGAAGGCGGCTTTGCACCCAGCCTGGGCGGCAACGTCAAGGCCATCGAAGTCATCCTGCAGGCCATCGAAAAGGCGGGGTATCGCCCCGGTGAAGATGTCTATATCGCCCTCGACCCGGCTTCCAGCGAACTGTACGACGCCGACAGCGGGCTGTATAACCTGGAAATTGAAGGGCGCAAATTGAGCAGCGCCGAGATGGTGGATCTGTGGGCCGACTGGACTGCCCGCTTCCCCATCATCAGCTTGGAAGACGGCATGGCCGAAAACGATTGGGACGGCTGGAAACTGCTGCACGACCGCATCGGCGACAAGGTGCAGTTGGTGGGCGACGATCTGCTGGTGACCAACGTCAAGTTCGTGCGCCGCGCCATCAAAGAAAAGGTGGCCAACGCGCTGTTGATGAAGGTCAATCAGATCGGCTCGCTGACCGAAGCCGTGGCCGCTATTGAGATGAGCCAGCGTGCAGGCTGGGCCGTGATTACCAGCCACCGCTCCGGCGAATCCGAAGACGTGACGATTGCCGACATCTCCGTGGCCTTCAACACGGGGCAGATCAAGACCGGCGCCCCGGCGCGCAGCGACCGCATCGCCAAGTACAACCAGCTTCTGCGCATCGAAGAGGAGCTGGGCGAAACTGCCATCTTCCCCGGGCTGCAGGCCTTCCCGCACCTGCGCAGGGGCTGATCCATTTCGCGGCACACAAAAACAGCCGCCGGAAATTCCGGCGGCTGTTTTTGTGTGCCCCTATCCCGACTCGAACGGGAATGCCCATACGGGCACAGGCCCTCAACCTGCTGTGGATACCCATTCCACCATAGGGGCGAACACACCCAAAGTATACGACAGCCCCAAAAAATAGTCAAAAACCCATTGCACAGTTGGCCGAGCCGGCTGCCCCTACATAGGCAGACCCTTTGCCAGCAAGCCAGCCATCCCTGCCAGGTGCTCGCGGTAATGATTGGCGCTGCTGTTATAGACGAGATTGATGGCCGGCCCGTCACCTGCCCCCGGTTCGTCGGGCAAGTAATGACGATAGGGTTGCTGCAAATCTTCGTCGCTCATGCCTTGGAGCAGTGCGAGAAGCTCTCGATGCACCGACTGCAACTCCTCCACTGCCTGGGGCAGCCTCGTGCCAGCCGTCTGGCGATAGACAGCTGCGTTGATAACGTCGTCATCCCCTGCCAGGTAGGTGGCCTCGTCTACGCCCAAACCTGTATGCCGCGCCTTGCCCTGCAAAAAGTAGACGGTCGACCGCTCCCAGGCGGCAATATGCACCAGGTGGTCCTTCACCGTCCAACCCTCGCCGTCCTGCACGCCGGCCATCTGCGCCTCGTCCATACGCGCCAGGGCTGATTGCAGCGCCAGCCAGTCGCGGTCGATGGCCGATAACAGTTCACTCTTTGTCGTAACCTTGGTTTCAGTCATCGTATCATCTCCTTTTCCCCTCATTTTACCATGCCACGGCACCCGTGCACAGTCACCGGCATACCGCCCTGTGCACGCCGCGCAATCAACGGCGGAAGCTGCGAAGGAATGTACAGAGATTGTGAAATTGGATACAAACAAACCGCCGGCTGATGGCGATAATGGTTTTGCACGTGACCGATGCTCTTTGTTTCCGCCCGATTCGACGAGGAAAAACCATGGATGCAAAACCGTATTTCCCGACTCGCCATGATCCGCTCGAGGACCGGCTTCTGCGCCGCCTGCCCTTCGCCGGCAGCATCGACCGCCTGGACCGGCGTATCACCGCCTGGATGGGCCGCTATGGGCTGACGATGATGCGCGTGGCGCTTGGGGTGATCTTCTTCTGGTTTGGCGCGCTCAAACTCATCCCCGGCATGAGTCCTGCCGAGGACCTGGTGCGCAACAGTGTCTTCTTTATCGATCCTGCGCTCTTCCAGCCTGTCCTGGCCGCCTGGGAAATGGCGATTGGGCTGGGGCTGATGACAGGCTACTTTATGCGCCTCACGCTGCTGCTGCTCTTTCTACAGATGCCGGGCACGGCCCTGCCGATCCTCGTTACGCCCGATGCGGTTTTTACCAGCTTTCCCTTTGGCTTGACGTTGGAAGGCCAGTACATCGTCAAAAACCTGGCGTTGATCACAGCTGGCATCGTGCTGGGCAGCACGGTGCGCGGCGGCAGGATTGTGACCGAATCAGAATAGGCAACATCGCATTCCATTCCCATTTGCTTCGCTCTGCCTATCTTCATACAATTAGGGATATTGAACCACTTACCTTTTCAGGAGTCCCAAAATGGCAGACGAAACGACCACTTCACCAGAGATTACACCCACCGAATCGCTTGAGTATCGCGCCGAGGTGAAGCAACTGCTCAATATCCTGGCCCATTCGCTCTACACCGACCGGGAGGTGTTTCTGCGCGAGCTGATCTCCAACGCGTCGGACGCGCTCAACCGCGTGCAGTTTGAGATGCTCACCAACCACGATGTGATCGACCCCGACGCCGAACTGGCGATCCGCATCAGCGTGGACGGCGAGGCCAAGACGATCACGATCAGCGATACCGGCATCGGCATGAATCGCGAGGAGATGGTGCAAAATTTGGGCACGATTGCCCACTCCGGCGCACGCACCTTCTTGCAGAACGCCGATCAATCCAAGAGCACCTTGGAGGAGATCATCGGCCAGTTTGGCGTCGGCTTCTACTCGGTCTTTATGGTGGCGGACGAGGTGACGGTGACTTCCCGCTCGTATCGCGCCGAGGACGAAGCCTGCACCTGGCAATCGACGGGCGACAGCCGCTTCACCCTCTCGGCTGCTGGCAAGCAGAGCCGCGGCACGGAGATTCACATCAAGCTCAAGGAGGACGCACACGAGTTTGCCAACACCTGGCGGCTGGAGAGCGTGATCAAGAAGCACTCGGACTATGTTTCCTTCCCCATCTACGTGGTGGATAAGGAAGGCGAACCTAAAATCGCCAACCGCCGCACGGCCCTCTGGCACCAGTCACCCTCCGGCGTCGAGGCCGCCCAGTACGATGAGTTTTACAAGCAGTTGACCTACGATGACCAGGACCCGCTGCTGCATGTGCACTTGGTGGCCGATGCGCCGATCAACGTGCGCAGCATCCTCTTTGTACCCTCCAAGCGCGAGCGCAGCACCCTGCGCCTGCGTCCCGACTATGGTCTACGCCTCTATTCGCGCAAGGTCTTAATCCAGGAGCACAGCAAGGAGTTGCTGCCGGAATATCTGCGCTTTATCGAAGGCGTGGTCGATTCCGAGGACCTGCCCCTCAATGTCTCGCGTGAGACGGTGCAGAGCAACCCCGTCATGCGCCAGCTCAAGCGCGCGTTGACCAACAGGTTAACCAAGGAGATCAAGAGCCTGGCCGATGCGGAGAGCGACGAGGACAAGGCAAAGTATGCGACCTTCTGGGGCGAATTCGGCGGGTTTATCAAGGAAGGCATCGCCACCGACTTTGAGAGCCAGAAGGCGCTGACCGACCTGCTGCGCTTCCACTCCACCCAGGGAGCAGAAGAAGGCTGGACATCTTTGAAACAGTATACGGAACGCATGGGCGCCGAACAGAAAGCCATCTACTATGTGCTGGGCGAGAGCTTGCGCAGTGTTGCGCGCAGCCCGCATCTGGACTACTTCGGCGCCAATGCCATCGAGGTGCTCTATCTGGTTGACCCGATCGACGGCTATATGATCAGCATGCTGCGCGAGTACGACGGCAAGCCGCTGCAAAACGTGGACGACGCCAATCTCGATCTGCCGGCCGGCGACAAAGCGCCGGATGAACAGGCAGCCGAGCTAAACCAGGAGACATTTGACGCCCTGGTGGGCCGCATCCGGCAGGTGTTGGGCGAGCGTGTGCGCGATGTGCGCGCCTCCAAGACGCTGGTAGATCACCCGGCGCGCCTCGTCTCACCCGACGACAGCCCCGACCGCGATCTGCAGTTCCTGCGCCGTCTGATGGAGGAGAAATACGAGACGCCCGTCAAAATTCTGGAGATCAACCGCCAGCACCCGCTGATTGCCAGCCTCGCCACGCTGGCGACGGATCAGCCGGAGGACGCCCGCATCGACCTGTCCATCAACCAGCTGCTCGACAACCTGCTGCTGATGGAGGGCGCTTATCAAGGGCCGGTGGCGGATATGGTGGATCGCATCCAGCAGTTGATGGGTGCGGCGCTGAGGACATAAGTCCTCATGCCGCGCAAAATTCTGATCGCCGACGATGAACAACACATTCTGGACACCGTAGGCGCCTACCTGCGCCAGGATGGTTTTCAAGTACTGGCCTTTCGCAATGGGCGGGACGCACTAGCTGCGTTCCGCCACGACCAGCCCGACCTCGTCATCCTCGACGTGATGATGCCGGAGATGGATGGTTGGGCGGTGGCGCGGCAGATTCGCAAACAGAGTGATGTGCCCCTGCTCTTTCTCACAGCGCGCGTCGAAGAGGCGGACCAGTTGATCGGCCTGGAGATAGGCGCGGATGAGTATGTCACCAAACCGTTTAGCCCGCGCGTGGTGGTGGCGCGCGTGCGCGCCTTGCTGCGCCGCACCTATGGTGAACTGGCCGGCGAAACTGCCATCTGGCGGCTGGGCGATCTGGAACTAAATGCAGAGACCCACCTGGCCACGCTGCACAGCCAGCGCATCGATCTCACCCCCAGCGAGTTTGCCATCCTCAACACGCTGATCGCCCGCCCTGGCCGTGTCTTTACGCGTATGGAGCTGCTTGACCAGGTGTCCGGCGAAGCCTACGCCGCCTACGAACGCACAGTGGACGTGCACGTCAAAAACCTGCGCGCCAAGATCGAAGCGGACTCGCGCAAGCCGCAGTATATTGAAACGGTGTATGGCGTCGGCTATCGGATGCGGCCAGAACATGAATAAGTTGTGGGTGCGGCTGACGGCAGCCATCCTGCTGGTGACATGGATCGTATTGGCGATTGTCGCCGTCGTGGTCTATCGCTCGGTGGAAACCAGCTTCCGCCAGTATGTGGGGGTGCGCAACTTCGCCACTTTTGATGCCGGCCTGATCGATGAGTTGCAGAACTACTATGTCGCCAACGGCGGCTGGCGCGGGGCCGAGAGCCTGCTGCCGGCCATGATGATGGGTCGCGGCATGGGGGAGCGGCACGGTCGCGGCGGCATGCAGTCGTTTATTGCCGACCCCAACGGCGTGATCGTGGCGACAACAGACGCCGCAGCACTAGGCCAGACCATTGATGAAATCGGCGCTGCGCAGACGACGCCGCTGACCGTCAACGGCGCAACCGTGGGGCTTTTGGGGCAGCAGACGCCCGCCACGCAGGCGCTGGTGCGCTCCGAGCAGACCTTCACCGATCAGGTGACGCAGGCGCTGATCGCCATCGCCATTGTGGCGACGCTGGTGGCGTTTGCGCTGGGCATCCTGTTGGCATACTGGCTGGCGCGCCCCATCCAGCGGCTGGCAGAGCGTATCCATGCAGTGGCGGCGCCGCAGCTAGGGCAGCCGATTGCGGTGGAAGGCCCCAGCGAGGTGCGCCAGTTGGCCGCCTCATTCAACAAACTGTCGCAGCGGCTGGCGGAGGGCGAGCAACTGCGCCGCCAGATGACCAGTGATGTGGCTCACGAACTGCGCACCCCCGTCAGCGTCCTGCGCGGCCATCTGGAAGCAATGATGGATGGCGTCTACCCGCTCGACGCCGAACATCTGACCGTCGCCTATGACCAGACACTGCATCTGGCGCGCCTGGTGGAGGATATGCGCCTGTTGACGCAGGCCGAATCAGGCCGCCTGCCGCTGCAACTGGCAGACGTTGCACCGGCCCTGCTCGTGGCCGAAGCGGCGGAACGCTTTGCACCTTTGGCCCAAGATGCCGGCATCCGGCTGGAGAGCCGGGCGGAGCCGGATTTGCCCGCCATTCGCGTCGATGACGGCAGGATGCGCCAGGTCTTCGACAATCTGCTGACCAATGCGCTGCGCCACACGCCGCCCGCCGGCCACATCGCCATCACTGCCGCTCCCGCTCCCAATGGCGAGCAGAGGGTGCGTTTCTGTGTCAGCAACAGCGGCCACCTGCCGCCTGACCAGATTCAGCATCTCTTCGACCGCTTCTGGCGTGGGGATGCAGCGCGCCAGGCGGATGGCGGCGGCAGCGGCCTGGGGCTGGCCATCACCCGCCAGTTGGTGGTGCTGCATCAGGGGACGATCCACGCTGAATCGGAGGGCGACACCACGGACTTTATTGTGGAGCTGCCCTGTAACCTGAGCGTCGATTCTGCATCTAACCAGTAGAGACACGTGTGTTCTGCTTTCAGGCAGAGTTCGAGAGAGAGTTCAAGGGAGAAATCATGCAAAAACAACCGGTACAACAAGCAGCGGCGTCAAGCCAACATTACGGCTTTGGCTGCAGCGTCGCGGCGCCGCTGGACGAAGCTGTGCGCCAGACGACGGAAGCGTTGAAGGCGGAAGGGTTCGGCATATTGACGACCATTGACGTCCAGGCAACGATGAAGAATAAGCTGGACATCGACTACAAACCCTATATCATTTTGGGGGCGTGCAACCCGCAGCTTGCCCATCGGGCGCTGCAAGCGGAGCCGGAGTTGGGGCTGCTGCTGCCCTGCAATGTAATCGTCTATGACAGCGGCGACGGTGCCAGCCGCGTCAGCTTTGTCGATCCTAAGCAAATGATGGGGATGGTGCAGAATGAGGCGCTGGCCGCCGTCGCCGATGAGGCGGAAACACGCCTGCGCCGCGTGGCGCAAAAGCTGGCAGGCTGAGCCGACGCCGGCAGCAGCCGGGTCTGCCCCCCCAGCCCGGCTGCTGCGCCGGCTAGAGACGCACGATCCCAAGCAGCATCAGCACCGCCAAAAGCAGCAGTTGGTGCACTAAGTAGATCGGCAGCGAGTGGCGGCCCAGAAATTCCAATACATTGAACGGGAAGAAGTCCCCCCATGCGGGCAGCGTAAAATGGCGCTTGTCTGCGCTGTAGAGCAGGTTGCCCAGGAACACCCCCAGCAGCACCACGCCCAGCCACGGCACAATTGGGAAGTAATCCACCGCCGGGTAGCGGGTGGGGGTGATGCCCAAAGGCGTCAGCCAGCGCCCGTCGATCCAGGTAGGCGCTCCCATCCAACTGCCGAACTGCAGCACAAGCCAGCGGCCATCCCAGTGCAGCGTCTCAACCCACTTGCCGGCGATGGAGAAAAGCGCCCACAACCCCAAGTTGAGCCACTTGTAACGCAGCAGCGGGTAGGCAACCATCGTGGCAAAGCCGATCAGATGCAGGATGCCGAAATCGACATAGCCGACGCTGGCGGCGATCACGACGACGGAAATGATCATCCCGAAGCCGAATATTCTGAGGCCGCGCCAAAAAAACTGGGAGTAAAGGTTGGCATCCGGCCCCAGCTTGAGACGCTGGCGGCGGTAGACAATCGTCATCGACACGCCCACCAGGATCAGAAATGTCCCGGCGGTGAAGCGCTGCCAGTAGTGCCAGAAGCCCTCCCACAACACCACATTGGGCAGCACCCGCCAGTACCACAAATCCCACATCAGGTGGTAGACCACCATCGTGAGAATGGCGACGCCGCGCAGCGCATCAATCTCCCAAAAGCGCCCAGCGCGACGCGTTTTGCCTGCTGTGATCGTATCTTGTTGTGTAGCGGCAGTTGAAGTCATAGCAGTTTGGCGCCAAAGAATGCAGTAGAGGTTAAATCAGCGCTGTAATCTACCATGCCGCCAACCATTTGTCGAACCAACACGGCAGTTCAACATGCGCACCTCCCTTGAACGCTGATTACTGATGGCCAACGATGCGATGCGGCACATACGGCTCTTCCAGGTAGGCGACATCTTCCTGGGTCAGTCTAACGGACAGCGCGCCGGCGGCATCTTCCAGATGCGAAATCTTTGTTGCCCCGATGATCGGCGCCGTCACTGGCGTCTTTTGCAAAAGCCAGGCAAGCGCATCGCTTTGCGCGACAGCCCCGACCCATTCGGCGCGTCATCCATCTTGCCGTGCACCTTGGTGGCGATGACAACCTCATCCCGGTTCGCAAAGTCCTTCAAGGCGCGCCCGAGAATCTCCTCACTCCGGCCAATCGAATAGACATTGGCTGTATCAAAGAAATTGATCCCCAGTTCGAGCGCTTTCTTGATGATGGGCCGGCTGTTTTCTTCGTCGAGCACCCATTTGTGAACCCAACGCGCCGCGTCCCCAAACCCCATACAGCCGAGACAGATGCGTGAGACTTGTATCCCGGTTGAACCTAATCGAGCGTATTCCACGGACTTCTCCTTTCAAACTCTTTCTTTGGATGTGACCCTGCGTTCAACAGGCGCACCGATACCGCCCGTGCAGTTTTCGTCCTAATACGATCACCCAAGACCTCGATCTTTGCCATGGCATCAAAAGTCCATCCAACTCCTAAAAACCCAGCAAAAACGGGTAAACAAAAAGGGCTGTGTGACAGCCTGCTCGTCACTCCAGCCCCCTTCTGTTTCACCAATCCGTCAAATGGCACACGAACCAACGGCTTGCACTATGACAGCTTCGCCCGCCGCAGCCGCAGGCTGTTGCTCACCACAAAGACACTGCTGAAGGCCATCGCCCCGGCGGCAATCATAGGGTTGAGTTGGAACTTGGGGCCAAAGAAAGGCACCAGCACCCCCGCCGCCACTGGAATGGCAGCCACATTGTAGAAAAAGGCCCAGAACAGATTCTGCTTGATGCCGCCCAGCGTGCGCCGGCTCAACTCGATCGCCTGCGGCACACTGCGCAGATCACCGCGCATCAGGGTGACATCGGCGGCTTCGATGGCCACATCGGCGCCCGTCCCAATCGCCATGCCTACATTGGATTGGGCCAGCGCCGGCGCGTCGTTGACGCCGTCGCCCACCATCGCCACCACACGGCCTGCATCCTGCTCGGCGCGCACGGCCAGCGCCTTGTCACCCGGCATCACCTCGGCCTTGACCTCGCTCTCCGGGTCCAACCCCACCTGGCGTGCAATCGCTTTGGCGGTGCGCCAGTTGTCGCCGGTCAGCATCACTACCCGCAAATCCTGGCTGTGCATCTGCGCGATGGCAGCCGCAGAACTCTCCTTGACCGTGTCCGCCACGGCGATCAGGCCGGCCAGCCGCTCATCCACGACCACCGCCATCACGGTCTTGCCCTCATCCTGCAAGCGCGTAATTTCCGCCTGCAGTGACCCCGTATCTATGCGGCGCTCCCCCATCAGGCTGGGGCTGCCCAACAAGACCACATGGCCGTCAACCGTCGCTTCCACACCGCGTCCCGTCACCGAGTTGAACTGCTCCACCTCGCGCAGCGCCACGCCCTGCGCCTTGGCGTACTCAACAATCGCCTCACCCAGCGGATGTTCGCTGTCTCGTTCGGCGCTGGCGGCCAGGGCCAGCAAAGCTTCACGTGGCGAGGCGGAATCAAACGCAGCCAGGGACGCAACGGCGCCATTGGAGACGCCGTTCGAAGCGCCTGCCGCTGCAGCCACCGGCACACCGCCGGGCGTCGCAAACGCCACGCCCGGCGCCATGACCACATCAGTGACGGAAGGCTTGCCCTTGGTGATGGTGCCGGTCTTGTCGAGCACAACACTGTTGATCGAACTGGCCTTTTGCAGCGCCTCGGCATTCTTGATCAGGATGCCATGTTCGGCGCCGACGCCTGTGCCCGCCATGATGGCCGTGGGCGTAGCCAGCCCCAGCGCACAGGGGCAGCTAATCAGCAGCACGGTGGCGCCGAAAATCAAAGCCACTCCCAGCGGGCTATCGGCGGGATAGAAGGCCGCCGCGCCCCAGAAGTACCAGACAAGGCCCACGACGACAGCCAGCGTAATCACCGCCGGCACAAAGATGGCGGAAACCTTGTCGGCCAGGTCTTGAATGGGGGCGCGACTGGCCTGGGCATCCTGAACCATCTTGATAATCTGAGCCAGCGCCGTCTGCTTGCCGACAGCCGTGGCTTGGAAACGGAAGCTTCCGGTCTTGTTGAGCGCGCCGCCGATCACCGTATCGCCCACCGTTTTGCTCACAGGAATGCTTTCGCCGGTCAACATCGACTCGTCAATGGTGCTGACGCCGGCGACAAGGGTTCCGTCCACAGGAATTTTTTCGCCGGGGCGCACAACCACAACGTCGCCCACCAACACATCCTCGATGGGAATCTCCACCTCTTCGGCGTTGGCGCCGCTGCCGCGCACGATGCGCGCAGTCTTGGCGCGCAGCCCCAACAGCTTGCGGATGGCATCGCCGGTCTGTCCTTTGGCGCGCGCTTCGAGAAACTTGCCGGCGGTGATCAACGTCAAGATCACGGCCGCCGATTCAAAGTAGACGTGATAATGCATGGGGTCCAGCCGCAGCAGCAGCACCGCCAGGCTGTAGAAAAAGGCCACGCTGGAACCTAGTGCGACCAGCGTATCCATGTTGGCCGTGCGGTTCTTGAGCGCCTTCCAGGCACTGACGTAATAGTCCCAGCCTACATACGTCTGCACAATGGCGGTGAGGCCGGCCACCAGCCACAGACGGCCAGGGAAGTCGAGCGGCAGGTTGACCATTTCGACCAGGCTCAGCGCCATAATGATGACGCTCAACACGGCGCCTACGGTCAGCTTGCGCCGTTTGTCGGCAATTTCGGCGTTGCGCGCCGCCTGCTCGGCATCAACCTGGGCCTGTTCGCCGGCGCCTTCCACCTCGATGACTTTATAGCCTGCATCGCGCACGGCGCGGCGGATGTCGCCCAGTTCCAGCATAGAAGGCAGATAGGTCACGTGGCTATGCTCGCTGGCATAGGAGGTGTTCACCTCCAGCACGCCGTCAAGCCGCTTGATCGCACGGGTGATTGTATTGGCGCAGTTGCTGCAGGTCATGCCGCTGATCGGGAGGTCCGCCTCCGCCAGCGCGGCGCCGTACCCCAGTTGCTTGACCATATCCACCAACTGCTGCGGCGACACCGCCTTCGGATCATAGGTAATGATCGCCCGCTCGTTGGCATAGCTGACGTTCGCCTCATCGACGCCCGGCATACGCTTCAGCCCGCGGCCAATCGTGTTGGCGCAGCTGGCGCAGTGCATCCCCAACAGCGGGATGACCAACTGCCTGGTTTTGGCCGGCGTGGTTTTAGGCTCTATGGTTGTCGTTGTCATAATTCTCTTCACCTACTAGGCCAGGTGGGGGGTGCCTGACCCACAAAACGGCAGGATCAAGCTGCCGGATAGCCGATTTCCGTCAATGTCTCTTCTACTTCCGGCAGCACCTGGTCATCCTGCACCTGCACCGTCACGCGCTTGGGTTCCAGTTCAGCCTTGACATCCAGCACGCCATCCAACTGCTTGAGTTCCCGTTCGATGGTGGCGGTGCAATGGCCGCAGGAGATTGCCGGAACATTGTAAATCTTGGTAGTCATGGTGAGTCTCTTCCTTTATCTCTACAAACGAAATCTACAAAAGTAAGGCTACAAAAGGGACAGAATGTTTAGACCTGGCCCGTGAAGCCGGGCAGTTGGCCAAACTCCAGGATCACCTGGTCGACATTGGGCAAAAACTCGTCATCGTTGACATGCACGGTCACATGCTTGTTGGTGCGGTCAACACGCACATCGTGCACGCCGGCAAGCGTGCGCAGCTTTTCCAACAAACCATTAAAGCCTGCATGTGACTCTTCTTCGGGCATGTCGGGCATGGGATACTGCTTGGCTGACATCGATTATTCTCCTTTGTGCAACTCCCCTGGTATGGGTCTCCTCGCCTGCATTTCCGGCTGAGCCGGCGCTGGGGTGCTGGTTACAGCTTGCCGGTAGCCTTGAACACATCCATAATCTCCGTCACCACGCGCTGCTTTTCCGGTTCGGAATCGCTGCGAATGGCGGTGGCGACGCAGGTGTTGAGATGGTTTTCCAAGGTGATGGCGCTGACGCGTTCGAGCGCCTGCTGGACAGCCTTGACCTGCTTGAGGATATCCATGCAGTAGACATCTTCATCGACCATGCGTTCAATGCCGCGGATGTGGCCTTCTACGCTGCGCAGGCGGTTGATGAGATCGCGCTTCTTGGTTGGCTCCAACATTTTACTCTCCTTATCCCACCCCCGGTGGGGAGGGGTACGCACATAATAGCACGCGTTACAGCCGCTGTCAAGCGTTGAACGACAAATTTCCGCACAATTTGTCTCTGTCGTGGCCGGCCAGTTGACGTGGCACTGCAGGCGCGGTGCTCAGCGGATGGGGGTGGATCGTCGCGGGAATGTCGATTGCGGAAGCGAGGGGGAGAGGCTATAATGGCCCTGTCTCCCAGCAAACACTCCTCGCATTGGAACGGCGACGATGGCTGACGAAACACGAGATTGGCTCCTCTATGTGGCTTGCCGCCGCGGCCGGCCTGAGCAGTTGCTTCCCTTGGCAGAACTGCGCCGCTATGTGGACAACCACATGCAGTATGCGGACGCGCCCTGGCTGGAGTGGAAGATCGTCAGCAGCCAAAAGGAGGCGCTGCGGGCGCTGCGCCCGACGTTGCCGCGCCTGGCGTTGATCGAAATCGACACCGATCAGCAGCGGCTGCAATTTTGCGCCGCGCTGCGCGAGCGGGCACCTTCCCTGAAGATGGTCGCCGTCGGCATAGTGAAGGCGCTGCCGATCGACCTGGTCGACGCAGTGGATGCCGCGCTCTGCTCTCCGGTGGACGCAGCACAAGTGGCTAACGTCCTGGCGCAGTTGCTGGATGGCGATAAAGGCGGCGCCCTGCATCTTGGTGTCCTGCATCTCGACCTGGCAGCCTGCACCGTGCTTACGCCCAAGGGCCAATACCACATGACCCCCAAGACCACGGCGCTGCTGCATTATCTGATGACACACCCCGGCCAGGTGCTCTCGCGCCGCGACCTGATGCAGAATGTCTGGGACACCACCTTTCTGGGCGACACGCGCACGCTCGATGTGCATATTCGCTGGCTGCGCGAGCGCATTGAAGACGACCCGTCGGAGCCAAAGCGGCTGACCACCGTACGCGGGAGCGGCTACCGGCTGCTTGTGTGATATACTCTCCCCCACGCTTCAGCCCGCTCCCACCAACCAGACACGCCAACCGGGTTCAGCAACCGGACTCACCCACCCTACTACGGAGGAACCAGCATGGCTCTGCCGATCCCAAGTATGCTGCTCAAACAGCTTTATACGCGTGACAGCCTGCGCAATACGCCCGAAGGCGTGCGCTTTTCGCTCAAAAACCGGCTGAGCGACAGCACAGTCACCGACCTGCAGTCCGTCAAGATCGACGATGCCGCCGTCCCGCGCAGCGCCATCGCCGTCGATCTGGGCGAGGGCACGCGCTTGAGCGCAGATGAAATCGCCGCCAATCCGGTGGCCTTTCCCTTGCGCCACAGCATCGACATTATTTGCGCCGTCCCGCCCCTGGGCAAGGAGATGCACAAAATCGAGGTCAAGTTCAACGCGCAGCCGTTCGGCGCGCTCACGCTCAAGGTGGACAGCGCCGTGACCGAGAAGCGCGAGGACGTGGTGCGCATCCCGCGCGACCCAAACGATGACTATTCGCCAGCCATCGTCAAACAGCGCCAGGCTTTTATCGAAGAGTACACAGGGGTGCGGCTGCAGCATGTGCCCCACTACTCCTTTGACGGCCAGATTCTGAAAGGCAATATCGAAAATTTTACGGGTGTGGTGCAGGTGCCGCTGGGCTTTGCCGGGCCGCTGACGATCCACGGCGAACATGCCGAAGGCGACTTTATTGTGCCGATGGCGACCACCGAAGGCACGCTGGTCGCCTCCTACAACCGCGGCATGAAGGTGCTCAACCTCTCCGGCGGCGTCAAGTGCACCGTGATCGGCGACTCAATGCAGCGCGCGCCGGTTTTTGTCTTTGACGACGCCGTGCAGGCGCGTGACTTTGTGCAGTGGGTCAAAAACAACCACGCCAAAATTGCGGAAGAGGCCGAGGCTACCTCAAGCGTCGCCAAGCTGCAGTACATTGACCCCTATCTAGCCAGCAAGTTTGCCTACCTGCGCTTCAACTATTTCACCGGCGACGCCGCCGGCCAGAACATGGTTGGCCGCGCCACCTTTGCCGCCTGCAGTTGGATTCTGGACAACTACCCCGGCGTGCGCCACTTTTATTTGGAATCCAATCTGGCCACCGACAAAAAGGCGTCGCAGGTCAACATCATGCACACGCGCGGCAAGCGTGTGGTGGCGGAGTGCACCATCAAGCGCGAGGTGCTGATCGAGCATATGCGCGTGGAGCCGGAAGGTCTTTTCTACCATTACAATGTGTCGCAGGTGGGGGCGGTGCTCTCCGGCGCCAACAACAACGGGCTGCACTCGGCCAATGGCATCACGGCGATGTTTATCGCCACCGGCCAGGATGTAGCCAATGTCGCCGAATCCTCCGCCGCCATCCTGTATGTCGAAGTGACGCCGGATGGGGATCTGTACGTGGCGATCACAATCCCCTCGTTAATTGTGGCGACCTACGGCGGCGGCACCGGGCTGGCCACGCAGCGCGAGTGTCTGGAACTGCTGGGCTGCTGGGGCAAAGGCAAAGTCTACCGCCTGGCCGAGATTATCGCGGGGGTCGTCTTGTCCGGCGAAATTTCGCTGGCGGCGGCCATCTCTTCCTCCGACTGGGTCTCCAGCCATGAAAAGTACGGGCGCAACCGCTAGGGCAGGCAAGTTTTGAACAACTTGTTGCACTGCGCGAAAATAAGCGGTGGGCCGCCGTGCGGCCCTTTCGCACGCGGCGCAATGCCGCTGCGCAGCTACAATAACCAGATGAGGTCTTATGCGTAATCTTCTATCCGATATTGACCGCTGGCGCGGCCAGTCGAAACAAGTAGCGGTCGCCACGCTGGTCCAGGTTTACGGCTCGGCGCCGCAGCCGCTGGGCGCGCGTATGGCCATCTCCTCCACCGGCGACATCTCCGGCTCCGTCAGCGGCGGCTGCGTGGAAGGCGCGGTTGCACAGGAGGCGCTGGGGGTCATGGCCACACGCAGGCCCAAGCTGGTGGAATATGGGATCGCCGATGAGCTGGCGCAAAGTGTCGGGCTGGCGTGCGGTGGCCAGATCAGCGTCTTTATTGAGCCGTGGGCTGCCGACGATCGGCTGGCAAGCGAGTTTGAGCAGGCGGTGCGCGAGGGACAGATGGTGGCGCTGGCCACCGTCGTCAGCGGCGCACAGGTGGGCGGCAGGCTGCTGGTACGGCCCCAAGGCAAAGCGCATGGCACGCTGGGCGATGCGGCGCTCGACCGGCAGACGGTGGAACAGGTGCAGCCGCTGATGAACAAGCAGCAGCCGCAGGTCGTAATCTACGACACGCTGGGCGAACCGGCCACCATCTTCATCGACATCCAGCCGCCGCCGCCCAAGCTGGTGATCGTGGGCGCCGTCCATATCGCCATTCCGCTGATCACCTTTGCGCAGGTGCTTGGCTTTCACACCACCGTGCTGGACTCACGCACGGCCTTCGCCACCCCCGACCGCTTTGGCCATGCCGACCGGCTGCTGATCGGGTGGCCGGCGGATGCTTTGCCGGAGGTGGGCGTAGACGAGTCCACCTACTTTGTCGTGCTGACCCACGACGAAAAGATCGACGACCCGGCCCTGCTGTTTGCCTGCCGCAGCCCGGCGCGCTATATCGGCGCGCTGGGGTCACAGCGCACCCATGCGCAGCGGGTGGAACGGCTGCAGGCGGCAGGGCTTTCCGCCGCAGAACTGGCGCGTATCCACGCCCCGATTGGCTTCGACATCGGCGCACGCAGACCCGACGAAATCGCCGTCTCAATTGTGGCGGAACTGGTGGCCGCGCGTAACAACCGGTTGGCATTGAAGCCCTAGACAAACTGCTGCCAACCGGCCCTTTTCAGCGTTTGCCGCAGACGCGGCTATAATGCCTACCTTATGCGCCGCAAGAGCCGGGGATTCGACCCATTCCGCTTTGCCCGCTCCACCGAGGGGCAGTTGGTGATCGGCTTCTTTCTCCTGCTATATATCGTGGGCGGCGGCTTGATCTGGTATTTTTATGGCATGGGGGGCGCACTGCTCGGTTGGCTGTGCATGACCGGCGGTCTGTTCTTTTTTCTACTGCTCTACGCCATTGTCTCTCTGATCGGCTGGTGGGCGAATCGTGATTTGAAGGGTTAGCATGGGCAACAAAATCTTGGTGGGTGTGGCCTGGCCGTATGTCAACGGCGAAAAACATATCGGACAAATAGCCGGCGCCTATCTGCCGCCGGACATTTTTGCGCGCTACCAGCGGATGATCGGCAACGATGTGCTGATGGTCAGCGGCTCCGACACCCACGGCACCCCTATCATGCTCAAGGCCGAGGCCGATGGCGTGTCTTATAGGGAGATCGTGGACAAATATCATGGCATGTTTGTCGATGGTTGCCTTCAGATGGGGCTGACGTTCGACCTCTATACACACACCGACAGCGAAAACCATTGGGATGTGACGCAGCAGGTCTTTGTCCGCCACTGGCAAACCGGCTTTATCTACAAAGATGTGCAGAAGCAGTGGTTTGACCCGCTGGCCAATAAATTTCTGGCCGACCGCTATATCGAGGGCGAATGTCCCTTCTGCGGCTTTGCCGGCGCACGCGGCGACCAATGCGACAACTGCGGCCGTCTCTATGATGCGCTCGAACTCAAGAATCCGCACTCCAAAATCAGCAGCAGCACGACGCTGGAAGTGCGCGAGACCGAGCACTTCTTTCTCGACATGGCCAAAATGAACGAGCCGCTGCTCGAGTGGATCCAGCAAGACAAAGAGCACTGGCGGCCCAATGTGCTCAATTTTACGCGCGGCCAATTGGAACTGCGCGACCTGCACGGGCGCGCCATCACCCGCGACCTGGATTGGGGCGTTACGATCCCGCTCGGCAATTACCCCGAAAAGCGCATCTATGTCTGGTACGACGCCGTGATCGGCTACTACAGCGCGGCCATCGAGTGGGCCAAACTGAGCGGCGACGCCGAAGCCTGGCGGCAGTGGTGGGATGCCGATGTCAACCCGCAGGCGCGCATCTATAACTTTATCGGCAAGGACAACATCCCCTTTCACACCATTATCTGGCCGGGGATGTTGATCGGCTTCAACCACGGCGCCACCCACCTCAATCTGCCGTATGATGTGCCGGCCAATGAGTATCTCAATTTGCACGGCGGCAAGTTCAGCACCAGCCGCGGCAATGTGATCGGCTGGAACAGCGTGCTGGCCGAGTTCCAACCCGACGCCTGGCGCTATGTGCTGACGGCCATGGCCCCGGAAAGCGCCGACGTTGAATTTACCTGGCAAGACTTTATGGACCGCATCAACAACGAGCTGGTGGCCAACTGGGGCAACCTGGTCAACCGCATGCTGGGCTTTGCCTACAAGCGCTTTGACGGTGTAGTGCCCGAACCCGGTCCGCTGGAGGAGACCGACCAGGCATTTCTGGAGGAGATTCGTGCCGGCTTTGACAGCGTGGGCAGCCTGTATGCCGCCGTCAAGCTCAAGGCCGCCCTGCTGGAAGTGCGCCGTCTCAGCCAGCGCGTCAACCAATATCTCAACGAGCAGGCGCCCTGGAAGATGATCGGCCAGGACCGCACGCGCGCCGCCACCGCCGTCTATGTGGCGCTGCAGGCAATCGACTGGCTCAAGCTGATGTGGGGGCCAATCCTGCCGCACAGCAGCGAACAACTGCACCAAATGCTCGGCTATACGCAGCCGCTCTTTGGCCGCCAATATGACGAGATGGTCGCCGACGCGCGCGGGGAGCATCGCGTGCTGCGTTATGACCACACGCCGGCCGGCGGACGCTGGGAAGTCACCAGCCTGCGCAGCGGCCAGCAGTTGCGCGAACCGGTGGCCCTCTTTGTCAAGCTGGATGATGAACTGATGGCGCAAAAGCTCGGCGTGACGCAGCCTTAGCGGCCCCGGCAGCAGCTATGCAGACTGGCATCAACGGGCGCCCTGTAGCCCAAACGCCTTTTCAGGGCGCCCGACCTTACCGGCCCATCTCGGCTCGTCTGGATCGGCTCTACATCCGCCATCCGCGCGCCTACCTTTTTGGTATTGTGGCTGCCTACCTGGTGGCGGCCACCTTGTTTGCCGCCACCACGCCCTCCTGGCAGAACCCGGACGAACCCGCGCACTACAACAATATCGCCGCCATCGCCGCCGGGCAGGGGCTGCCGGTGCTGCACAGCGGCGACTATGACCAGGAATATCTCAACAAGCTGATCAGCGGCCACTTTCCGGCGGATATGCCGATTGCGCCGGTGCGCTACGAAGCCTACCAGCCGCCGCTCTACTATCTGGCTGCCGCGCCCGTCTATCTGTTGGGGCAGGGGTCGCTGCTGATTCTGCGTCTCTTCAGCGTGGGGCTGGGCGCTTTTGTGATTATTCTGCTCTACCTGTGTGTGGAACTCATCTTTCCCAACAAACAGTTATTGCTGGTGGGGGCGGTCGCCTTTGCCGCCTTCCTGCCGATGCAGGTAGCCATGAGCGCGGCGGTCAACAACGACGGGCTGGCGCAATTGCTGCTGCTGGCCGCCCTGCTGACCCTGCTGCGCTGGATGCGCCGGCGCTTTTATGCACCCGGCGGCGCTTCCGCGCCGATCAACTGGCCGCTGCTGCTGCTCCTTGGCGTACTGCTGGGGCTGGGAATGCTCACCAAAATCTACGCCTACATGGGGCTGCTCCTCTTTACAGGGCTGGTGGGGTTGACGGTCTGGCTGCGCCCACGCGCACAGCCGACCCACAGCAAAGGGCCGAGCCTCCCCAGCTTCGGGCGCGCGCTGCAGGCCATGCTCTGGGTGGCGGCGCCGGCTGTGCTGATCGCCCTGCCGCTCTGGCTGCGCAATGTCCAGTTGTACGGGGCATGGGACATTCTGGGGCTGCGCTTTCATGATGCCGTCGTGGCCGGCCAACCGACAACGGCGGATTGGCTGGCGCAGCATGGGCTGGTCGCCTACAGCGACCGGGCCATGAGCTTTACCTTTCGCAGCTTTTGGGGCGCGTTCGGCTGGCTCAGCGTCTTTATGGACAGCCGCATCTATCTGATGCTGCTGATCTTCAGCGGCGTCGTGCTGTGTGGGCTGCTGTGGGCGTTGGTGCGCTTTATTTCGGGCCGGCCGGAGACCGATCTGGACCGCTTTCAGTTCTGGCTGCTGGGTTTCTTTGTCGTGATGGTGGCAGCCGTGCTGGCCAGCTATATCTGGTACAACCTAAAATTTGTCCAGCACCAGGGGCGCTATCTGCTGTGGGGCGTTCTGCCGATCAGCATCTTTGTCGCCCTCGGCTGGCGCGAGATCATGCAGCCGCTGCAAGGCAAGGTGACGGGGCTGCTGTTGGGGTTGTTGACCGTCTCGCTGGCCGCCGCCGCCATGTTTACCCCCTTTCAAGACAAATGGGCCATGGCGGGCATGGGCGCTCTGGCGCTGCTGCTCTATTTGCAACCTTTCTTGCTTTCAGGGGCCGTTGATGCTAGTATCATTGGCCCACCGCAGGCAGTGCAGCGCCGGCTGCGAGCGCCGGCCCTGCAGCCCTATTTAGCGGTTTTGCGTGTATTGGCGTGGGCCACGCCCTTTGTGCTGCTCTTTTTGCTGAACCTGCTGATTCCCTTCTGGTATATCGGCCCGCAGTTGGGGCGTTAGGCGACGGACGATGCAAACCACCTACTATCCCGCACCCACCCGCCCGCGTATGCGGCGCACCGCTTTTGACCTGGTCGGCCTTTGGCTGCTGTTGACGCTGCTGCTGTTGGTCAGCCTGCCCGCCGCCTGGCAGTTCTGGCACGCCAACCGGCTCTACACCGGCGTGTCGATCGGCGGCGTCCCGGTCGGCGGGCTGACGCGCGCCGAAGCGCTCAAACGGCTGCAGCAGGAGTTGTACAGCTATCCGCTGCCGCCGGTCGTGGTGGCCTATCAGGGGCAGGAGTGGCCGCTGCAGACCAGCCAGGTGCGCGCCGAAGCCGATCTGGTGGCGGCGGTCAATCAGGGCTATCTGGTGGGCCGCCGTTCCTCGCTGCTGGCGGATGTCGCTGCGCAGTTCCAGGCGGCGCTGCTGGGCAATTCGATCACGCCGCCGCTGCGCATTGCGCCGGAGCCGCTGGCCGCGGCCCTGCGCGCCGTCGCCGCCACCGTCGACAAGGCACCCGCGCCCGCCCGCACGATCGGCAGCGTGGCGGTGCCCGCCGCAGACGGGGTGCAGGTCAACCTCGACGCCACGTTGGCGGATGTGACCGCAGCCTTGCAAAGCACCGACTTGCACGCCACGGCCGTGGTGCCGCTGACCTTTGCCACTTTGCCGCCGCCGCCCGCCGATCCCGCCGCGTCAGATCTGCCGGCTGTGGCGCTGGTGCAGCAGCCGCTGCTCCTGCAGGCGGAATCCGGCCTGGAGATCGCGCTGGACCCGGCCCGGCTCTCGCAGTTGATCACCGCCGTCGACCCGCTGCAGATCGACACGGACAGCCTGCGCGCCTATCTGGAGACGCTAGCGCAGCAGGTGGATGTGGCGCCGCGCGACGCCCGCCTGCGCTTTGACCCCAACACCGGCGCCTTGACTGTGCTGCAGAGCAGCCAGCCGGGGCGCAAGCTGGATGTGGAGAGCACGCTGCAGTCGGTGCAGACGGCGCTGACGGAAAAGAGCATGCAGGCGCCGCTGGCCCTGGTGGAAGTTGCCCCGGCGGTGGACAGCAACCGTATTGCCGAGATGGGCATCCGTGAGCTGGTCGCCTCCTCCAACACCTATTTTGGCGGCAGCAGCGCCAGCCGCGTGCGTAACATTGAAGTGGCGGCGGAGAAGTTCGAGGGCGTTGTGGTGCCGCCCAACGGCATTTTCAGCTTTAACGACGTCGTGCGCGATGTCAGTTCGGCCAATGGCTTTGAGGATGGACTGGTGATCTGGGGCGACCGCACGGCAGTCGGCGTGGGCGGCGGCGTCTGCCAGGTCAGCACCACCGTCTTCCGCACGGCCTATGAGGGCGGCTTTCCGATTGTGACGCGCACCAACCACGGCTATGTGGTCGATTGGTACGGCGAACCGGGGATGGACGCCACCATCTTCACACCCTATGTGGACTTTCAGTTTCGCAACGACACGGGGGCCTATCTGCTGCTGGAGCCGGTGGTGGACAGCGCCAACGGCGTGATGACCTTCAACTTCTACGGCACGGCGCCGGGCCGCACCGTCAGCGTCAGCAAGCCGGTGATCAAAGATGTCAAGGAGCCGGCCCCGGCGCAATATGTGGTGGACGAATCGCTGGCGCTGGGCGAGAAGAAGCAGGTGGACTGGGCCAAAGAGGGTATGAGCGTCACCGTCACCCGCACCATCGTCGAGGACGGCACCACGCGCACCGACACCCTGGCCAGCACCTACGAGCCGTGGCGGGCGGTCTACCTGGTCGGGCCGGGCACCGAAGTCCCCGCCACCCCCACGCCCGCCGCCACGGAAGCGGCTGCGCCGGATGCAGCGGCCGGCCAGACGCCATAAGCAGAGTGAATCTTTACGGCATTTGTAGATCAAGCACTTTGTCGAGGTCGTAATTGGGGGAACTGGCTTCCACCAGCTTCTCCCAGTCAATCGCGCCACTGGCAAGGCAGTATTGGGACAGAAATTCCGCCGTGAGCTTGTTCTCAAGGTGAACGCGTTCTTGGGCATAGGCATTATTGGCATCACTCTTTTGTGTTGCTTGATAGCCGACTAGCCCAACAATTTCCGTATACAGGGTGCGGCTGCCGGAAATGAGCGACCAGAAGTTTTGGCCGGCCACCTTCAGATAGCCCTGCTTCATGCGGCTCGTGCGCGTCTTGCCATAGCAGATGCCTAATGTCGGCTGTACCAAACGGCCAGGCTGCCACTCGTGCAATCGGCGGGTGGCAAGACGAAAGCTGTTTACCAGCCTGGCTTTCTGCGAAGAGTTTCCCCAGTTTGGACCGGACTTTATCGCGACGATATAGTAGACCCCATCTACGCCGACAAACTCCAAATCCAAACCGGCTGTCGTGCTTTTGTGGCCGCCCATTGTCTGCGCACAAACAAAAATGGCTAGCTCCCCCAGAAACCGCCCCAGTATTTCTTCTTCGTTGCCGGCCAGACAAGCGCCCATCATGTCTTTAATAATGTCGTTTGCTGACCAGACATTTCTGGCGCAATACAGGTAGGGATTCTTTTGCGTAAGTCTGCGCATATCCAGATTGCGCAAGCTCTCCAAGCGAGCCGTGTGGAAATGATCAAGATTGTCATGCACATATTGGTAAACCTGGTCAAAGCCCAAAGAATTCATGCGCTAAGCTTCCCTTTGCTATTGTCGTCCGCTGCCTCCACTCTCACCGCCCCCCGCCGGCGTCCAGCCAGACCACGGGCAAATGCAGCGCCGCGTCGTTGTAGCGCGGGTCAACCACATCCACCGGCGTCCAGCCCGGATTGACACCCAGTTGGCCGCTCCAATTGGCGCCCCAACACTGGACGCCGCCGCTTATGGTCAACGCACAGGTGTGGCCACCGCCGGCGGCGACAGCCTGCACGCCGCTGCTGAGGCCGGCTACAGCCACCGGCGTCGGGCGGCTGGTTGCCGTGCCGTCGCCCAGTTGGCCACTTCTATTGGCGCCCCAGCATTTGACGCCGCCGCTTGTGGTCGACGCACAGGTGTGGGAGACGCCGGCGGCAATAGCCTGCACTCCGCTGCGGAGGCCAACCACAGCCACCGGCGTCGGGTGGCTGTCCGTCGTGCCGTCACCTAACTGGCCGTATTGATTGTTGACCCAGCACTTGACGCCGCCGCTTGTGGTCAGCGCACAGGTGTGATTATAACCGGCGGAGATGGCCTGCACCCCACTGCTGAGACCAACCACAGCCACCGGCGTCCAGCGGTCAGTATACGTACCGTCGCCCAGTTGGCCGTTCCAATTGGCTCCCCAACATTTGACGCCACCGGTCGTGGTCACCGCACAGGTGTGAATGTCGCCGGCGGCGATAGCCTCCACTCCCCAGAGCAGACCGCTCACGACCACCACCGA